>JBEKUT010000269.1:0-9725 GCA_049514735.1 Bryobacteraceae bacterium
CGCAAGGTCCTGAACGAATTGCTGCAGCGCCTGCGCCGATTTGCTTTGGATAAAAAATGGGGACCGACGGCGCTCGTGATTGACGTTGACCCATTGAGTCTGCTTTAATCGGCGTTCGTGTGTAGCCCCGACGCGCGCACTATTACGGAAAACCTCACGGAAGCGATGCGCTTCTTTGGACGCGCGCACCAGAACGCCGAAGTGATCGAGATGCCCGGTGTCGCGACGATCTACTGCGGGCTCGATTATGCCGCATTCAATGCCGGCGTTCTGTCGCAACCGATTGGCGGCGAAACGGCGGTGCTGGAACAGCGCATCGAAGAACCCGCGGCGTATTTTGCGGGCCGCAAGCTGCGCTGGTCGTATTGGTATTGCAACGATTTTGTCGGCAGGCCTCTGCTGCGGCGCGCCCGGAACATGCTGGAAAGTCATGGCATGATCGAGCTGACGGATGCTCCGGGAATGATCGCGGAGAGCCTCGCGCCCGTTTCGCGGAGCATGCCGGCAATTGAAGTGAGACGCGTCGCGGACGAAAATACGCGGGCTGCGTTTGCCCACCTCACCAGCGTGTGTTTCGATGTGCCGTGGAGCGTTTGCCGGGAAGTGTACGGCGCGGATCGTGCCTGGAACGGATCGTTCCGTGGCTGGATCGGTTATGCGAACGGGACCGCGGTTGCCACTACAGCGGTCGTAATTGCAGCAGGTGTCGCCGGTGTTTATTCCGTGGGAACGCTGCCGAGCCATCGCAATCGAGGTTACGCGGAAGCGCTGATGCGGCACGTTCTGGAGAGCGTTCGGCTCGAGACCGGGATCGGAAGGACGGCCCTGCAATCGACGCGGTCGGGATATAACCTGTATCGAAAGCTCGGGTACAAGTTGGCGACGAGCTATACGGTGTACATCACTGATTAGCGTGGCTCTTCGCCCCAAACGCAAACCGGAAGCCGTTCGCGGCGATGCCCTCTAAATCGCTCGCGGTGAACCCAAGCTCCTGCCGCGCAATCTCGTACTCCCCGCTCAACGTGCATCCGAACATCGGCGGATCGTCGGTGTTCAACGTAATCGGGACGCCCGCATCGCAGAGAACACGAATTGGGTGGTCCAATAAACGGGGCGCCGCGCCGGTCCGCGCGCTGAGAGATTGAGGGCTAATTATGCTTTTAGGGCCGGGACGTATGGCTTGCCGGGCGCTGCGCCGCGGCTCGATTCCGATGCAGCATCGACTGCTCCGGCCGGATCATGCGAGTGTATTATGAAAAGCCTCATGCCGCGTGAAGCCAACACATCCTCGACCGCTCGATCTCAGGCAGGGATAGCACTGAATTTCGAGAAGAAGTGAGATCGATCCACGCCATACCGAATCATCAACGACCCCTGCAAAGCCACAGCGAGCCGCTCCGCATAACTTCGCGCCGTCGCCTCTTCCGCCTTCGGCAGATCGGCTTCCAGCGCATCGACAAACGCATCGAACCGCCGGTCGGCCGACCGCGCCAGCCGAGCCTCCTGAATCAACACCGCCGCTATCTCCGGCTCCTTCTTCATGGCCCGCAAAATATCCAGGCAAATGACGTTGCCGCATCCCTCCCAAATGGAATTGAGCGGGGCCTCGCGATAGAGCCGCGGCATAATGCAATCGTCGATATAGCCGTTCCCGCCGAGGCATTCCATCGCTTCCACGACGACAGAAGGACAGCGCTTGCAGATCCAGTACTTCGCCACCGGCGTGGCGAGGCGCGCAAACGCCCGTTCATACGTATCGGATTCGCGGGCATCGAACGCCCGTGCGATTCGCATCATCAGGAGCGCAGCCGCGTTCGATTCCTTTTCCAGATCGGCCAGCACCGTCCGCATCAGCGGCTGATCGATTAAAAGCTTGCCGAAAGCCATGCGTCGCTCCGCATGATGCCGCGCCTGCACGAAAGCCTGCCGCATCAGAGCGCTCGATCCAATAATGCAATCGAGCCTGGTATGCTGCACCATCTCCATGATGGCCGGAACGCCACGGCCCTCCTCGCCGATGCGGTGCGCCCAGGCCCCGTCGAAGCGAATCTCGGCCGAAGCATTCGAGCGATTCCCGAGCTTCGGTTTCAGCCGCTCGATATGAAATTCGTTGCGTTTGCCGTCCGGCGTCCAGCGCGGCAGCAGAAAACACGTCAGACCGGCCGGCGCCTGCGCCAGAATCAAGAACGCGTCGTTCATCGGAGCGGAGCAGAACCACTTCGCGCCCGTAATGCGATATTCCGATCCGCTCAAAAGCTCTGCTGCGGTGGTGTTGGCGCGGACGTCGGAGCCGCCCTGCTTCTCCGTCATCGACATCCCGATCAGCACGCCGCTCTTCTCGGACGCGGGCCGAAATTGCGGATCGTAAGAGAACGCCGCGATGCGTGGCGCCCACTCTTTCGCCATTTCCGGCGATTTGCGGATCGCTGGAACCGATGCGTAGGTCATCGAGATCGGGCAGGTGTGGCCGGCTTCGTTCTGGGAGGCTAGGTACATTAGTGCCGCGCGCGCCACGTGGGCTCCAGGACAATCGGTCTGCCAGGGCAGCGCATGTACGCCGTTTTCCTTCGACAATCGCAGCAACGCGTGCCAGGAAGGATGAAACTCGACCTCGTCATCGGCGCACAGAACCGGTGGATTTTCATTGGCTTCGAAGCCTAACCGTATCGCCGCTTCGGTTCCCAACACCTGGCCGAACTGCTCGACATGGGCGCGTGCCCAAGCTGCACCTTCGCGGTCTAAGGCGCCTGAGAGTACTGGATCGTAAGTGAAAACGTTATAGTCCAATAAGGCCGTTGGCTGATTATCCGGAGTCATATTAAACCTATCTTAATGAATTTATTTTCAACAAGATAGATGAACCGGAAAGAGCCGCGCGCGCTTCTAAATAAACGAGAGTCCTTTATGCAACGCACGTTCGTATTTTACGATCCTACCGGCCGCCGCTGGACACGATTTCGACGCATCGTCGGTATCGCGGGAATCGCAGCCGTTGCGTTGCTCGTCCTGCTCGCGCTCGCCATCATAAGCAATCCCATCCTGCCCGCGCTGGGCCTGCCTTCTGTCCAACACCTCGCGAATTTCGGCGAGTTGGCCACCATCACAAAAGGCGAAAAGGCCGCCAAGGCCGTGCCGTACCGCACTCGAAAAGTCGCTTACGTTCGTAACGGCGGGAACCCCGTAATCCATCCGAAGATCGCCGCGAAGACGCATGAAGGCGCGCCCGTCGTTTTCGGATACTACGTCAACTGGGACCCTGCGAGCATGGTCTCGTTGCGCTTCAATCTGAATCGCATGACGCACCTGATTCCGGAGTGGATGACCATTCAGAACGGCAAGGGCGACGTCAGTGACGATTCCGATCCGACCGTGATCCGCATCGCGCACGATGCGAATCTTCCCATTCTGGTGCAGGTGAACAATTATAGAGACGGCTGGCAATCGCGCGATCTGCACAATGTTCTGAGTAACGCCGATGCGCGCGCCAACCTGGTCGACAACATCTACAGCAACATCGTGGAGCACAAGTTCGCAGGCGTCAGCATCGATTTTGAACAGCTCAACACGCGAGATCGCGCCAAGCTGGTGACGTTCATGGTAGAGCTGCAGGCTAAGCTCAAACCGGCCGGGTACCTGATCGCCGAAAGCGTCCCCAGCGATGACGACGTGGCGTACGATCTCAAGAAACTCGCGGACATCGGCGACTACATCGTTCCGATGGTCTACGACGAACACTATCAGACCAGCAAGCCCGGTCCCATCGCGTCGGAGGAATGGTTCCAGGGTCAACTCGACCATCTGGCGACGCTGCTGCCTGCCGAAAAAACCGTGATCGGTTTCGGCAACTACGGGTACGACTGGATTATTGGGACGCGCGACGGTGGCGTTGAAGTGACCTACGGCGACGTGATCTCCGCGGCCGAGGCTAACCACGTTTCCGTGGAATGGGACAAGGATGAAGAAAATCCGGTGCTGCGCTACAAGAGCGGCAATCAGCAGCACGAGGTTTGGTTCCTGGACGCCGTTACCGCGCTGAATCAGGTGCACGATATCGCAGACGGCGGATTCCGTGGCGTCGCGTTGTGGCGTCTCGGCGGCGAAGATCCCGGCCTATGGAGCCTGTTCGCGCCGCACCAATGGCCGGACCCGAGTTATAGCCCCGTTCCGTTATTCAAACTAACGGCGCAAGCTTCGGTGGAACACTACGGTACCGGCGAGGTGCTGCGCATCGTCGATACGCCGCACGACGGCACTCGTAATGTTTGGCGAGAGAAGGATGGCGACTACGCGGAAGAATATCAGGCGTACCCGTCGTACTGGGTCGTCGAGCACACCGGCGGCGAGGCGGGCAAAGAAATGGCCATCACCTTCGACGACGGTCCATCGGAGTATACGCCGCAAGTTCTCGACATCCTGAAACAGAAGCAGGTGCCGGCGACGTTCTTCGTGATCGGAGAAAACGCGGAACAGTTCCCGAATTTCATCAAGCGCGAATACGCCGAGGGCCACACCATCGGCAACCACACCTATTCGCATCCGAACATCGCGCAGGAGTCGGCCGAGCGCACGAAATTCGAGTTGAGCACGACGCTGCGGCTGATCGAAAACGATACCGGCCACGGGACGAAGCTGTTCCGTCCACCTTACAACGCCGACAGCGAGCCCACCACGCCGGCCGAAATTCTGCCGATCAAGCGCGCGCAGGATTTGAATTACGTGACCATCGCGGAGAGCATCGACCCGCGCGATTGGGAGGCGGGCACTACGCCGGATCGCATCTTCGACGAGGTGATGGCGGAGAAGGATAACGGACATTTGATCCTGCTGCACGATGCGGGCGGCAATCGCGTGGCCACGGTCGCGGCGCTCCCGCGCATCATCGACGCGCTGCGGGCGCAAGGCTACACCTTCGTGCCGGTCGAAAAGCTGATGAACGATTCGCGCGCCAAGCTGATGCCTGTTCCGAGCCCCGAAGAACTGCGCTGGGCGAGAGTGGAAGGCGAAGCGCTAACCACCAAAGGCGCCATCAAGAAAATTGCGGGCCTGCTCTTTCTCATCGCGATTTATCTGACCCTGGCGCGCTCTCTCATCTACGGCGTGCTCGCTGTGATTCAAAAACGCAAGCGCGCGAAACGGACCTTCGATCCTTCATTCCACCCGCCGGTGTCTGTCGCGATCGCCGCCTACAACGAGGAGAAGGTGATCGCGCGCACTGTGCGGTCGATCCTGAACAACGGCTATTCGGACCTGGAAGTTATCGTGGTGGACGACGGATCGAAAGACACGACCCTGCGCGTGCTGCGCGAATCGTTCAGTTCCGATCCACGCGTTCGCATCTTGACGCAGCCGAACGCCGGCAAATCCGAAGCTCTGAATTACGGTATCCGCGAAGCGCAAAATGAGATCCTGGTGGCGCTCGACGCGGACACGATTTTCCGCCGCGGCACCATCGATAAGTTGGTGCGGCATTTCGCGGACCGCAAGGTTGGCGCCGTCTCCGGCAACGCGCGCGTCGGCAACAAACAGAAATGGATTACAAAGTTCCAATCCATCGAGTACATTTTCGGATTCAATCTGGACCGGCGCGCGCTCGATTTATTAAATGCCATCACCGTGGTGCCTGGCGCGGTCGGTGCGTGGCGCAAAGACCTGATCGTGGCGTGCGGCGGATTCGGACACGACACGCTGGCCGAAGACACCGACATCACCTTATCCATCCGGCGGCTCGGTTACGAGATCCGTTATGAAGAGAGCGCCATTGCGTACACCGAAGCGCCGGAGACCATGCGGGCTCTCGCGACGCAGCGCTTCCGCTGGGGATTTGGAACCTTGCAGGCAGCGTGGAAACATCGCGACGCGACCTTCAATCCGCAGTACGGTTACCTCGGATTTGTCGCGCTGCCCAGCATCTGGATCTTCCAGGTTCTGCTCGCCGCGCTTTCGCCTTTCGCCGAAATCGCGATGATCATTGCGCTCTTCGCGGGCAACTGGCGGCTCGTCGCTGCGTACTATTTCGCGCTCTTCGGCCTCGAACTGATCACGGGAGTGCTCGCCTATGCACTCGAAGCCGCCAAGCCGTGGGATCTGGCGTTATTGTTCGCGCAGCGGATTTTCTATCGCTACCTGTTGTATTATGTGCTCTTCAAATCCGTGTTGTACGCGCTACGCGGACGCCTGGTAGGTTGGGGCAAATTGGAGCGCACTGCCTCCATGAGCGCGTCGCTCGACAGCGAGCACCCCGTCAAGCAAGCCGCGTAAAGTTACTGGCCGGTAAAGCTAAAATTCGCGAGCAACATCTGAGTCTCGCCCGGAAGGTAGAAGCCGAAGTGGCCTTTCGAGAGGTCCGCATCGGTCGGTTCCCATTCATCGAGTATGGCCGAGCTTTTGTCGCCGAGTAACAGCTTGACCACAATCCGCTTCGGCGTCACGGAAAGTTCCAGATTGTAATAGGCCGCCGCGGCGTCGACTTTCGTCTTCTCCCCACGGCCGGTTCGCTTTCCATCCCGGAACACGCTGCGGTTGTAATTCTTGTCGAGTTCGAAAAGAATGTAGTTTCTCTCGTCCAGATAGTTCAACACCCACCGGATCTTGCCGGCGCCCCGGAACGATTTATTGGGCTGTGCCGTGAAGCGAAAGATCCCTATGGCGGGCGTCGGATTGTACAGCACGAAATCACCGCCGGTGCGAGCAAACCAGCCGCTAGCCTGGGACCACGGCTGGGACCAATTCTTGGCATCCATAATCGACTCGGGCGGCGGAGGCTTGGGGACGGCCTTCTGCAGATTGAGCGAGGTGGTTTTCGTCGCGCCCGCATCGACCGTGACGTCTGCGTTCTGGTCCGCGTATCCTGGCGCGCTCGCGGCGATTAGATAATGTCCAATTTCCAGAACCAACCCGGAGGCTGCCGCTTCGTGCCACGCGTCCTCGCCGATGCGTTGATATTTGACTTTCGCCGAAGATGGTGAAATATCCAGCATCAGTTTGCCCGTGGCGGTTGCAAGCCTACCGCCGATCGGTTCAGGGACGACATCTACCCTTCGCATCAGAAGAATTGGGACCCGCACAAACTGGCCCTTCCGTACCACGACGCCGTCCTTGCGGGCCTCGAGATAACCCTCGTGAGCCGCGCGAATCGAGTGCGTCCCGGGTTCCGCGAACATGCGGAGAATCCCGTCCTTTGTGGCTCCTTTCACTATGTTGTCGAGCGTCACTTGCGAACCGTTGGGGCCTTCGACCTCCACAAGAATCGTCCCTAATCGCACACCCGACCTCACAAACACGCTGAGGGAAGGTTCACGCCCGGGCGCGATGTCGCCGTTCCAAGCGCGTGCGCCTGTTCCCAATGTCAGGTCGTGAGAAGCTGGCGCGAGCTCGTTGAGTTCGAGACCGTTCGGCGTGAGCGATCCCGCATCGCGGTCGTCGATGCGCGCGGGAACCGCGCCAAGTGTCGTCTGAATCGAAGCGCGATCCCGATACGCGCTCACCAGGACCACATCGAGCCCCGCGGATGCCTCCGGCTTCGCGATCACGGGCAGCGCTAACGGCGACGTCTCGAACGAAACCGCCGCCTTCTCCGTACCGCTCTCGATCTGCAGCGTATGTTTTCCCGGTGCTGCAACATCAATGACGAGTTCGCCATTAATATCCAGGTCGACGGCGGCGGCTCCGTCGAGCGATACTTTTCCAGCCTTCAGATCCGTGCTGATTTTGAGTTTCTGCGGTAGCGGATCGAGTGTCACGCCGGTCCGCTGCGCCGATCTTCCAGCGCGCAGTTCAACAGGAATTACCTTAGACTGGTATCCTTCCTTGGCAACCTGAAAGTTGTAAGCGCCAGGGGGAAGGGCCATCCGCGAGTCCGACGTGCCAATGATCTTGTCTCCCAAGTAAACACTGGCGCCGGCCGGCGTGATATGGATTTGGAAAGCCACGAGTGCCGGCGGCTGAGGCGCTGGACGGGGCCGCAACATGAGGACCACAACAGCCGCTACAACCACTAGCGCCAGCGCGCCGGGCGCGGCCCATCGAATTACAATCGTCCTGCGTGGCTTCGAGACCACCGCCGGCGGAGGTTCGGGAGTAGGCGCTACGGTGGCATCGCCGCCAACCGGGAAGATTTCCGTTCCGTGCGCTTCGCCCAATAACACCGTGTCCATGACGGGCTGAAATTCGCGCGTTTCCGGATGGAGCGAGACCCGGTCTGGTCCTGTTTCGACGGCCACCGCGCTTCGGCTCCCACCATCCTGCAACAACCGGTGCATATCTCGCGCGCCAGCATGCGAGGGGTCGAGCGCAAACGCGCTTTCGACGCATCGTTCGGCCGCGGGCGGGTCGCTGTCGATCAGCAATTGCGCCCGTGCCACCAGCTTGTCCAACAACTGCGGACACGCCCTTCCGCACCGCGCATCCATCTCCTGCGCTTTGTGAAGCACCGTAAGCGCGTCGTCGAAGTGGCCGCTTTCGAACAGCCGCTCGCCTTCTTCGAGCAGCGTCCGCGCTTCCACTGCCCGGTTTCGCGCTTCCGTGGCGAGTTGCTGCAACGCCAGCAATTCACTGTCGTCCGGGTACTCTTCGAGCCCGCCTTGCGCCAGTTCGATAGCCCGTTCGTACTCGCCCGCTTCGAGCCGCGCGTCGATCTGCCGGACGTGCCGCGCTTTGCCGTCCGCCCACACCTGCTGTGCGAGGCGCTTCCCCAAGCGCTCGATTTCAAATTGCAATCCGGGGTGCCGCGAGTGGATGGAGCGCAGAATTTCCCATTGCGTCAAAGCTTCGGCGAACTGCAGGCGTTCTTCGTAATAGCGCGCTTTCGCAATAATGCCCGTGACCAAATCGAGCCGCTCCGTCATGATCCGCAACAGGCCTGCGAAATGCGCTTCATCGGGAAAACGCGCCACCGCGTCGCGGATGATATTGACCTTTCGTTCGAGGTCCGTTTCGGCCTCCACGCGCCGGTCGATCTCTGCTATGTAGGCGGACAACTGCAGGCGTTGCTGCTCCTGCACGTCGAACTTGAGTCCTTGGAACAAGGCGTGATCCGGATACTTCACCAGATGCCGGTTGCAGATCGCAAGCGCCGCGGCGCAGTTCTGATCTTCCAGAAGCTGGCGGGCCTCCGCGTAGGCGCTCTGGATGGCGTCGTATTCGGAACGGACCTGGTTATAGAAGTTCCGATACGCGTTTCCCTGATCCCGGTGGGCACTGTCCGGCGCCCGGCGATCCATTTCCAGAACGCGCTCCAGCTTGGTCATCGCGGAACTGAAGTCGCCCCGCTGGTAAGCCTCCACGGCCGCCTGATAGAGTTGCTCCTTCTCCTTACGAATGTGAACGTATTCCTGCTCGCGCCGGTCGATTTCAGCGGCAACGGCGGTTGCGCGCGCGTCCTGCGGACGGAGTTGCAGAACATTATGCAACGCCTCCCGCGCATGACCGAAGGCGTTGTTCTCGATATGCTGGCGGGCGAGCCGCAGCCAGCCATCGATCTGCTTTTCGCTGCGCACCCCTTCGATTCTCGATTTCAGAATGATCGCTTCGGCGTTGTCCGGATCCAGCGTGAGAATCTCCTGCACCTTCTGCAGCGCCAGCGGATACTCTTCGCCCTGGAGCCGGCTGCGGGCGCTCTCCAGCAACTGGCGGATCCGTTTCTGCCGGGCCGCGATGTCGATCTGGCGTTTAAGAAGCGCGAGGTTCGGATCCAGATGTCCCTCCGCCTCGAGTTCGCCGGCGATCTC
>JBEKUT010000270.1:0-9724 GCA_049514735.1 Bryobacteraceae bacterium
GGAAGGCTTGTCAGCTTACAAACCAAGTACTTAGAGAGGAATTTCGTGCCGACGTTTAATCAACTCGTGCGAAAAGGGCGTAGACCGCCACGGTATAAGACGGCGAGCCCGGCGCTGCAGGCCTGCCCCCAGCGGCGTGGGGTGTGTACGCGCGTTTACACTACGACTCCCAAAAAGCCCAATTCGGCCTTGCGGAAAGTCGCCCGCGTTCGCCTGACCAACGGAATCGAAGTAACGACGTACATTCCAGGGGTCGGACACAACCTGCAGGAACACTCTATCGTGTTGATTCGCGGAGGCCGTGTGAAGGATCTCCCCGGAGTTCGCTACCACGTGGTCCGTGGGACACTCGACTCTGCCGGTGTTTCGGATCGCAAGCAAAGCCGCTCCAAATACGGAGCGAAGCGGCCCAAAGGCCCCCAGAAATAGGAATTAGGAACAATGCCACGCAGACGCAGACCTGAAACCAGAGATATCCTGCCCGATCCGGTGTACAACTCCACGCTCGCCGAGAAGTTCGTCAACTCGATGATGTGGGATGGCAAGAAGAACACGGCCCAGAAGATTTTCTATGAGGCTATGGACACCATCCGGGAGCGCACCGGCGACGATCCGCTGAAGCATTTTAAGAAGGCGGTCGAGAACGCGAAACCGCTGCTCGAAGTGAAGACGCGGCGCGTGGGCGGCGCGAACTACCAGGTTCCGGTGGAGGTTCCTCAGAACCGCCGGACCAGTTTGGCGATCCGCTGGATTCTGATCAACGCCCGGTCGCGTCCTGAAAAGGGCATGCCGGAGAAGCTGGCAAACGAATTGAACGACGCCGCAAACATGCGCGGCGGCGCGATTAAGAAGAAGGATGACGTGCATCGAATGGCGGAAGCCAATAAGGCTTTTGCGCACTACAGATGGTAGTTCATCGTTCGTCATAGTTCGTTCGCCGTTAAGAGATTAGCGGCGCGAACGGCGGACGGCGAACACGACCGGCGAACGGAATTTTTTTATGGCTCGTACCGTACCACTTGAAAAAATGCGGAACATCGGCATCATGGCCCACATCGATGCCGGTAAAACCACAACCACAGAACGAATACTCTATTACACGGGTAAAACACACAAAATCGGAGAGGTCCATGAGGGCACGGCCATCATGGATTGGATGGAGCAGGAGCAGGAACGCGGCATCACGATCACATCGGCCGCTACCACGTGCCAATGGCGCGACATCACCATCAACATTATCGATACGCCCGGTCACGTCGATTTCACCGCTGAAGTAGAGCGCAGTCTGCGTGTTCTGGACGGCGCAGTCGCGGTGTTCGACGCCGTGGCAGGCGTGCAGCCGCAGTCTGAAACCGTTTGGCGTCAGGCCGACAAGTATGGCGTGCCCCGCATTTGCTTCATCAACAAGATGGATCGCGTGGGCGCCGACTTTCTGCATTCCATCCAAACCATTGTGGATCGCCTGAACGCGCGTCCGGTCCCGGTTCAAATCCCGGTCGGCGCGGAAGACCAGTTTAAAGGCATCGTCAATCTCGTCACGATGAAGGCGCGTATCTGGCGCGACGAAACCCTCGGCGCTGAGTACGACGATGTGGAAATTCCCGAAGATCTGCTGGAGCAGGCGAAAACCTATCGTGAGCAGATGATTGAAGCGATCGCCGAGTCCGACGACATTCTCTTCGAAAAGTTCATTGAGGGTACGCCGATCTCGGAAGCGGAGATTACTGCCGGCATCCGCAAAGCGACCATTGCGCAGAAGATTTTCCCGGTCATCTGCGGATCGTCATTCAAGAACAAAGGCGTCCAGGACATGCTGGACGCGGTGGTAAACTATCTGCCTTCGCCGCTCGAAGTCCCTCCGGTGCAGGGCCTCGACGTGGACGACAAAGATAAGGTTCTCGAACGCCCCGCGTCCGACGACGCCCCGTTTGCCGCCCTGGTCTTCAAGATCATGACGGACCCGTTTGTCGGCCAGCTCGCGTTCATTCGCGTGTATTCGGGCAAGCTGACGGCCGGGACATCTATATATAACGTTACGAAGCACCGCAACGAACGCATCGGACGCCTGGTCAAGATGCACGCCAACAAGCGTGAAGACATTCAGGAAATCATGGCGGGCGACATCTGCGCCGCGGTCGGATTGAAGAATGTCGTCACCGGCGACACCATCTGCGACGACGACCATCCGATTCTGCTTGAATCGATCGATTTCCCGGAGCCTGTTATTCAGCTCGCTATCGAGCCGAAGACCAAGGTCGATCAGGAAAAGCTGGGCATGGCGATCCAGAAGCTGGTCCAGGAAGATCCAACGTTGCGGGTTTCAACCGATCCCGACACCGGCCAGACCATCATCGCGGGCATGGGTGAGTTGCACCTCGAGATCATCGTCGATCGCATGCAGCGCGAGTTCAAAGTCGGCGCGAACGTCGGCAAGCCGCAGGTGGCCTATCGCGAGACGATCCGGTCCCACGCCGAGTACGACTATACGCACAAGAAGCAGACTGGCGGCAGCGGTCAATATGCCCGCGCCAAGCTGAGGGTGGAAGCGACACCCGGCAAGGGTTTCGATTTCGAGAACGAGATTCGCGGCGGCTCCATTCCGAAAGAGTTTATTCCGGCCATTGAGAAGGGCGTGAAAGAAGCGCTCGAAGGCGGCATTCTGGCCGGGTATCCGATGGTCGACGTGAAGGTGTCCGTCATCGACGGCGCCTATCACGAAGTGGATTCGTCGGAAATGGCGTTCAAGATCTGCGGCTCCATCTGTGTGAAAGAAGCCTGCAGGAAAGCGAAACCGGTTCTGCTCGAGCCGGTGATGAAGATTGAAGTTGTGGTTCCGGAAGAGTACATGGGTTCGGTCAACGGCGACCTGATCTCTCGTCGAGGACGATTGGAAGGCACTGAGATCCGCGGCACAACCCAGTTGATCAAAGCGATGGTGCCGCTCTCGGACATGTTCGGATATGCCACCGAGCTGCGCTCGCGTACGCAAGGCCGGGGCAGCTTTACGATGCACTTTGGTCAGTATGAAGAGGTGCCCAAGAGCATCGCGGAAGAAATTGTGGCGAGAGTTCAAGGCAAGGTTACGAAGTAGCGCAGGCCTCCTGGCCTCGCGTAGTTCCAAGGAGAATTGACAGCAAATGGCGAAAGAAAAATTTGATCGCAGCAAGCCCCACGTGAACATCGGCACGATTGGGCACATCGACCACGGCAAGACGACTCTGACCGCGGCGATCACCAGAGTGCTGGCGAAGCACAATCCGAAAGTGAAATTCCGTTCGTTCGATTCGATCGACAACGCGCCGGAAGAAAAGGCGCGCGGTATCACGATCGCGGTAGCGCACATCGAATACGAGACCGCCAACCGGCATTATGCACACGTCGATTGCCCGGGCCACGCCGACTACATCAAGAACATGATCACCGGCGCGGCGCAGATGGATGGCGCGATTCTAGTTGTCGCAGCCACCGATGGTCCCATGCCGCAGACTCGCGAGCACGTGCTGTTGGCCCGCCAGGTCGGCGTGCCGTCGATTGTCGTCGCCCTGAACAAGGTCGATATGGTGGACGATCCGGAACTGCTCGAACTGGTCGAGCTTGAAGTTCGCGAGTTGCTGAGCAAGTATCAATTTCCTGGCGACGATCTTCCCGTGGTTCGTGTGAGCGCACTCGGCGCACTGAACGGCGAAGACAAATGGGAAAAGACGGTCGACCAGTTGATGGACGAAGTCGACAAGTACATCCCGATGCCGGCGCGCGCCATCGACAAGCCTTTCCTGATGCCGATTGAAGATATCTTCTCGATCCAGGGCCGCGGCACAGTTGTGACGGGCCGTATCGAGAGCGGGATTTGCAAGGTCGGCGAGGAAATGGAAATCGTCGGATTCCGCGACACGCGCAAGACGGTTGTGACCGGCGTCGAAATGTTCAAGAAGCTGCTTGACGAAGGCCGCGCGGGCGACAACGTCGGACTGCTGCTGCGCGGCGTTGAAAAAGACGAAGTGGAGCGCGGACAGGTTATCGCGAAGCCGGGCTCGATCAAGCCGCACAAGAAGTTTAAGGGTGAAGTTTACGTATTGAGCAAGGATGAGGGCGGACGTCATACGCCGTTCTTCAAGGGATATCGGCCGCAGTTCTACTTCCGCACGACGGACGTGACGGGTGTTGCGCAGTTGCCCGAAGGCATGGAAATGGTGATGCCGGGCGACAACGTGAGTCTCGAAGTGGAGTTGATCACGCCGGTAGCTATGGACAAAGGCCTGCGGTTTGCGATTCGCGAAGGCGGACGCACCGTCGGCGCGGGTACGGTAACGGAAGTTCTCGTATAATTCAATGAGTCTTAGAGAACGCATTCGCATCCGCCTCAAGGCGTACGACCATCGCATTCTGGATCAATCGACGACGGAAATCGTCGCCACGGCAAAGAGGACAGGGGCCCAGATCGCCGGCCCCATTCCGCTGCCCACGGTGAAGAACCGGTACACGGTGCTGCGATCGCCACACGTCGACAAAAAGTCGCGCGAGCAGTTCGAGATCCGGACGCACAAGCGGCTGCTCGATATCCTCGAGCCGACCCAGGACACGGTGGACGCCCTGATGAAGCTGGATCTTCCGGCCGGGGTGGATGTGGAAATTAAAGCGTTTGGGAAGAAATAGGAGACAGGAGTCAGAAGCCGGAAGTCAGGAGAACAGAGCGTTCTTCTGGCTTCTGTCTCCTGGCTACTGACTCCCCTAGAGGTTAATATGAGCCCAGGGATTTTAGGCAAAAAGATCGGGATGACGCAGGTGTTCCGCGCCGACGGGCAAGTTGTTCCCGTCACGCTGCTCAAAGCCGGACCGTGCGTCGTGGTGCAGCGCAAGACGCCCTCGAGCGACGGCTACGACGCCGTTCAGCTCGGCCTCATGGAGTACGTCAAGGCATCGCGGATCAACAAACCCGAGTCGGGACATCTCAAGAAAGCCAATGCGGACGGCGTGAAGTTCCTGCGCGAAGTGAAGCTCCGTCCCGGCGACGACGACCTGAAGCAGGGCGATCGTATTCTGGTGGATCAGTTCAAGCCGCAGGATAAAGTGGACGTGATCGGCGTCAGCAAGGGACGGGGATTCGCCAGCATCATCAAGCGCCACAACTTCCGCGGCGGCCCGGAAAGTCACGGTTCGATGTTCCATCGCGCTCCCGGTTCCATCGGCGCGTCTTCGTTTCCGTCGCGCGTGTTCCCCGGAATGAAAATGGCCGGCCAGATGGGCACGCAGCAGGTGACCATCCGGAATCTCGAGGTGGTGCAGGTGGATTCGGAAGACAACGTCCTGATGGTGAAGGGCGCGGTGCCTGGTCCCAATGGAAGTTACGTTGTGGTGCGGAGGGCGAAAAGGTAGCGCCATGCCAAGCGTAAATATTATCGATTTAAACAACGCGGTGGTCGGGTCGGTCGACTTGGTGGACGAAGTTTTCGCCGCGCCGGTTAACGAGCATCTGCTCTACGAAGCAGTTCGCAACTACCAGGCTGGACTGCGCCGTGGCACCGCCTCGACGAAGACGCGGCACGAAGTTTCGGGCTCCGGCAAGAAGCTGTGGAAGCAGAAGGGCACCGGGCGCGCCCGCATGGGTTCCATCCGTTCTCCTCTATGGCGTCATGGCGGCACGGTTCACGGGCCGCAACCCAAAGATTACAGCTACAAACTGCCTCGCAAGATGCTGCTCGGCGCGTTGCGCTCGGCCCTATCCGCCAAGCTGCGCGATGGCGAGTTGCGCATTGTCTCGGCATTCCAGATTCAGGATCACAAGACCAAGACGTTTCGCGCGATCCTCGGGAAACTTGAAGCCGCAAAGAACGTGCTGCTGGTGGATCATGAGGCCGAGAATCGCAATCTCGCGCTCGGCTCACGCAATCTCGAAGGCGTGAAGCTGGTGGCGACCAAGGACGTGACCGTTTACGATCTGCTGCGCTCCTCGCATGTGCTGCTGAGTGAAGGCGCGGCGCGGAAACTCGGGGAGGCGCTCAAGAAATGACCGAATACGACATCATCAAGCGGCCGATCGTGACTGAAAAGGCCGTCGGCAAGAAAGAGGCCGAGAACACGCTCTGTTTCGAAGTGATCCCAGGCGCGAACAAGTCGCAGATCAAAGCGGCCGTCGAGCATATCTTCAAGGTGAAAGTGTCGGATGTCCGCACTGAGAACCTGGATGGAAAACTGCGCCGCCGTGGACGATTTGCCGGCTATCGGCCGAACTGGAAAAAAGCGTACGTGAAGTTGAAGGCGGGCGAAAAGATGCCCGAATACGCGGAGATTTAAGCCATGCCTATCAAAGCATACCGGCCTGTAACCAAATCGCGGCGCTTCATGACCGTCGTCACTCGCGACGACATCACCAAGCAGAAGCCCGAAAAATCGCTGGTCGAAGGTAAACCGAAAACAGGCGGACGCAACAGCTACGGCCGCGTCTCGAGCCGCTTCATCGGCGGCGGTGCGAAGCAAGCCTACCGCATCGTCGATTTCAAGCGCAATAAAGCGGGCGTCCCGGCGAAGGTCGCCGCCATCGAGTACGATCCCAACCGTTCGGCGCGTCTCGCGCTGCTGAATTACGTGGATGGCGAGAAGCGCTATATTATCGCGCCGGCCGGACTCGAAGTCGGCCGCACGGTTTCTTCCGGACCAACGGCTGACATCCTCATTGGCAATGCCCTCCCTCTCAAGAACATCCCTCCTGGCACGGTCGTCCACAACATCGAATTGAAGCCCGGCAAAGGCGCGCAGATGGCGCGCTCGGCCGGCGCGCAGGCGCAGTTGGTTTCGAAAGAAGGCGGCATCGCGCTGCTGAAACTGCCCTCCGGCGAAGTGCGGCGCGTGGCGCTCGAATGCATGGCGACCATCGGACAGGTTGGCAATCTCGATCATGAAAACGAATCGCACGGCAAAGCTGGTAAAACACGCTGGCTGGGCAAGACCCCGCACAATCGCGGCGTGACGATGAACCCGGTCGACCACCCCCACGGCGGCGGCGAGGGCAAGACTTCGGGCGGACGCCATCCGGTAACTCCCTGGGGCCAGCCGACGCGCGGCTACAAGACGCGCAACAACAAGCGCACGGATAAGTTCATCGTAAGCCGCAAGTCGAAGAAAAGGTAATTAGCAGATGAGCCGATCGTTAAAAAAAGGACCCTTCAGTGACGACCACCTGGTTAATAAGGTGCTCGCAATGAACGAAAAGAACGAGAAGAAAGTGGTGCGTACGTGGTCGCGCCGCTCCACCATCGTGCCGGATTTCATCGGACACACGCTGGCGGTCCACAACGGGAAGAAGTTTATTCCGGTGTACGTGACGGAGAACATGGTGGGCCACAAGCTCGGTGAATTCTCGCCCACGCGAAGCTTCCGGGGCCACGCCGCGAAGGCGTCTACCGAGAAAGGCGCCAAGCCGGCTTAAGGTACGAAATGGAATCGAAAGCTGAAGCACGTTATATCCGTACATCGCCGCAGAAGGCGCGGCTGGTCATCGACATGATCCGCGGCCAGAGGGCCGGGCATGCCATCAATATTTTGCGCGCCGCGAACAAGCGTTTGGCGCCGACGGTCGAAAAGGTTTTACGCTCGGCGATCGCCAACTGCGAGAACCGCTTCACCGACGTCGACGTGGACGAGTTGTTCGTCATCGAAGCGTACGTGAATGAAGGGCCGCGCATGAAGCGCGTCCGTCCGGCTCCCATGGGCCGGGCGTATCGCTATCAGCGGCGCATGGCGCATATCATCGTGAAGGTCGGCGACCGCAAGAATGGCGTGTCCGCCGGGGAGAACGAATAGTGGGTCAGAAAGTACATCCCTATGGATTTCGGCTGGGCGTCACGAAGACGTGGCGGTCGCGCTGGTTCGCTAAGCAGGATTATCACCGGCTCTTAAAAGAGGACCTCGAACTGAAGGAGCTTCTGAAGGAGCGTTTGAAGTCGGCCGGCGTCAGCTCCGTCGAAGTGGATCGCCCCGGCAACAAGCTGCGCGTGACTATCCGGACGTCGCGGCCGGGCATCATTATCGGACGCAAGGGCGCCGAGATCGAGAAGCTGAAACAGGACCTCGCGAAGAAGACCAAGCGCGAAGTTTTCATCGATATTCAGGAAGTCCACAAGCCGGAGCTCGACGCGCAGCTCGTGTCGGAATCGATTGCGCTGCAGCTCGAAAAGCGCGTGGCTTTCCGGCGCGCCATGCGTAAGGCGGTCGATTCGGCGCTACGCTTCGGCTGCAAGGGAATCAAAGTACGCGTTTCGGGCCGCCTGAACGGCGCGGAAATCGCACGCAGCGAATGGTATCTGCAAGGCCAGCTTCCGCTGCACACGCTACGCGCGGATATTGAATACGGTACCGCCGAGGCGCACACCACCTACGGCGTGGTTGGAATCAAGTGCTGGATTTATAAAGGTGAAATTCTGGACAGCGGGAAAGCCCGCACCGGATTGCGCAATGAGCCGGAGCCGCGGCGTCCGCAGCGTGACCGTGGAGACCGCGACCGCAGGCCCGACCGGCGGGATCGTGGCGATGGCCCCAGACAGGATCGCGGACCGGCGCCAGTTCCGGTAACTTCGGATCAGCCCGCCGGTCCCGCAATTCAGCAGCTCCCCGTTGAAGGCGCGCGTCAGACCACGGCTCCTATTATGCCGCCGCTGGTTCCCCCGCAGCCCTCCTGGAAACAGGAGTTGAAGCACGACACAAAACCGGAAGAAACTCCCAAGGGCTCGACAGAACCCTCGGAGCCGAATCGGTAACTACGAGTTTATTGGAGATTTTGCGCCATGTTGATGCCCAAAAAGGTCAAATACAGAAAACAACAACGCGGGCGTATGACCGGGAAAGCCTGGCGGGGCTCTAGCCTCGCGTTCGGCGACTTCGGTCTCAAAGCGATGGAGTGCGGCTGGGTGACGGATCGCCAGATTGAAGCGGCCCGTATCGCCATGACGCGTTTCATCAAGCGCGGCGGCAAGGTTTGGATCAGGCTGTTTCCGGATAAGCCGATCACAAAGAAGCCCGCTGAAACCCGTATGGGAAAAGGCAAGGGCGCGCCCGAGCAGTGGGTCTGCGTCATCCGGCCCGGCAAGATCATGTTCGAGATGGAAGGCGTTCCGAAAGAAACGGCGGTGGAGGCGATGCGTCTCGCGGCGCAGAAGCTGCCCATCCCGACCAAGGTCGTCTTCCGTGAACAGGCCGCCGGCGGGACGCACTAAAGGTGTTGCACTAAGGAATCGAGATGAAAGCCGACAAGATCCGGGAAATCGATAACGACGAATTGACGCGCCAGGTGGCCGACGCGCGCGAACAGATGTTCCGTCTGCGCTTCCAGCTCACCATGGGACAGACCGACGGTTTGAAGAAGCTGCGGGTGTTGAAGAAAGATCGCGCCCGGATGCTGACGACATTGCGGGAGCGCGAGTTGCATCCCGAACTGGCGCCGGCTCCGAAAAGCGGCAGGAAGAAGGGAAAGTAAGCGATGGCAGACGAGCAGACAGAGCGGGCCCCGATTGGGAACAAGAACGAGAAGATCGGCGAGGTCGTCTCCGCGCGGATGCAGAAGACCATCGTGGTCGAGGTGACGCGGCGCGTTCCGCATCCGGTGTACAAGCGCATCATCAACAAACGCAATAAATTCTACGCGCACGACGAAGACGGCACGGCCAAGCTGGGCGACGTGGTCCGCATCATCGAGTGCCGCCCGCTCAGCAAGCTGAAGCGCTGGCGGTTGGAT
>JBEKUT010000271.1:0-9701 GCA_049514735.1 Bryobacteraceae bacterium
TGATCGATGTTCGCTTTGTTAAATATAAACGGCGCGCCCAAAATCACATCGCTGCCTCGGATCTCGATTTTGCCGAGACGGCCAGCCTCAAGCGAAGTGTCGCCTTTTTTCAACTGCCCCTTCGCCAGAGCCTGCGCAGCGTAGACGGTCAAATACCCCAGATCGTGTGTGTTCCACAACACCACAGCCTGAATAAATCCCTGCCGCACATAAGGCTTGCAGAGATTCGGAAGCGAGAGACCAATCACCTTCACATCCTTGCGCCCCGATTGCTTCACCGCCTCGGCCGCCCCTGGCACCGCTGGCGCCGCGATTCCCATAATCAACTTTAGATTCGGATAAACCTTGAGCAGCGTCTGCGCCTCTGCAAACGCACGATCCCGATCGTCGTCGCAAGGGCGAATTGTCAGCAGCTTCAAATCCGGATATTTCTTCGCCAGCCGCTCCCGGATAAACTGGATCCACTCATTCTGATTCGCCGCGCTCATCGCGCCCGTGATGATTGCAAATTCACCGCGCCCATCGATCTGCCGCGCCGCTTCGTCGGTGAGCGTGTAACCGATGCCCTGCGGCGTGGCCTGATCGATAAAGAAATCGCGGGCGTCCGCCTGCGCATCGGCATCGAACGTCACCACGCGAATCCCATTCGCCAGAGCCTTGCGAAGCACGGTCGAGATCGCCGCTTGGTTCGACACGCTGACCGCAATAGCATCTACGTGACGCGTGATCCATCCCTCCACAATCTCGTTTTGCTTCGCGGGATCGAGGTCCGTGGGTCCATCCCAAATCAGGTCGACACCGAGATCGCGCGCGGCTTCTTCAGCGCCAATCTTGCAGCTCGCGAAGTAGGGATCGCCTTTCGCCTTGGGCATCATGGCGACCCGCACGGCCTGCGTCTGCGTGCGAGCGGTGGTCGCGTGCACCTCGTGCAAACTGCGCACGAGATACCAATTACTGGCCGCAACAATCAAAGATCCAGTGAGGATCACGGCTGAAAGAACGGCGACTTGGGAGTTCTTCACGGTGCTGTTATCGGCCTCCGGGCCCTTCTTAAAATGAATGCGGTCAAGTCCAATGGTAATCACTAAGACTGCGCCAGTAAGGATGCCGCTCAATTCCGCCGGCATGCCCGCTAGCCGCAGTCCGTTTTGCAGCACAACGATAGCAAACAGTCCGAGCAGCGCGCCCAGTATAGTTCCGCTGCCGCCGAAGATCGACGTGCCGCCGAGCACGACTGCCGTGATCGCCAGCAGCTCATATCCAGTTCCTGCATCGGACTTCGCCTGTCCAATGTGTGCGACATAAATCAGCGCCGCGACGCTGGCCCAAAAACCCGACAGAACATAGACCAGCGCGACACGCCGTCCCACCGGAATGCCAGCGTAGCGCGTCCCTTCGGGCGAGAGTCCGATGGCGTAAAGCGCCCGTCCAATCGTCGTGCGCTGCAGCAGCACAAAATAGAAAACCGCTGCAATCAGCAAGACAAAAAACTGCGGCGGAACGATGCCGCCCAGATAGCCTTGACCCAGAAATAGAAACGATTTCGGGAAACCCGAGAACGCGTCGAGCGCCCCCGTCAACCCTTCCGCCAGCCCTCGAAACAATGAGAAAGTCGCAATCGTAACGATCAACGGCGCGATGCGAAAGCGCGTGATGACCACCGCGTTGAGAGCTCCGCCGGCGATTCCAATTAGCAACGTACACGCGGCCGCGGCCGCAATCGGAAAATGATGATCGCGCCACAACGACCCGAAAATGATCGCCGCCAGACCGATCATGGAACCGACCGATAAATCGATACCGCCAGTAACAATAACCGGCGTCAGAGCGAGCGCCAGCAGTCCCAGCTCCACCGCCAGCCGCACGATTTCAAACGCATTTGCGCCCGTGAAAAAATTCTGGCCGGCGAAACCGAACAGCGCGATTTCGAACGCGAGAAGCAGCAACAGGACGCTCTCGTTACGCCGCAGCTTTGGCATGCGCTCCTCGACGGCTCCCGATCGCATCAATTGCTACGGCGGCAAGAATGATCGCTCCCTGCACCGCTTTCTCCCAATAGGCATTCACGCCGAGAAAGGTCAGCGCCGGTCCTATTGCGCCCAGCAGCGCGACACCCAGCAGCGTTCCAAGTAACGTGCCGCGTCCGCCCGAAACTGACGCGCCGCCTATCACGACGGCCGATATCACCTTCAGCTCCAGCCCCATGCCGGCATTCGCCTCGATATCTTCAAACCGCACCGAATTGAGAATGGCCGCGAATCCTGTGAGAGCGCCGAGAGCCGCGAACACGTGAAATCGAACCGCCTTCACGTCGATACCAGCGAGCCGCGCCGCTTCAACATCGGAGCCCGTGGCGTAGATCGCGCGCCCCGCCGAGATCCAGCGCAGAAACGCGGCGACTGCGCCGAATAGCAGCGCTCCGATCAAGACGATGGCGAACTGTCCCGCCGACTGGCCCAACCCGAACCACTGGAAGTTGGGAGGGAGGTTCTGGACCCACGCGCCACCACGCGTCCATCGCAGGCTGTCGCGCAGGATGACCATCGTCGCCAGCGTCACCACAATGGAAGGGATTCGTACGTAGGCAACAAGTACTCCATTCACCGCGCCCATCAACCAGCCCAGCGCGGCCGCCCCGATCGCGACGACGATCATAGGCAGCCCCGCCTTCGCAAACAGCGCCGCGGCAATGCTCGCGATGGCGAATTGCGATCCAACCGAGATGTCGATTTCGCCCGTCAGAATCACGAGCGTCATGCCGATCGCGATCAGCAGGACCGGCGTGTTGGAGAGCACGATGTCGCGCAGGTTGCCGCCCGCAAAGAACCCCGGAGCGAAGATCGCCATCCCGGCCAGCAGCGCCGCGCAAGCCGCCAGCAGAGAGAGTTCGCGTTTCATGCGCCTACCTCCAGCGCCGCCGCCAATATCGATTCCTGCGACGCCCGCGCGCGCTCGATCGTATCGACAATAACGCCCCCGCGCATCACCGCGATCCGATCGCTCATCCCCAGAATGGCCAATCCGCAGCGCACCAGAGCAGGCGATGCAGAAACTTCGCGTTTCATGCGCCCACCTCCAGCGCCGCCGCCAAAATCGATTCCTGCGACGCCCGCGCGCGCTCGATCGTATCGACAACAACGCCGCCGCGCATGACGGCGATCCGATCGCTCATCCCCAGAATCTCCGGCAGCTCCGAAGAGATCATAATGATGGCGAGTCCGCGGCTCGCCAGATCCACCATCAGCCGATGAATCTCCGCCTTCGCCCCCACATCCACGCCCTGCGTCGGCTCGTCGAGAATCAGCACCGACGGTTTCGTAATCAACCAGCGTCCCAGAGCCACCTTCTGCTGATTACCGCCGGATAGAGTCCCCGTCAGCGCATCTACGGAAGCCGTCTTGATCCCCAGACGCTGCACGTATTCGCGTCCGGTGGCCCGCTCTTTAGCGCCATCCAGAAACACTCCTGTGAGCGACGCCAACGAAAGGTTCGACGCTACTGGAAAATCAAGTATCACGCCATGCCGCCTTCGATCCTCCGGCACTTACGCAATCCCTAGAGCGATGGCCTCAGCCGGACTATGAATGCTCACTTTGCGTCCGCGAATCAGAATCTCGCCTGAGTCGGCCGGCGTGAGTCCGAACAGTGTTTCCGCGACCTGCGTTCGGCCCGCTCCCACCATCCCCGCCAGCCCCAAAATCTCTCCCGACCGCACCATCAAATTGACATCGTGAACGCCAGTCGCCGCGCAGCACAGCCCGCGCACTTCCAGCACCGCCTCGCCGATCGGAACGTCCACCTTGGGGAAAATCTGCGAGATCTCCCGTCCCGCCATCAACCGGATCAGCGTGGGCCGATCGGCGTCCGCCATCGCACGCGTTTCGATGATGCTCCCATCGCGCAGCACCGTCACACGATCGGCAATCTGGAACAATTCTTCCAGCCGATGCGAGATATAGATAATGCCCACCCGCTGCTCCCGCAGCCGCCTGATCACTCCAAACAATTTCTCGACTTCGCGTGTCGTGAGCGACGCCGTGGGCTCATCCAAAATAAGGAATCGTGCCTTCGCCCCCAGCGAGCGCGCAATCTCCACAAGCTGCTGTTCGGGCATGCTGAGCGATCCGGCAATGGCGCGAGGATCGATGGATGCGCCGATGCTCTCCAGCAGTTCGCGTGCCCGCCCGCGCCGCGCGGTCCAATCGACGCGCCGAAAAAATCCCGGCTTCTCCGACCCCAGCGCAATATTTTCCGCCACGCTCAGGTCCGGGAACAATGCGGGCTGCTGATAAATCGCCGCGATCCCCAGCGTTTTCGCGTGCGCCGGATTGTTGTGCTGCACCACCGCGCCGTCCAGCTCCACCGACCCTTCATCGGGCTGCAGCGCGCCCGTCAGCACCTTAATCAGCGTCGATTTGCCCGCGCCGTTTTCGCCGACCAGCGCATGCACTTCGCTCGGATGCACGTCGAACGAGACGCCCTTGAGCGCCCTCACGCCCGCAAACGATTTCGAGATACCGTTGGCTCTTAGAATGCCGCCATTGTACATTGGTCTGTGATTCCGAAATGTCTTTCTCTGGCCGTGCTATGCGCCTGCCTTGGCGCGGCCAACCCCGCTCTGCCGGCCACGCGCTGGAAAGCACACTGGCTGTCCGTCCCAGGCGTCTCGCCAAACGACTACGGAGTTTATCATTTTCGCCGCGCCTTCGATCTGGCCGCACAGCCGCAAACGTTCGTCGTCCATGTTAGCGGAGACAATCGCTATCAGCTTTTCGTCAACGGCGAGTTGGCCTCGCTGGGTCCCGCGCGCGGCGATCTGTTCCACTGGCGCTATGAAACGGTCGACATCGCATCGAAGCTGAAGGCCGGCAAGAACACGCTCGCCGCGGTAGTTTGGAACGACGGCCCGTACACCGCCGTCGCGCAGATTTCAAACGGCACTGGCTTTATTTTGCAGGGAGACTCCGACGCCGAGCAAGTCGTGAACACCAACGCTGACTGGCGCTGTCTGGTCGATCGCGCCTACACCGCGAATCCGATTCCGAAAGATCAGAAGACTGGCTACCACGCTCTTGGACCGGCTGAACAAGTAGACGCGACCCAATATCCATGGGGTTGGGAGGCCCCCGGCTTCGACGATTCGAGTTGGCATCGTCCCGTCGTGGGGGCGCAAGGCGACCCCCGCGGCGACCAGGACGCGAGCAATCGCTGGTTCCTTGTTCCGCGCTCGATCCCCGCTGAGGAGCGTCACGCCGAACAGCCCATGCACGGCATCGCCGATCTGGAGCGTGGTCCGATTTTGGATCACACCTCCGCCAGATTCATCCTCGATCAAGGCTACCTGACCACCGCTTATCCCGAGCTCTCGATTCGCGGCGGCAAGGGCGCACAAATCGGAATCAAGTATGCCGAAGGTCTGTGGCTGCCCGACAAGAACGAGAAAGGCGACCGCGACGTGACCACAGGCAAGCGCTTCCTCGGATACGAAGACGTCTATATCGCCGACGGCGCGGCCCGCGTGTATCGCCCCTTGTTCTGGCGAACCTATCGCTACGTTCAGATCACTGTCGAAACTGGAGACGAGCCCGTCTCCATTTCGTTTCGCGGCATCTTCACCGGCTATCCGTTCGAGCGTAAAGCCTCTCTGACCGGCGCGCCCGCCGAGGTTGGAAAAATTCTCGACGTCGGTTGGCGCACGGCGCGTCTGTGCGCGCACGAATCGTATATGGATTGCCCCTATTACGAGCAACTCCAGTACGCCGGCGACACGCGCATCCAGGGTCTGGTTTCGCTGTACATGTCGGGCGACGGCAGGCTGCTGCGCAACGCCATCGAACAACTGAATTCGTCGCGCACCGCCGAAGGGCTGACCTATTCGCGAGCGCCCTCAGCCCTGCCGCAGTACATCCCAGGATTTTCGCTGTGGTGGATCGGCATGCTGCACGACTACTGGATGTATGTCGACGACCCGCAGTTCGTCAAGGGCATGCTGCCGGGCGTGCGTGCGGTGCTCTCGTATTTCGAAGGCGTCGAAAAACCGGATGGCCGCCTCGGTCCGTTGCATTGGTGGCCCTACGTCGATTGGAATCCGCACTGGGAAGGTGGCTACCCCGCCTCGACCGCAAATGGCGATTCGGCGCTCAACGACCTGCAACTCACGCTGGCCTATCAGTGGGCGTCCGACATGGAGGACAAGCTCGGCAGCGCGACCCTCGCCGTCCAGAATCGTGGCTCGGCGCGGCGTTTAAAACAAATCATTCGCGATTCGTATTTCGACAGCGGCCGTGGATTGCTCGCCGATACGCCTGCGAAACACGAGTTCTCGCAGCAGGCCAATTCACTCGCCGTGCTGGCGGGCGTCTTCGAAGGCCCGCAAGCCCGCGACGTCATGAACAAGATCGTCGCGGACGTTTCGCTGGAACAAGCCTCCACCTATTTCCGCGCGTATCTGAACGAAGCGCTCCTGCGCGCCGGATTGGGGAACCGCTATCTCGACATGCTCGGCCCGTGGCACACCATGCTCGGCATGCACCTCACCACCTGGGCCGAAGCATTAAGTTTCGACCGCTCGGACTGCCACGCCTGGGGCGCGAGCCCGAACTATGAGCTGTTCCGAACTGTCTTAGGAGTCGAGCCGGCCGCCGCCGGATTCAAGCGCGTCCGCATCGCCCCGAACTTAAGTGGACTACCAGAAATATCGGGGTCGGTCCCCTCGCCGCGCGGCGCAATATCAGTGTCGCTAAAGGCCGGCAAAGCCCGGATCGAACTGCCCGCCGGCACGGACGGCGACTTCGTCTGGCAGGGAAAGACCAGCCCGCTGAAGCCAGGCCGCAACGAAATCGCGCTATAGCGAACAACCACTCCTCACCGCATAGTACCGGTCCATTCTGGGCTTCCCGGTTCGCAAAAGAGGTGCAACATAACTCCGCTCGCTAACCCATCAGACAAATGTCCGAGGTACAAACGGACCTGAACGGAGCGGCGAAGGTCAACAACGACGAACCAACAACGACGAACCAACAACGACGAACTAACAACGAGCAACGAGCAACGAGCAACTAGCAACGAGCAACGAGCAACTAGCAACGCCGTAGAGTCTACTCAATCCTCACCCTTTTCAAATGCCCCGAAGCCCCACTCACAATCGACACCCTGCTCTGCGCCACCCCAAAATGATCGGCGATAAAAACGCACAACGCCTTATTCGCTTTCCCTTTCTCCGGCGCCGCCGCCACTTTCACCTTCCATGTCCCGTCCGCAAGTTTGCCCACCAGCTCCGTCCGCGAACTCTTGGGAATCACTTTGACAGTTATGTCCACGAAGAAATCGTTTCAATGAGCGTCTTCGACGAACAAGGTTTACGAAGCACGCATGCGGCCCGCGCGGCTACACTCTCGCTGACGCCCTGGCGTCCCGACAAAACAATAACAGGCGTAGCCGCCGGCAATCGCGTCAGCACATCCTCGCACTCCGGAACCAAATCCATCACCAACACATCCACGGCCGCGACGCTCGAAAATGCTTCAACTGCCGTAGCCGCCGCCGAGACTCTATGTCCAGCCGTTTCGAGCAACAGTTTGCGCATCTCGAGCTGATCGGGATCGTCTTCGAGTATCAGCACGTGCGCCATCACCCAAAGATTACCTGTGCGATCACGAGTGAAGGCAACTGATTATTCCAGCTATCGGGAACGTCGTCAAAGGCCAGCCGGAAGCGTCGCGATTCGCCCGGTTTGAGCGCCTTCTTGACCACGCCCGCCCGCTCCCGAAGAATCAGAACGCCCATGCGATCGTAGAACAGACAGAAAACATCCACGCGAGTCACGGTTCGATTCCCGGCGTTCTTGACGTTCCCTTCGATCTCAGTGAGCGTCTGGTGGGCATAGCTTTCCGTCGCCTTCATGCCCACATCGCTCAGCGGCAGGTTGTGTACGTAGGCTTTTCCTTCGGCCGTGAGCGGCGGCTCTTTCACTTCCCTCGGCGAGCATCCCACGGCGCATAGTAAAACGAACGAAAAGAGAATGGCTTTACGTGCCACTGATGGTCATCTCCCCGATCACCAGCGTCGGCGATGCCGTAGCGCCGCGGAACTCCAGATCGGAGCCGATTGCCGAGATGCCCAGCAGCATCTCCGACAGATTTGCGGCAATGGTGATCTCCGATACTGGATACGCGAATTCACCGTTTTCAATCCACATGCCCGTCGCGCCGCGCGAATAATCGCCGGTAACCGTGTTGACGCCGGAGCCGATCAGCTCCGTCACATACAGACCTCGCGGAAGAGATTGAATGATCTCTTCCGGCGAGCGCTCGCCCTTTTCGAGAAATAAATTGTTGTGGCCGATGCTCGCATTGCCCGTAATTCCACGCGCCGCGTTCCCAGTAGTAGCGAGTCCGAGTTTGCGCGCCGTGTAGGTATTGAGCAGCCAATTCTTGACCACGCCGCGTTCAATCACCACGGTACGCCGCGTCGTCACGCCTTCATCGTCGAACGGGCTGCTTCCGAACAGCCCCGTGATCGTACCATCGTCGATCAGCGTGACAAACTCGGGCGCGATTTTCTCACCCATCTTCGCCGCGAGAAAGGAAGCATGGCGATAGACGGATTCCCCGTCTACAGCCTCGAAGATATGGCCGAGCAGGCTCCGCGCCGTTCGCGGCTCGAACACCACCGGAGCTTTTTGCGTCGGAATCTTGCGCCCGCCCAGTCGCCTCACGGCGCGTTCCGCGGCCCGCCTTCCAATATATTCCGGAGTCTCCAATGCCGCAAAACGGCGTGCGCTCGACGACCAGTAATCGCGCTCCATCGAGCCATTCTGGCGCGCCACCGGACTGACGCCGAGCGAACAACTGCTGGTGCGATACGTCCCGATAAATCCGAGCGAATTGGCGAAAACTCTTTGACCGGAGTGCGACGAAAACGACGAGCCTTCCGAGTTTGAAATCCGCGGATCGAAAGACAAGGCCGCTTCTTCTGTCTCCTTCGCCAGCACAATTCTTTGGGCCGTATCGACGTACTTCAGATCCTCGGAATAGAGCTTTAGATCCTCGCTGATGGAGCCGAGCTGCGCCTGGTCCGGCAGGCCCGCATCGGGATCTTCCGTGCTGATGCGCGCAATGTCGATGGCGGAATGCACCATCGCGCGGATGCCGTCCGGAGTAAGATCCGACGTATACGACGAACCCACGCGTTTCCCGAGCAGCACGCGCAACCCTGCCGCGCGCGAACCGGCGTCTTTGATGGACTCCACTTCCCGCATGCGCACGGAGACGTCGAACTCCTCGCCCTCCGCGAGCGTACACTCGGCTTCGGTGGCGCCGCCATCGAGCGCCTGGCGTATGATGTCGCGGGAAAGTTCGGGATCGAGCATTACATCTATTTACGCACGGCTCTCAACTGGTAGCATTATTCCTTGATGCGGCTCGCAACATTTATCGTTTTCTTCGTGGCCAGCGCGTGGGCTCAGGCGCCCCAATTCACGTACCTCGTCGTGCACACCTATCCCCACGACCGCGATGCTTTCACGCAAGGCCTGGAATATCACGACGGCTTTCTTTATGAGGGCACCGGCCGCGAAGGGCATTCGTCGCTGCGCAAGGAAAAGCTGGAAACGGGTCAGGTGGTTCAGAAAATCGATCTCGCCCCGCAATATTTCGGCGAAGGCATAACCGTGATCGATGGCAAGATTCTGGAGCTCACCT
>JBEKUT010000272.1:0-9637 GCA_049514735.1 Bryobacteraceae bacterium
CGCCGCGCTCCCCGATCTCATCGAGGAGTGCCAGGCACTTGGCCTTGAACTCGGTCACGCTCACGGTCCTTTGCTTCATGAATCGATCATAGCATCCAAACTGGTCAGATGACCACTTGTAGAACATACCGGCTTGGGTGAACGCACGACCTGCGATGCGAGCCCAACATGGGGCTTCTACTCGCAATGGTTCTTCCATTTCCGATCTTCTCGCAGCCACCATCGACCCCAAAACTTTCGAGAGCCTCGAATAGCGCGGCATCGGCCCCTCCATCATGGGCGGACGCGGAACCGACATCGCCGGCGTCCCCGGCGATCCAAACCTCGTCTACATCGCGAACGGTGGAGGCGGTCTCTTCAAAACCGCCGACTCCGGCGGTCACCTGGAAGCCGCTCTTCGATCACGAAAACACCATCTCCATCGGAGCCGTTGCGCTCGCAGCCGAATAATCCCGACGTGATCTGGGTCGGCACCGGCGAATCTGCCGTGCGCAACAGCGTCGGATTCGGCGATGGCGTCTACCGCTCCACCGACGGCGGTCAGATCTGGGCGCACCTCGGACTCGAAGAGACCGAGCGCATCTCAGGCATCGTCGTCCACCCCACCGACCCGAACACAATCTTTGTCGGCGCGCTCGGCCATGCCTTTGGTCCCAATGAAAACCGTGGCGTCTACATTACCAACAACGCCGGCCGCACCTGGCAGAAGACGCTCTATCTCGATGTGCAGCACGGCATCTCCGATCTCGACGTCGATCCCGTCAATCCCAACATCGTTTACGCCTGGCGAGGATGATGACGACAAATTCGAGATGACAGGCTTGGCGTTATTCGTCGTTGTTACGATCGTCGTTCCGGGGCGTAGCCGTTGGCATCTATCATTCGACTAGAAGTGAACGAACTGCTGAAAGCTCTGCCCCCCGGTGCTTGGGTTCTGGACCTGGGCTGTGCCAGTGGCAGTTTTCGCGCCGCTGGGTCGTGCCGCATGGTGCGTGTCGACCTGGAAATCCCTCACTCGCCCGTATCCAACCTTGTTCAAGCCGACGCTGCCAAGCTCCCCTTTCCAGATCATTGCTTCGATGCGATCATCTCCAACCATAGCCTGGAGCATTTTACGAACCTCACGAGTGCCCTGGAAGAAATGGGGCGCGTGATCAAGCCGGCTGGCGCGTTGTACGTAAGCGTTCCCGACGCTACGACATTTTGCGACCTGCTATACCGCTGGCTGGCACGCGGCGGCGGACACGTGAATGCCTTCCGATCGGCTCCTCAGTTGGTGGCCAAGGTTCGGCAAGTCACCGGACTTAAGCACGTCGCAACGCGCACGTTGCACACCTCGCTCTCGTTCCTGAATCGCCATAACGCGCCCAGGCCCCGCCCCAGAAAACTATTGCTACTGGGCAATGGGACTGAGACATCTTTACGCCTGATCAACTATCTCTCGCGATTGTCTGACCGATTCCTGCACACGCGCCTGACGGTGTATGGCTGGGCGCTCTACTTTGGCAACATCGCCGCGCACATCGACACCCAGGCCTGGATCAACGTCTGCATCCGTTGCGGCGCGGGACATCCATCCGCGTGGTTGTCGAGTCAACCGAATCTGTTGCACCGCCGCTGGTTCCTTCGCGTTTACTCCTGTCCCAATTGCGGGACATTGAATCTCTTCGCGCACGATCGGTCTGATCGGCAATTCTGAAATAATGAGGGACGTAAGCCGATCACGGCACCGGCGAGCCGGCGCGGATTGCTCGAGGGGGCCATTGGCTTCGCCAGCGCGCGATATGGACACTCATGGGCAGTAATTCGTATAGTTGGGATTGGTCAGGGAATTACCGGAGGTTCGGGCGTTCACATTGGTCCCATTATTCTCGATGCACGCGTACGGGTAAGCTGTTGGTGGGCTATAGTTCGTGTCCTCGTAACCTATGCCCGAAACGTGATCGAGTGAAATCCCGAAGGCATTGTTAGAGACAGAGCGGACGTGGTTGAGCGTGAGATTCGTTACGTAGCCCGTACCGTTCGAGTTGGCAGCGGTGGTATTGACGTTAATGCCTGCAACGCCCATCGATACGGGCCATGTCGGCGTAGTGAAACAGTTCGCTACAACCGAGCACCCAGTATTGTTTTCGATGTATTGTGGGGAATAGGTACAGTATTGGGGACAGAACGGATCATACCCTGAGATTTCTACCGAGTCCAAGGTGTTCCCCGGATTCCATGGTCGCAGTAGTATGCCGAAACCGAGATTCTGAATGATCGAGTTGTTGAAATAACGATCACCTGTGGCAGAAGCTTCGATGCCATAGGGATATGAACCGTAAGGGAACGCGCTATTGGTCCCTGGAGCACAAAGTGTGTAGTAGGGCTGGTTTGGATTGCTTTGTTGCGCGTTGCTCGTGATCCAATAATTACCGTTGATGACATTGTCTGCCACGGTCGTGTAGGTCACACCACCTTGGATGTAGAGCTGACCTCCGGGCACGCCTGTTGGCTGCTCATATGTATTTGAGTTTATAGAGTTCCCAATTATGTATTGCAAAGTACCGCCACCGCCACCACCGCCGTACTCAAAAATGGCGGGTCCTCATCGGTCAAAACGACAAAAGGAACTCCTTTCGCGGCATGGTTCCAACCTCCAATTGTCTTGCGAAGATAGCCATAGCCGCTGCGCCCATACGCCGCTCCGATGGTGTACCCACGATTGGTTTCCGCAAGCAAGCGCCGCAGCACGGCCTCGCTAAGCTCATCCTCGATGGCAAGGTGGACGGGAAGAGAACTCATTCGAAGAGGTCAAGTTGGCCAGACCTGGAGGTGCGGGACGCCAGCTTCGTCTCTTGCATCGGTTAAGTTCTTTAATTGAGGAACCGCCTCTCGCAGAGCGGACTCTATCTTTTTCAAACGGGACTTGCGGGGTTTTCTCAGGCGTCCTCGCCACGGCTTCGAGGAAGTTTCGTCCGAATGGGTCCTCCTCGGAAGAGGTGCCCTGAAACGCCTCCGGATGCCGGAGCAATTGTGGAACGAGATGAAGATAGCGGATCGATTCAAAGAACCTCGCAATTTCGCGGAACTCCGTGTTCGCGCTGATTTGTTCCAGATGGGTCTGCGTCAAACGCAGTTCGTCCTTGCGGTCGGCCTCGTCGGGACGATCGAGAATCTGTTTGTTTCCTTCCCAGACTTTTTCGTACCGAAGGAGCGCCTGACGGTATCCACGGACCTGCTGTGTCATCCCAATTCCATAACGCCACGACGGTCCATTTGATTCGGAGAGCGTTACCTCAAGTTCAACGTCAGGTTCTCTTCTTGCCGCCAAGCACCGGACGTTAGAGAGACCACCACGTTCTGTAATCGCTCTTTGCAATCCCCCGCCAGACTTCGCGATATCTCTCAGAAACTTCATCGTGTCCAAGAGGTTCGACTTGCCGGACGCGTTCGGCCCCACGATGAACACGCGATCCGCAAGTGAGACATCGACGGCTCTGAAGTTGCGCCAGTTCCGAAGAACCAGCCTCGAGATGATCATGCGCGATCGCTATTTTATCCGCATACGTTGTGTGTGGACGATCGGCTTCGTGTCGGCGCCGACCTGCTATGCTAGCCGAACATGAGGCTACTACTCGCAATAGTTCTTTCCATTTCCATCCTTCCCGCCGCCACCATCGACCCCAAAATATTCGACAGCCTCGAATGGCGCAGCATCGGCCCCTCGAACATGGGCGGCCGCGCCTCCGACATTGCCGGCGTCCCGGGCGATCCCAATCTCGTCTACATCGCGACAGGCGGAGGCGGGCTCTTCAAAACCACCGACTCCGGCGTGACATGGAAGCCCCTCTTCGACCGGGAAAATACGATCTCCATCGGAGCCATTGCGCTGCAGCCGAATAATCCCGACGTGATTTGGGTCGGCACCGGCGAATCCGCGGTGCGCAATAGCGTCGGATTCGGCGATGGCGTCTACCGCTCCACCGACGGCGGTCGGACCTGGGCCAACCTTGGGCTCGAAGACACGGAGCGTATCTCACGCATTGTCGTCCATCCCACCGATCCGAACACCATTTTCGTCGGAGCGCTCGGCCATGCTTTCGGGCCCAACGAAAACCGCGGCGTCTACATTACCAACGACGGCGGCCGCACCTGGCAGAAGACGCTTTATCTCGATGCGCAGCACGGCGTCTCCGATCTCGACGTCGATCCCGTCAATCCCAATATTGTCTATGCCTGCATGTGGCGCTTCGAGCGCAAACCCTGGACTTTCGTCAGCGGCGACGATAAGGGCGGTCTCTACAAATCCACCGACGGTGGCCGAACATGGAAGAAGATCACCGAAGGCCTGCCGAAAACCATGGGCCGCATTGGAGTCCGCGTCGCGCCCAGCAATCACAATGTCGTTTATGTGATCGCCGAATCGAACGACGGCACCGTGTTCCGCTCCGACGACGCCGGCGCGACTTTCCACAATGTCAATAAGACAACCGATCTGGTCTCCCGCGGCTTCTACTACTCGCAGGTTCGCGTGGACCCGACAGACGAAAATCGCGTCTACGCTGTCGCCTCCACGCTCTTCGTTTCGCTCGACGGCGGCCATAACTTCAAGCCCATCTCGCGAAAAACACACAGCGATTTTCACGCGCTCTGGATCGATCCGGCAAATCCGAGGCGCATGTGGCAGGGCCAGGATGGCGGCTTCGCATCGTCTACGGATCGCGGCGAAACGTGGGACCCCGTCAGCAACCTCCCGCTCGGCCAGTTCTACCAGGTCTTCGCCGACAATCGCCAGCCGTTCTACTGGGTCACCGGCGGATTGCAGGACAACGGCACATGGACCGGTCCCAGTGGATCGCGCGAGCCCGCCGGCGTCCTGAATGACGATTGGCAGATGCTCAGCTTCGCCGATGGCTTTCACGCCATGAATTCCCTGGACGATCCCAACATGTACCTGACTGAATTCCAGGGCGGCCATCTCCTGCTTACCGACATTCGGAATCGCGAACAGCAGTTGGTGACTCCGCAGCCGTGGAGCAACGCGGGCGGCGCGGCCGGCGCCATGAAGTATCGCTTCAACTGGAACACGCCTCTCATCTTGTCGCCGTGGGATAAGAACGAAGTTTATTTCGGCGGCAGCGTGCTGTTCCGCAGTAAAGATTTCGGACACACCTGGCAAGCCATCAGCCCCGATCTCTCGACGAACGATCCGGAGAAGCAGAAATCGGCTGGCGGTCCTATCTGGCCCGATAATTCGAATGCCGAAAATCATTGCACCATCGTGACCGTAGCCGAGTCGCCGCTACAGCGCGGGACCATCTGGGCCGGCACCGATGATGGCAACATCCAGCTCTCGACCGACGATGGCAAGCACTGGACAAATCTGAGCAAGAATGTTTCAAGCATGCCGCCCACGCCATGGATTACGCATGTGGAGCCCTCTCACGCCTCGGCGAACGTGGCTTACGTCAGCTTCGAACGCCACATGTTCGACGACTTCCGCCCCTACGTTTACAAAACCAGCGACAACGGGAAAACGTGGACCAGCATCAGCGGCAATCTTCCGTCAAAGGCCTACGTGTGGGTGATTCGCGAGGATCCGAAAAACCCGAACCTGTTATACGCGGGAACGGAGCTGGGTCTGTATGCCTCCTGGACCGGCGGCGAAAGCTGGACGCCGCTGCATCTCAAGAATCTGCCGAACGTCGAGATTCACGACTTGCTGGTGCATCCCCAAACGAACGACGTGGTTCTCGCCACTCACGGCCGCAGCATCTGGATTCTCGACGACGCCACGCCGCTGCAGAAAATGACTCCCGAAATCGCGCAACAGAACGCGTACATGTTCGACATACGTCCCGCGCTGCGATACGAGAGTCGCTTTACGCACTATGGCATGGGCAACAAGCCATTCTTGGGAGCCAATCCGCCTTATGGCGCCGTGGTCACTTATTATCTGAAGGAAAAGCCGGCCGACGGAAAAACGGTAAAACTCCAGGTGACCGATGCGAGCGGCAAGCTAATCCGGGAGATGAAAGAGGATATCGAAGACGCGGGATTGCAGCGCGCCTCGTGGAATTTGCGCTACGAAGGTCCAGTGGTTCGCCATGCGCCGCGCGATGAGGAAGCTGAATTCTTCGGTGGACCGCGGGGTCCGCAGGCAGTCCCGGGGACCTATCATGTGAAGCTCTTGATCGGCGATGCAGTCGCTGCCGATAAGACCGTCGAAGTTCGCTTGGATCCCTCGGTTTCGGTGCCCGCCAATGCTCTTGGAACACAGCTTGAATACGCATTGAAGGCGCGCGACATGGAATCGGCCGGTAATCAGGTGCTCAAGGATCTGGATAGCGTTAAGGAGCAGCTCACGGCTTCTGAAAAACTGCTCAAAGAAAATAGCAAGACCGTAGCCGAGGCGATCGCGCAAGACATCAAGCAGGTTGATAAAGTGTCGGCGGAACTGGGCCGCCCGCCCGAGGTCGCGCGCCTTGCCGAGGGTCCGCATTTGATGGAAAAGGTCTCCAGCCTGTTCCAGAGCCTCGACGGAGTGGACGCCGCGCCTACCGCCGCGCAGATCGAATATTTTGGCGAAATCGCGAGCGAGTATCGGCAGAAAATGAACGAAGCCGCGACGTTTCTCAGCAAGACGGTTCCTCAGTGGAACGCCGAGTTGCAGAAGGCCGGCGCGCCCGTGATTGTCCTGGGGAAACCGGTCGAGGTTCCCAAGGTCTAAACTTTTTCCTTCAATACGGCTCGGCCGCGGCGGCAGTCGGCCGGGATATCGAGCGATTACGTATCGCACGGGCTGGTGACCAGAGAATTGCTAGAGGTAAAAAGATCGGCAAAGTCCATGCTACGATCGGCCTACCTGCGCGGTCACTGTGATAGAAGGTAGAATGAGGCAGATGAAGTCCGTTCCGCTCGATTCAACCCCCGAGTTCCAGCACTTCACGGACGTGATGCGCAAGGTGCTCGACGTGTCCAAGGAAGAACTGGACAGGCGCGTTCAGGCCGCAAAGGACGCATCGCCACGCAAGAACAATCCAAACGCACCCGGCCAGAAACGCGCGAAGCGATCAAATGGTAATCGTCCATAGGCGATACCGCTAGCGGTATCGCGATATATCTATTAAACTAGCGCCGTTCCGTTATCGCGGTCCCAACTTCGCCTGCAAGTCCTGGAAGACGTTTTGCAGGACAACCGAGTCGTAGCCCTGAAATGCCTCTTTCAGTCTGCCTTTGCTGATCTTGGCGAGATGCCCAGACGCTTGGATGCGGATCTTCTGTACCGTTCCTTGCTGGCCTCACGCCGCTGGTTGGTAGGTGAATTTGATGCTGACCTGCACGCTGTAGACCCAATCGCCTTTGAGGATGACGAGGCCCTGGTTCTCGGTGGTTCGGATGTAGCCGGATTCCTTATCCATCGTGGCAATTGCAAAATTGCTTTCCAGGATGGCGTTAATCGCCGTCTGCCAGCATTTGTCGAATTGGCCCCGCAGGTCGTCCCGGATCGGGATTTCACGCCATACCGCATCGCCAACCACAAAGCGCGATTTCACGGGATCGGGCAGACCCGCGGACAGAGGCGCGCTGAGTAACGCGCAGAGCATTGCATAAAGTAGAGTACGCATCACCTGCCAATTATCACTCCTTCAGACACTAAAAAGGCAGGCTCATAAAGGTAATGGCGGGTATTGGGCAACGCTATGAAAAGATGTACTGCTGTTTGTGCACCCTTGTGTCCCCCAGCCAAGATCCCCGTAACAGATTCGGGCGTACGTTATTTTGACTTTAACACCCCTTAAGAATTGTTGTCAAGTCGTTTATGTGGGTGCATTTCCTAATAGAATCAATGCAGTAGCTTGAAGAGGTGGATCGTTCTGAAAATCCTCGCATAAAATGGAAGCGACGATGATCGTTAGAGTAAAAGCAAACGTCCCATGGCAGGTTCGTACCGTGCGAAACGAAGCGTGGTTGGCCGTCTGTGACCCGTTGAAACTTACCGTAGAGGCTTCCACGTATGGAGAACTCATGGAGAGCATCAGCGAGACCCTTGATGCCGTCTTGGTGGATCTTCTATCGTCCAACGAGTTGCCGCAATTTCTACAGAGCCACGGGTGGGCTCTCATGAGTCCAATTCCAGGAACAGCGACGGACGTGAGGTTTGACGTTCCCTTCATACCGGCTATGATCACCACAAATGATCCGCAGGGAATCATTCATCAATAAGATTCGCGGGATAGGTTATTCGTACAAGGACCAGCGTCCTAGAATCCAGTTGTGGCGTAAAGGAATGCACTTCATTCCGGTTCCACGGCGCGATCTATTAACAGAAGAGTTCGTAACGAGTTCCCTGCGTCAAGCCGGGGTCGATGCGGAAGAAATTGAGTCTTTTCTACGCTCTACGCGATCCTCCTAAAATCCTTTTTGGCCTGTCACGCCGGAACCATTCTAACGGCGATGTCCAGTCTATCAAGTATGTTATTGCCCAAACTTGCCTGCAGCGTCACGATGGGAATTGTCAGCGATGCCAGATACGCCCTCCGGAACCTTCGTCTCGCGCCCGGCTTTCATATCCTGTTGATCGCAATCCTGGCCCTCGGCACCGGAACCAGTTCGGCCCTCTTCAACATCGTCGATGCAGTTCTGCTTCGTCCGCTGCCTTATCGCGATCCCGGACGCCTGGTCGCGCTGACCGCTGTTGCCGCCGACCCCAAGTTCGATTCAAACGGATCGTTACCGTATTCGGATTTTGAAGAGTTGAAAGCCCACGATCCATCGTTCGGACCGCGAACCCGCAAGCTACGATTTCGTCCGTCGCCGCCTTGGAACAGCTCCTTGACGATCGGGAAACGTCACGGCGTTTTGAGACCTGGCTGATAGGCGTCTTTTCCGCGATTGCTGTCGCGCTTGCGGCATTCGGCGTGTTCGCGGTGATGCATTGTTCCATCGCCGCGAGAACGCATGAGATCGGGATTCGCATGGCCCTCGGAGCACGCGCCGCGGACGTCATCACGCTCATCGTTGGCGAAGGCGCCCGGTTGGCCGCAACCGGAATCGCGGCGGGAGCAATCGGGGCTCTTTGGACCACCAGCGCCATGGCCACCTTGTTGTATTCCGTCCGCCCGGAAGATCCCGTGAGTTTCATCGCGGACGCAACGGTCCTGGCCACGGCTGCTATCCTGGCATCGTTTTACCCGGCGAGACGCGCCAGCCGTGTAGACCCAATGATCGCTCTGCGGCAGTATTGATGGGCGCAACCCGCTCTCCGTTGGCCGCATCTCAACTACATTAAGTACAGATGCGGCTATTCTTATTCGCTGGCGCGGCTTGGCTCGCGATCGCGGTCAGTCTGCGCGCCGCCACGCCGGTCATTCTAATATCCATCGATACCCTACGCGCCGATCACGTCGGAGCCTATGGCTACCACCGCATCGCGACACCGAACATCGATTCGTTCACTCAAGGCGGCACGCTGTTCACGAATATCGCCTGCCAAACGCCGCTCACGCTGCCTTCCCACACGTCCCTCTTCACGTCCACCTATCCCTTCGAAAACGGCATTCAGGAGAACGCCGAGCAGGTCCCGCAAGGGAACGCCACGCTAGCCGGCGTCCTCAAATCCCACGGCTACAAGACCGCCGCGTTTATCGGCAGC
>JBEKUT010000273.1:0-9584 GCA_049514735.1 Bryobacteraceae bacterium
ATTACGATTGTGGCTTCGAAGCTCGAAGAAATAAGCCGCATCGACGTCCTCACGCAGGAAGTGCGGGACACCCGTTCGCATTGGAACGAATGGCGTCTGGGATGGGAGCAGAAGCTGTCGGAAAATGAAATTCATTTCCTGCGCGGCGTCTCGGAGTTGCAGGCCGCGTTCCAGCATCGCGTCACGCTGCAGGAGCAGGAATACAAGCAGTTGCTGTTGCTGCAGCACGCCAAGTTCGAAGGTTCGCTGCGCCAGGCCGGCGACGATATCCAGAAACAGTTGTGGTTGGACCTGGATCGTATTCGCGCCGAGTACGAGACTATTATTCACGCCGAGATTCGCATGTTGCGTCAGAAGGCCGCGCTGGCGAGAGAAGCGAATGCACCGGCTCCGGCTGCGAATGAGCTGATGCGCGTCGACTGGCTCAAATTTGGCGAAAAATTTCGCGGCGCCGAAGAGTACGTCAAAGAGCGCCAGCGCATGTATGGCCGGCGATTCCAGGGCGCGGTGAACGTCCTCGACATCGGATGCGGCCGCGGCGAGATGCTGGAGGTTCTCAAAGAGGCCGGCGTGGGTGCGTACGGTATCGATCTGAGCGATGAAGCGGCCGCGATGTGCCGTGCGAAAGGACTCGCGGCGGAGAAAGCCGATCTGTTCGAATATCTCGATGGTCTGGCGGATCGATCGCTCGGCGGCATCGTGTGCTCGCAAGTTGTGGAGCATCTCGCGCCGGACCGCGTTCCATTGCTCGTGCGGTTGGCTCACTCTAAAATGCGTCCGGGCGCGTTGCTTGCGATTGAAACGCCCAATCCGGAATGTCTCGCGATTTTTGCGACGCACTTCTATCTCGACCCCACGCACACGCGTCCGCTCCCTCCGCCTTTGCTGGCTTTTTATCTTGAAGAGACCGGTTTTGGGCGCATCGAGATTGAACGCCTGTATCCCGCGATCGACACGATGCCGTCGCTGGCGAGTTTGCCGGAAGATTTCCGCAGGGAGTTTTTCGGCAGTCTCGATTACGCCATCTTCGGCGTTCGACTGGCTTCGTAGTCCTAAGGGATACCGCTCCCTGCCGGTCACGGCCCGGTTACGGGGCTTTCGAGGCCTAAGGTCCGGCGAAGCTTGACTTCTGTCTCCAATTGCGGTAATTTCTGAATAGAGAGAAACTTCTGAAATGACCAAATTGTCCGCCGTACAGCAGAAGTTCATTCTGCATTGGGGCGAAATGGGAGCGCGATGGGGCATAAACCGCACAGTCGCGCAAATTCACGCACTGCTCTACCTGGCGCCCAAGCCGCTCAATGCCGAAGAGATCGCGACCTTGCTTTCCATCGCCCGATCCAACGTGAGCACCAGCTTGCACGAACTGCTCGATTGGGGCCTTGTCCGCTCCAGCCATGTCTTGGGCGACCGCCGGGAAATCTTTGAAGCTGAAAAAGATGTCTGGCAAATGCTGCAGATCATCGTGGATGAACGGAAGAAGCGCGAAGTGGACCCGACGCTGAGCGTACTCAAGTCATGCGCGGTGGAACTGCAGAACGTAAACGGAGCCGAAAATGCTTATACCCGGGAGAGGATCGGCGAGATGCTGTCGTTCTTCGAAACGACGACGTCCTTGTATGACGATCTGAAACGCGTTCCCTCCGGCGCGCTCCGGCACCTGATAAAGATGAAAGGCAAGATTCGAAAGCTGCTCGCTGGAACTACATAAATGTCCAAGACAATAGAAATCACGGAATTGGTTTTACGGGACGCCCACCAAAGTCTGATGGCCACGCGAATGGCCATGGAAGACATGGCGCCGGCATGTGAGGATCTCGATAACGCAGGATTCTGGTCGCTCGAATGTTGGGGCGGCGCAACATACGATTCATGTATCCGGTTCCTCAACGAGGATCCCTGGGAACGCCTTCGCACTTTTAAGAAGCTCATGCCGAAGACGCCGCTGCAAATGCTTCTGCGCGGTCAAAATGCGCTGGGTTACAGGCATTACGGCGACGATGTTGTCACTCGCTTCGTGGAGAAGTCGGCCGAAAGCGGCATGGATGTTTTCCGCATCTTCGATGCCTTGAACGACATTCGCAATCTGCGGACGGCGGTAGCGGCGGTGCGCAAAGTGAAAAAGCACGCGCAAGGCGCGGTCTGCTACACCATCAGCCCCGAACATACCAACGAAGTTTTTGTCGAGATGGCCGACCGGCTGCTCGGGCTCGGCTGCGATTCGATTTGCATTAAAGACATGGCCGGCCTGCTGAAGCCGCAACCCGCGTACGATCTGGTGCGTGGAATTAAGGAACAATGCGGCGAGTCGACCAAGGTCCACGTACACGTCCACAGCACCACGGGGGTCACGCTGGTCAGCCTGATGAAGGCCATCGAAGCGGGGGCCGACATGGTCGATACGGCGGTCAGCTCGATGAGCCTCGGCTCCGGCCATAACCCGACGGAGAGCCTGGTCGAGATGCTGGAGGGCACGGGATTCACCACGCGGGTGGACAAAGACCGCATCCTGAAAATCAAAGATTACTTCGCCACGGTGCGGCCCCGCTACAAGAAATTCATGACCGATTTCCAAGGCGCCGAGACCGAGATCTTCAAGAGCCAGATCCCCGGCGGCATGATCTCGAACATGGAGAGCCAGTTGAAGCAGCAGGGCGCGGGCGATCGCGTGAAAGAAGTGCTGGAGGAAGTTCCGCGCGTCCGCAAAGACGCGGGCTATCCTCCGCTGGTCACGCCCAGCAGCCAGATTGTCGGCACGCAGGCCGTGTTTAATGTTCTGATGGGCCGTTACAAAGTGATCAGCGGCGAATTTGCGGATCTCATGCTCGGCTACTACGGCGAAACCGCCGGGCATAAGAATCAACAGGTGCTTCAACAGGCCGTGGCGCAGGCGAAGAAAGAACCGATCACGTGCCGTCCGGCCGATCTGATCAAACCGGAATGGGACAAGCTGCGAACGGAAGCGCTCGAATTGAAGGGCTGCAACGGCACCGACGACGATGTGCTCACCTATGCCATGTTTCCGCAAGTGGCGCAAAAGTTCTTCAGCACCCGTCACGAAGGGCCGAAGAATTTGACGAAGGAGCCAGCCGCGCCAGCCAAACCGGCGCCGGCTGCGGCGGCGGCATCGAGCGGCGCTGCTAAATCGCATGGCGCCGCTGCGAACGGAGCCCACAACGAGGGCATTAAACAGCCAGTGACCTACTCGGTGACCTTGGCCGGCCAGACGCACCGCGTGACGGTAGCGCCGGTCGAAAGCTGAAAGAAAAGAGGTGCATGATGCCACAAGCGATAGCTGCTTTCTCTATAGATCAAAAAATCGAAGAACTACAAAAACGCAAGCAGAAGCTGGAAATGGGCGGCGGGGCGGCGAAAATCGCCAAGCAGCACGAACAGGGCAAGCTGACCGCGCGCGAACGCGTTCAATTGCTCACGGACTCCGGCAGCTTCCAGGAAATCGGACTGTTCGCACAACACCGCGCGGATTTGTTCGGCATGAAGGGCAAGGAATTTCCCGCCGAGGGCGTGGTCACCGGATGCGGAACAGTGGACGGACGTATCATCCATCTTGCCAGCCAGGATTTCACGGTGGCCGGCGGGGCGGCTGGTGAGGTTCACTCGGACAAGATCGTCGAAATGATGAAGAGCTCGATTAAGACCGGCTCGCCATTCGTCTTGATCAACGATTCGGGCGGCGCGCGCGTGCAGGAAGGCATCGACAGCCTGGCGGGTTACGGACGCGTGTTCTATCACAACACGATGCTCTCCGGCGTAGTGCCGCAGATCTCGCTGATTTGCGGCCCGTGCGCGGGCGGCGCGGCATACAGCCCCGCGCTGACCGATTTCATCATTCAAACGCGCGCCGCGCAGATGTTCATCACGGGACCCGCGGTGATCAAACAGGTCACAGGTGAAGTGGTAACCGCTGACCAACTCGGCGGGCCGGCCGCGCAGATGGGACACTCGGGTGTCGCTCATTTTGTCGCGGAGAACGATGAAGACGCGATTCTGATTTGCAGACGTCTGTTGAGTTTCCTGCCGTCGAACAACATGGAAGATCCGCCGCGAACGCAATTCGATGAAGCGGCCGATCCGGACACGGAACTGAATTACATCGTCCCGGAAGATCCCAAACAGGGCTACGACGTGCGCCAAGTCATCGTGCGCGTCGTGGATCGCGGCGATTTTCTCGAAGTGCAGTCGGGCTATGCCGGCAACGTGGTGGTCGGATTCGCGCGCCTGATGGGACGTTCCGTGGGCATCGTTGCAAATCAGCCGATGGTGCTGGCCGGGGCGCTCGACATCAACTCGTCCGATAAAGTGGCGCGCTTTGTGCGCTTCTGCAACGCTTTTAATATTCCGCTGATCACGTTTGTCGATGTGCCAGGATTCATGCCGGGAGTGCAACAGGAATACGGCGGCATTATTCGGCACGGCGCGAAGATGCTGTTCGCCTACTCCGCGGCAACCGTTCCGAAACTCACCGTGGTGCTGCGCAAAGCATATGGCGGCGCGTATCTCGCCATGTGCGGCAAAGATCTCGGCGCGGATCGCGTGGTGGCGTGGCCTAGCGCGGAGATGGCCGTGATGGGAGCCGAAGGCGCGGCCGACATCGTGTTCCGCAAAGAAATTTCCGAAGCGGCAGACAAGGACGCGCGACGCAAGGAACTGGTGGAAGAGTACCGCCAGACGTTCGCGAATCCTTATATTGCGGGATCGCGGCGGCAGGTGGACGATATCATCGAGCCGTCTGCGACCAGGCGATATCTGGCGATGTCGCTTGAGACGCTGGCCGCGAAGCGCGAGTTGCGGCCTCAAAAGAAACATGGGTTGATACCTCTATGACAACCGTTTTGCTGATGTTGCTGTCGGGCGCGGCGGGATTCTGGGCCGCCGCCCGCAACCTGCGCCACGCCGTAGACGAGCGTTTCGCGGAGTTGCAACACGCGACGCCCAATGGCACAGCGATGAATGGGGCCGCAAAAAACGGAGCAGCGCAGAATGGAGCGTCCGTGCCGGCGCTGCCAGTCGAAAAACCTGCCGCTCCGGCGGAGACGATCGAGGAGCCCGCTGTGACTCCGGAAGTCGTCATGCTGATTTCGGCCGCCATCGCGGCATACCTCGGCAAGCACGCTAGAGTGAAAAGTATCCGGCGCATTGGCCCGCAAGGTTTCAATCCCTGGTCGCAACAAGGACGGGCCACAATCCAGGCTTCTCATAATGTGATGTGGAGCCACCGGGCAGGGGAATAAAGTGAAACTGAAAATTAATATCGACGGAAAGAACTACTTAGTGGAAGTGGAACCGGTGGAGGAGGAATCCTCCTCCCCGAATTTCGCTCCAGCTCAGCCCCTGAGCTTCGCGCCAGTCGCGATGCCGCCCGCGGCTCCCCCCGTTGCTCCCGCGGCGGGCGAAGAAGCCGTGGATGAGAACAAGGTGTGCCGCAGTCCGATCGCCGGAGTCGTCGTACGCCTCAACGCGCAGGAAGGCCAGCAGGTGCAGGTGGGCGATCAGTTGATCGTTCTCGAAGCCATGAAAATGGAGACCGCCATCACGTCGCCGGTGCAGGCCAAGCTCAAGAAATACCGCGTGGCTCAGGGAGAGAGCGTGCAGGGCGGACAGATATTGGTGGATTTCGAATGACAGATGTTCCAGGATTTTTGTGTGTGGACCATGTCGCCGTCGCCGTACGGCGTGGAGAGCTTGAAACGCAAGTCGATTCGTACAAGAGCCTCGGGTTCACGGAGATTCATCGCGAAGACGTGCTGGGAACGGATCAGGTCCGCGAAGTGCTGCTGCGGATCGGCGACGGTCCCAACCTGATCCAACTCCTCGAGCCGCTCAGCTACGAATCGCCGATATCGAAACTGATTGAACGCAACAATGGCCGCGGCGGTTTCGCACACATGGCCCTCCGCGTAGCCAGTATACAAACGGCGTTCGATCACATGAAGGAAAAAGGGTTCAACATCATCGACAAAGCGCCGCGTCCGGGCTCGCGGGGAACCACCGTGTTTTTTGTACACCCCAAGTCGCTCGGCTACCTGGTGGAGGTTGTCGAGGAGGGCAAGCCGTGAGTCTCTTATTTGAAGAGTTTCCGCCGGTCTCAACCGCCGATTGGGAAGCGCAGATCGCGCGCGATCTGAAAGGCCGCGATCCCAAGACGCTGGTTACGAAGACTGCCGACGGCATCGAGATCAAACCGTTTTATCGATCCGAAGATCTGGCCGGCATCGCTTCCGAGGAACTGTATTCGTCGAACGCCTGGAAGATTTGCTGCGAGGTGACGGATGCCGCTTCCGCGCAATACGCTGTCTCGCGCGGCGCTACGGCTCTGTATATCGAAAAGGGCGGTTTGAAATTCGAAAACGTCGAAGTGATTCGCGGCGATTCGCCGGACCTGTTTCAAGTCCAGGGCGAGACGGCCGCGGAAGAGCTGGCCAGCGTGCTGCGGCGTCAATCGGCGAAAGCTGTGATGTTCCCTGTTGGGCCGGATTATTTTCTGGAGATCGCCAAGTTCCGGGCCGCGCGCCTGCTGTGGAAACGGATATCGAATAAACGCATCCAGATCTACGCCCGCACCTCGAAACGCAATCAAACAATTTACGACCCTTACGTCAATCTACTGCGCGGGACGACGGAGGCGATGTCGGCGATTATCGGCGGGTGCGACCTGCTCATCGTGCGGCCTTTCGACGCCGCCTACGACCACCCCGCCGAGTTCAGCCGCCGCATGTCGATCAACACCCAACTGATCCTCCGCGACGAAGCGTATTTCGACCGCATGCCCGATCCCGCGGCCGGCTGCTGGTATATCGAGTCGCTCGCGGATCAACTCGCGAAGAAGGCGTGGGATCTCTTTGGCGGTGGCGCCAAACCATTCGGAAAAAAGAGACCACCGGCGTTTGTTGGCGTGAATCGCTATGTCGACGCTCAGGACCGCGCGCTCGACCGGCTTAAGGTCGCCCCCGATGAACACCGCGATCCATGGAGCATCGAAAAACTGCGGCTTGCGACCGAACGGCACGCCCAGGCGACTGGCAGAACTCCGCTGGTATTTCTGCTGCGCGCGGGCGATCGCAAAATGAGCCGCGCCCGCGCCGATTTCAGCGCGAATTTCTTCGCGGCAGCGGGCTTCGTCATTGCGGAAGGCGATCTCGACGCTCTTAAGCAGCAACACCCGGATCTCGTCGTGTTGTGCAGTTCCGATCCGGAATATCCCGGTCTGGTTCAAGAACTCGGCGCATCGATCCACGTCCCGCTCATCATCGCGGGAACGCCGCCGCCGGGCTTCCCGGACTCCATCAGCATCAGGAGCAATCAGGCCGAAACGCTCGCCGCATGGCAGCGGAAATTGGGGATTTTGCAATAAGGATGATGCAATGAGCGACAACAGAATTGAACACCTCAACTACGCGGCCGGGATCGCGCCATTTCTTCGCGGGCCTTATTCGACCATGTACGCGACGCGGCCCTGGACCATTCGTCAATACGCCGGCTTTTCGACCGCTGAAGAATCGAACGCCTTCTACCGGCGCAATCTCGCGGCCGGGCAGATGGGACTTTCCGTCGCGTTCGATCTCGCCACGCACCGCGGCTACGATTCCGACAGTCCGCGCGTCCCCGGCGATGTCGGCAAGGCCGGCGTGGCCATCGACACCGTGGAGGACATGAAGATCCTCTTCGACAAAATTCCGCTGGACCGGATTTCCGTTTCCATGACCATGAACGGGGCGGTTCTGCCCGTCATGGCGTTCTATATCGTCGCGGCCGAAGAGCAGGGCGTGAAGCCGGAACAGTTGAGCGGCACCATCCAGAACGACATTCTTAAAGAGTTCATGGTGCGCAACACCTACATCTATCCGCCCGAGCCGTCCATGCGCATCGTCGGCGATTTCTTCCGCTACACGGCGGCGAACATGCCGAAATTCAACTCCATCAGCGTTAGCGGCTATCACATGCAGGAAGCCGGCGCGACGGAAGAGATCGAGCTCGCCTACACGCTCGCCGACGGTCTTGAATATCTGCGGACCGGCCTTCATGCCGGTCTTGCCATCGACGATTTCGCTCCGCGCATTTCGTTCTTCTTCGATATGGGGATGAACCATTTCCGCGAGATCGCCAAACTGCGCGCCGCGCGTCTGCTGTGGGCCAAGATCGTGAAGCGCTTCGATCCCAAAGAGATCAAGTCGATGATGCTGCGCACGCACTGCCAGACTTCCGGCTGGAGCCTCACGGAGCAGGACCCGTTCAATAATGTAATGCGCACCGTGGTCGAAGCGATGTCCGCCGCGCTGGGCGGAACGCAATCGCTGCATACCAACGCGCTCGACGAAGCGCTCGCTTTACCGGGCGAATTCTCCGCGCGCATCGCGCGCAACACGCAGCTTTATCTTCAAGAAGAAACCGGCATCACACGCGTCATCGATCCGTGGGGCGGCTCCAATTATGTCGAGGCGCTGACCGCCGAGATCGCGCAGCAGGCCTGGGCGCTGATTCAGGAAGTGGAAGAGCATGGCGGCATGGTGAAGGCTATCGAGATGGGCCTCCCCAAGATGCGCATCGAAGAGGCCGCGGCAAGGCGTCAGGCGCGCATCGACAGCGGCAAAGACGTGATTGTCGGCGTCAACGCGCATCGCCTGGACGAGAACACGCAGTTGGATCTGCTGGAAGTGGACAACGCCGCGGTTCGCATAAGTCAAATCGAGCGGCTCAAGAAAATCCGCGCTGAACGCCACAGCGCCGCCGTGGAGGCTTCGCTCAACGCCTTAACCGCTTGCGCGAAGACCGGCGCAGGCAATCTGCTCGAACTGGCCGTCGACGCCGCCCGCAAACGCGCCACGCTGGGAGAAATTTCTTCCGCGCTGGAAAAAATCTGGGGCCGCTACGAAGCGCCCATCCGCTCCATCCACGGTGTCTATGCGGCCGAGAGCGCGGGTGAAACGCACTTCGAGGAAGCCCGCAAGCTGACCAGCGATTTCGCCGAACTAGAAGGCCGCCGTCCTCGCATCCTGGTCGCCAAAATGGGCCAGGATGGTCACGACCGCGGGGCTAAAGTGATCGCGACGGCCTTTGCCGATCTTGGCTTCGACGTCGATATCGGCCCGCTGTTCCAGACGCCGGATGAAGTGGCGCGCAACGCCGTCGAAAACGATGTTCACGTCGTAGGCGTCTCGTCGCTAGCCGGTGGCCATAAGACGCTGGTGCCGGAGTTGATCGACCGCCTCAAAGCTCTGGGACGCGGCGACATTCTCGTGATCGTCGGTGGAGTTGTCCCGCCAGCCGACTACGAATTTCTCAAACGTCGCGGCGTTACCGGCGTATTCGGACCCGGCACCCGCATCCCCGAAGCGGCGCTGGAAATCTTAAAGGCGCTCACCGCCAATGTCGAGGTGCAGCACACGTGAAATGGCGTCTTAATCACTCGCGCAAAACGGACCGCGACCCGCTCTGCCCGATCGCTGGCTGCTGGTCTTTGTGGCGTCGCGGGCGCGCGGCCTTTGCTCACTTTTTGAACACGCGCAAAACGGACCGCGACCCGCTCTGCCCGATCGCTGGCTGCTGGTCTTTGTGGCGTCGCGGGC
>JBEKUT010000274.1:0-9552 GCA_049514735.1 Bryobacteraceae bacterium
AGCCGTTGATTTCGCGCAGTACGTCCTCGGCGACTGTCTCACTCCTAGGACCGTCCGTCGCATAGTCCCAGGTCAGGTCGAGAATCGGCCGATCTTTCGGGTCCGTCGAACCCGCGTAGAGTTTCTTGAGCAGCAGCCCCAGTTTGTAAGTGAAATCGAGATCGCTGCGGCAATCGCCCGGCGGCTCAATCGCCTTCTCGTGCCATTGCAGCAGCCGCTGTGTATTCGTAAACGTGCCGCTTTTTTCCGTGTGCGCCGCGGCCGGAAAGAAGAAAACCTCCGTCGCGACATCCTCGGTTCTCACTTCTCCGCGGTCGATCTCCGGCGCGCTACGCCAAAACTCGGCCGTTTCAATCATCTGGAAATCGCGCACCACCAGCCACTCCAGCTTGCGCAAACCCTCGCGATGGAACGCCCCATTCATCGACCCTACGGGCGGATTCTCGCCCATCACGAAGTACCCACTCAACTGGCCATCCGCCATATCGGCGACCGTGTTCATGTGCGAATGATCGCCGTCGATCAGCGGCAGATAGTCGTAGCACCACCCGTTTTCTTTTTTCGCCGCATCCCCAAAATAAGCCTTCAAAAGAGAAACCGCATACTTTGGAAACTCGCCCCACCACCCCGATGCCGACGTGTTTAGATAGACCCACGTATCGAAATCCTTGTCGGTTTGCGCCTTCGGCATCGGCAAATACCCGGGCAGCAGGTTGTAAAGCGTCGGAATATCCGTCGAACCTTGAATCGACGCGTGCCCGCGCAGCGCCAAAATCCCGCCGCCCGGACGTCCCATATTTCCCAGCAGCAATTGAATGATCGCCGCCGTCCGGATGTACTGCACACCCACCGTATGCTGCGTCCACCCGACCGCATAACAAAACGCGGCCGTCCGCTCGCGTCCCGAATTCCTGCACAGCGTCTCGGCAACCTTCAAAAACAGCATCTTAGGAATACCGCAGGTTTCCTCCACCATTTCGGGCGTGTACCGCGCATAATGCCTCTTCAAGATCTGGAACACGCAGCGTGAATCTTGCAGGGTTGGATCGGTACGTTCGGATTGTATCGGCTGTTTCTTCTTCGGGTCGACCTGGCCTGCTTCGCGTTTCCCTCCAGCCGACTGCGGCTCGACACCCTCATACATCCAATTCTCGGGCTCGTATTGGCCCTTTTCCCGATTCCAGCCGCCGAAAAGCCCGTCTCCGTCCTCAGAATCCCGATATTCTTCATTGATAATCGCCGGCGCGTTCGTGTAATGAACCACGTACTCTTTGAAATAGCGCTCGTTCTCCAGAATATAGTGGATAATGCCCCCCAGAAAAACGATATCGCTACCCGCGCGTATTGGTACGTGGATGTCCGCGACGGCGCTTGTGCGGGTAAAACGCGGATCGACATGAATAATCGTCGCGCCCCGCTCCTTGGCCTTCATCACCCAGCGGAATCCCACCGGATGGCATTCGGCCATGTTGGAGCCTTCAATAACGATGCAATCGGCGTTCTCCAGATCCTGCTGGAACGTCGTCGCGCCGCCCCTGCCGAACGATGTCCCCAGACTGGGGACGGTGGAGGAGTGTCAAATACGGGCCTGATTTTCGATTTGAACTATCCCCATGGCCGTAAATAGCTTTTTGATGAGATAGTTCTCTTCGTTATCGAGCGTCGCTCCGCCCAGGTGCGCCATTGACATGGTGCGGTGCAGCGGTTCGCCCTTCTCGTTCTTGTCTTGCCAGTTTTCGTCTCTGGCCTTCTTCATGCGCTGCGCCAGCATGTCCATCGCCTGGTCGAGCGGGATTTGCTCCCACTCTTTTCCATAGGGCCTGCGATACAGCACCTGCTGCACGCGAGTGGAAGATGTAACAAGCTGAAACGTGGCCGCGCCTTTGGGACACAGGCATCCGTTCGAAATCGGCGAGCGCGGGTCGCCTTCGATACTGATAATTCTCTCGTCCTTCACGTAAACCAGTTGTCCGCAACCGACGGCACAATAGGGACAAATCGACCCCACCGCCCGATCGGCGCCCTTGGTCCGTGCTTCCAGATGCTCCGTGCGTTCCGAAAACGCGGCGGCGCCTAGGCCTTGGAGGTCACCAGTTTGTAGCTGCCGCAATAATGCCACATTCATTCTCAAGCAACTCCATCCATCGGACCCAATTAAACCTTAAAAAGTTACGTAAGGGATGTAAAATCCCGCCGGCTCGCCGATAAAACAATTATGGAACGTAGACGCGAACCGCGCGCAACGGCCGAACAAACAGTCGTTGTCACTGTCCTCGGCCGCCAAGCCCTCCAAATCAGTGGCACTGCCGTCGACATTTCTGGCCGCGGGCTGCGCCTCCTTCTCTCAGGCCGTGTAAGTCCCGGAGATCCGGTCAAAATCGATATGGACGACGGCCTCCTGCTAGGCGAAATCTGCTATTGCCAGACGCAGGGCTCCGATTATATAGTCGGCGTTGAACTCGACCAGGCTCTCGCCGGTCTTTCCGAACTTGCGCGCTTGAATCTGGCGCTCTTCGAGGAACCGAGCTCTCACCGGCAAGTTGCGGAGATCAGACTGCCGAGCCGTCCCCGGCAGGAACCAGACACCGTGAAAAACGGCTCGTTCACGCCCCTAGCGCTCCCCTCCAAGCCCTGACCTGCATGGTAACCGAGCCGTGACCGTAACCGAGCCGTGACCGTAACCGAGCCGTGACCGTAACCGAGCCGTGACCGTAACCGAGCCGTGACCGGCAGGGAGCGGTTGCCTCAATCGTACATTTCCCTTCAACGAAGCGGTTTCCCCGCAGCCCCGCAGGACCGCAGCCCGTAACAGCAAGCGGACCGTCCGCACTTCCGCGTTATCCTACGCCTAAGTGAATAAGCACAAAGTTGTCGTCTTCGGAAGTGGCGGACAACTCGGAGTGGAGCTGGTCCGTGAGTTTACGAAACGCGGATACACGGTTCAAAGTTTCGATCGCTCTTCCGTCGATATTAACGACGGATCCCGCGTCGAGCGTTCTCTCGCCCAGGTCGACCCCGCCATTGTTCTAAACGCCGCTGCTTACAACCAGGTCGATGTCGCCGAGAACGAGCCGCTAGTCGCGTTTCAGGCCAATGCGCTCGCCGTCCGCAATCTCGCGATGGCTTGCCGTCAGGTGGACGCGCAACTCGTGCATTATTCCACCGACTACGTTTTCGACGGCGCTGCCGGCCGTCCTTACACCGAGGAAGACCGCCCGCATCCGCTCGGAGCCTACGCGGTTTCGAAACTCGCCGGCGAGTTGTACGCCCAGGCTTATCTCGATACACCCCTAGTCATCCGTACCTCCGGGGTGTTCGGGCCCGGGGGCCTCAAGACCGCCCGCGGAAATTTCATCGAGACCATGTTGCGTCAGGCCGCGGCCGGCCGCACCATCCGCGCCGTGGAGGATCACGTGGCATCGCCAACCTACGCACCGTATCTCGCCGCCCGCACCGCGGATCTTCTGGAGCGGCGGCTGAACGGCATATTTCATGTCGCCGGCGGCATCGCGATTTCCTGGTTTGAATACGCCCGCATGATCTTTCGTCTGGCGGACGTTAAAGCGGATCTGCAGCCCACCGATGAGAGGCAGTACCGCACCGCGGCGCGGCGTCCAAAGTTCTCGGCATTGTCGAATTCGAAAATGGAAAAAGCGGGCGTCCAGCCAATGCCCCCTCTCGAAGAGGCTGTCGGCGATTATCTGGACGCCCGCGGCAAACATTTCAGCAAGTAGAGGCTACGCCGCCACCGCTCTGTGCAGGACCCTGCGGCCCTTGGCCAGCGCGATCAGGCCGGTTGCGATCATCAGGAATGTCGCGATTTCGGGAGTAGCTGGCGGATCTCCAGACCCCTGCGTTTGTTCCGAGCCGTAAGAGAAGTTGTCGATGAACGGCGTGTTTCCTCCCGGCAATTGCAGGTAGAACGTTGTGAATGCGGTGTCGGAAGTCAACCCAAAGAAATTCGGGGTCGGCCACCCTGTGGTTGCGCCGCTCGTGTAGGCGAATACGGCATTGTTGAGACCCACTTGGAAAACGCTCCCCGCCCCGGCCATTATATTCATACCGACAGCATTGACGGCCTGTGGCAGTATTACTTCGAGATATGGATATGCCCCGGTCAATCCGTTGTCTTGAGCCCAGTACAACTCGGAGCCTAACCCGAAGTCGAAATACGGTTGGTTTGTCGACGGGTCATAGACAGTTAATTGTGCGCTCGTCGCGCTCGTCCAGCCGATGAATTCAACGCCATTGATAGTGAGTCCGGTGGTTGTGTTAAAGCTCGCTGGGCTGCCTACCGTTGCGATGCCGGTAAAGCCAATTGGCGTACTGTCTCCCGTCGTCGCACTCTGCCACGCCGACTGGCTGTTAAAAGTAATCACGGTGCAAAAGGCCGGTGTCGCGAGTAGCGCCGTCAAGGCGCAGATCAAGCATGTTGTTTTTACGGCGAGCATTTTTTCCTCTTGGGTTTAGATTCCTCTACCAGGCGGTTGAGGCGAGATCGCGTATACTTCGAGACCCCGTACTACTTCTGTTTTTCTGACACCTCTTAGTACGGGAGCCACCTGAATATCTCAAAAACATTCTAGAGAAAAAATGTATGACTGCCGTGCAGCCTATGGCCTAGGGCCCTAGAGGACCGCGCCTGTGTGGGGGCGTAGGGTTGCATACCTTCCCCAAAATTACGGCCTCTCTCGCGCCCGTCGCCGAAGGCAGATTCGATGCCCTCCCCAGCCATGTCTCATGCGCCAAAATTGCAAACGCGATCGCTTCTTTACCGTCAATATCGACCCCGAAATCAGCCGACGTTTTCAATTCCGCATGAAGCGAACTCCGCAGACGTTCCATCATGAAAGAATTGTGCGCCCCTCCGCCCGACACGATCGCTTCGTCGATCCCCTTGTAATTGTGGATCGCCTGAGCAATCGTTCGCACCGTCAGCTCTGTAGCTGTCGCTACCAGATCTTCCAGCGGCAGCTTCGGCAATCCAGCAACAAATTCTCTCCCATACTGTTCCCGCCCAGCCGATTTCGGCGGCGCCTTGCGATAGTATTCCGCGGCCAGCAAACGATCGAGCAGCGCCTCATCCACCTTGCCCTTGCGCGCCAAAGCGCCATCGCGATCGTAACTCCCCGTCAAGCCATCGATAATCATGTTGCCTGGCCCCGTATCGAACGCGACCACATCTTCCGGCCGCGCCGCGGCCGGTATCACCGTGATGTTCGCGATCCCGCCAATATTCAACGCCACTCGGCCCTTTGTCTCGCTGCGGAAGAGCAAATAATCGAAATAAGGAACCAGCGGCGCGCCCTTCCCTCCCGCTGCCATATCGCTCGGCCGAAAATCGGACACCACGGGAATGCCGGTGCGCTGCGCAATCACCGCCGCCTCGCCGATCTGCATCGTGCTCGCGACCCGATATCCAAACAGCTCCACCGGATCGCCTTCATGAAAGATCGTCTGCCCATGCGATCCAATCAGCTCGATGGTGTCCAGCGGCACGCCGCAATTACGAACTGCGTCGGCAAACAGCTCGCCCAGCAGAAAATTCATGCGCGCGATCTGCGCCGTATGCGTCGCCGCGTTCGAAATCGATAACAGCGCCGCGCGAACTTCAGCCGGATATGGAATTGTTTTAAACGCGATCGTCTTCAGACTGGGCGACAGCTCGATAACAGCCACGTCGATCCCATCCAACGACGTGCCGCTAATCAACCCCGCGATTCGCATCAGCGCTTCAGCTCGCGCTGCAGCTCGCTTAACAACTGCAACGCTTCTATCGGCCGCAGTTCGTCGATATTCAGCTTGCGGATGCGTTCCGCCAGACCATAGTGGACCGGCTCGAACATCTGGATCTGCATTGGACCTGTATCCGCCCGCGGCGTCAGTTCTTCCGTCACCGCGTGCTCCGTCTTTTCATGCAGCGACAGAATCTCGCGGGCGCGTTCGATCACGCCCATCGGCAGCCCCGCCAGCCGCGCCACTTCGATCCCATAGCTGCGATCCGCGCGCCCCGGCTCCACTTTCCGCAGAAAAATAATCTGGTCGCCAACCTCTTTGACAGCCACCTGCAAATTACGAACCCCATCGAGCTGTTCCGCAAGTTCAGTCAGCTCGTGATAATGCGTGGCGAACAATGTCCGCGCCCGAATACGCTGATGAATGTGCTCCACCACGGCCCACGCCAGCGCCAGCCCGTCATACGTCGCCGTACCGCGTCCGATCTCGTCCAGCACGATCAGGCTCCGCGCCGTCGCAGTATTCAGGATCACCGCGGTCTCCGTCATCTCGACCATGAACGTCGACCGTCCCCGCGCCAAATTATCCGCCGCGCCGATGCGCGTAAACACCCGGTCGACAATTGGCAGCAAAGCCGCGTCGGCGGGCACGAAACAACCGGTCTGCGCCATGATGACAATCAGCGCCGCCTGCCGCAGATAAGTCGATTTGCCGCCCATATTCGGGCCCGTGATCACCGCGATAAATTCCGCATCCGCGTTGAAGTAAAGATCGTTCGGAATAAATCGCGCCGCTTCCTTTTGCGCCAGCTTCTCGATTACCGGATGCCGTCCCGCCGCGATTCTCATCTCGCCTGAATCCGAAAACCGCGGACGCGTGTAGCGATTCTCCACTGCCACCTGCGCCAGCGCCGCCGTGACATCCAGTTCGGCAATCGCGCCCGCCGTCTTTCGTATGCGCGCGGCGTGGGAGGCCGCAAAGCTGCGAAGATCGTTGAAAATCGTGCGTTCAAGAACCAGAATCTTGTCTTCCGCGTCCAGAATCTTGCTCTCCAGCTCCTTCAACTCCGGCGTCGTGAACCGCTCCGCGTTCACCAGCGTCTGTTTGCGTTCATAATCCGGCGGCGCTAGATGCAAATTCGCTTTCGAAATCTCGATGTAATACCCGAAAACGTTGTTGAACCGGACCTTCAACGACCCGATATTCGTGCGCCCACGCTCCCGCGTCTCAATCTGCGCGATGTACTGCTTGCTGTTGCGGCTGATGTCGCGCAGCTCATCCAATTCGGCATTAAACCCGGCTCGGATCGTCCCGCCGTCCGCCAAATTCACCGGAGGCTCATCGGAAATGGCTTGCAGGATGCGATCCCGCACCTCCGCAACCTCATCCATGTCGGCTGTCCGAGCCGCGCACACCACCAACCCCGCATTCTCCTTCAGATGCCGCTTCAGCTTCGGAACCAACTCCAAAGACCGCCCCAACGCCATCAACTCACGCGGACCCGCGGTCCCCAGCGTCAACTTCGAAAGCAGCCTCTCGATATCCAGCACCGCAGCCAGCAGCTTCCGAATCTCCGACCGCGCGATCGTCGCCTGCGCCATTTCCTGACACGCATCCAGCCGCGCTTCGATCTCCTCAGTCTGCAAACACGGCCGCAGCAGCCTCCCGCGCAGCATCCGCCCGCCCATTCCTGTGCATGTCTGGTCCAGCACATGAACCAGCGTCGATTCCTTCGTCTCTCCCGCGAACAACGGCTCCAGCAATTCGAGATTCCGAACCGTCACCGCATCCAGAATCATCGATCCGCTACGGTCGTAAAACGCGGGCGCTTCCACGTGATCGAGCGCCGATTTTTGCGTCTCGCGCAAATAATGCAGCACCGCGCCGGCGGCCGAAACAGCCAGAGTGCGCCCACCGAGTCCACACCCGTCGAGCGTCAACAAGTGAAAATGTTCCCGCAGCGTCCGCTCCGCATAATCGAAGCGGAAGACCCAATCCTCCAGCTCCGTGCGAAGCCCCGGCAGACCCGGCCGATCCTCGGACGCCAGCACCTCGCGAGCGCTCAAATTCTCCAACATCGCCGCCGCGTCCGACGCCTCGACTTCCGTCGCGCGAAACTCGCCCGTCGATACGTCCACGTGCGCGATTCCGGCCCGCGTCCCGTTCCAAAAAACCGCCGCCAGATAGTTGTTCTCGTGCGATCGCAGCAGCGACGATTCGGTCGCCGTGCCCGGCGTAACCACCCGAGTAATTTCCCGCCGCACCAGCTTCTTCGCCGCGCTGGCCTCTTCCATCTGATCGCAAATCGCGACCCGGTATCCCTTCTGAATTAACCGCGCCAGATATCCCTCGGCCGCGTGATACGGCACGCCGCACATAGGAATCGCCTGGCCTTTTTCCTTATTGCGCGAGGTCAGCGTGATCTCAAGTTCCCGCGCTGCCGTGACCGCATCCTCATAAAACAGCTCATAGAAGTCCCCCAGCCGGAACATCAGCAAAGTATTCGGCGCCTGCTGCTTGATCGCATGATATTGCCGCATCAGCGGCGTGGAGGCATCGGACGACACTGCGTTTAAGATACCAAGCGGAGCCCAGCGGTTCGCGGCGAACCATCCCTACCAACGAACGACCGGCCACGAATTACGAACTACGAACTAGCAACTAACAACCAGCAACGACGAACCACGAACCACGAACGCTTGCTTGTGGCAGTTACACTTAAATTAACCCTTGCCCCATCGATCCGGTTTCGTGTCCATCCTCGGCCGTCCCAACGCCGGCAAATCGACCCTCCTTAACGCCCTCGTCGGCGGCAAAGTCGCCATCGTTTCCGACAAGCCCCAAACCACCCGCACCTCCATCCAAGGCGCGCTGACCACCCCAGAAGCACAGGTGATTTTCGTCGACACCCCCGGCATACACAAATCGACGTCGCTCATCAACAAACGCATGATGGACGTCGTGCGCGGCGCCCTCGAAGATCGCGACGTGCTTCTGTTCCTGGACGACGTCACCAGTCCACTCAATGAAGAAGACGATCACGCCGTGTCCATCCTCCACGGCATCGAAACGCCGTCCATTCTGGTCTTGAACAAAATCGACCGTCTCGACGACAAGCGCAAGATCCTGCCCCGCATCGAACGCTACAAAGCCCACCACGAGTTCGCCGAGTACCTGCCCGTCTCCGCGCTCACCGGCGAAGGGCTGGAGAAACTAAAGGAAGCGGTGATCGCGCGTCTCCCCGAAGGTCCCGCCTACTTTCCCGACGATTTCATCACGGACCAGCCGGAACGCTTCATCGCCGGCGAACTGATTCGCGAAAGAATCTTAAAGGAAACGCGCCAGGAAGTACCCCATTCGGTCGCCGTAATCGTCGATACGTGGGATGACAAGCCGAATATTCTTCGAATTGCCGCCACTGTATTCGTCGAGCGCCCCGGCCAGAAGGCCATCGTGATCGGCTCCAAAGGCGCCACGCTAAAGAAAATCGGCACCGAAGCGCGTCTCGAAATGGAATCGATCTTCGCTCGCAGGATATTCCTGGAGTTGTTCGTTAAGGTGGTGCCCAATTGGCGCGAGAGCCCCGAATTCCTGAACGCAATCGACTGGCGCGCTATGACCGGCGCGTCCGAACCAGAGGAAAAAATATGATCCGTTACATCGCGGTACTGCTGGCATTTATTCTATGTGCTGCCCCCATCTTCGCCCAGAAAAATGCGCCTGTTGACGGCGCTATTCACGATCAGGTGCTGATCAAGCTCGCTAGCGACCAGGAAGTCAAAGGCACTGGCATCAACGTCGACGTGCAAGATGGAG
>JBEKUT010000275.1:0-9531 GCA_049514735.1 Bryobacteraceae bacterium
CGTTTCGATGCGCCTGCGGGAGGAGTCAGCTTCGGCTTCACCATGCCAACCGAGACGGAGATCTCCGGACCCCTGAAGCTGCGCTTGCACGTCGAACTGGTGGGTGGCGTCGACGCCCATCTGTTTGTGGCAGTGAGGAAGTTTCGCGGCGGGCGGCATGTGTGCTTTCAAGGGTCCTTCGGCTTCGGCCGCGACGTCGTGACAAAGGGATGGCTCCGCGTTGCGCACCGGCGCGGCCGTCCGGAGCCGCTCGGAGAAGGGCAGATCGCTCCCGTCGAGATTGAGATCTTGTCTTCCTCCACGCTGTTTCGCCCGGGAGAGGTTCTGTGGCTGGATATCCAAGGACACTGGTTCTGGAAGCGAAACCCTCTCTTCGGAACGTTCCCCAGCTATTATCAGGCCAGTCCTCCCGCTACCGTGGTGCTGCGCATGGGGGCCCGGCCGACTCATATCTGTTCATACCGCGATGCCGCTCAAGCTGGCGATCTGAAGAAGCGGCACCCTCCGGTGCTTGTCTCTCGCATTAGCAGACGGCTTTTTTGCCACCACTTTCTCATGGCCGCGTTTATTCGCGTTTAGGCCCAAAACTGGGGCTTGACAAATCAATAACCATCCGGTTATGATTTCTGTGTGCAAGCCGTTGCGGACGACGTTTTCAGAGCCCTCGCCGACCCAACCCGCCGGGCGATCTTCGAGCGCCTCACCCGCGGCGGTGAACAAACCGTGCACGCCTTGACGGACCACGCCGGCGTCTCGCAACCGGCCGTGTCGAAGCACTTGGGCGTCCTGAAACAAGCCGGATTGGTGCGCGACCGGCGCGAGGGACGCGAGACGCACTACAGCGCGCAACCGCAAGCTCTAGCGCCGCTGATCGACTGGATTAGCCTCTATGGAGCCTTCTGGCGCGAACGGTTTGAACGCCTCGAATCTTTGTTGGAAAGGATGGACCAATGACCAAACCAGAAACCCTACGTTCCGTTGTCGTCGAACGTGACATACCTTATCCGCCGGAAAAGATCTGGCGCGCCCTCACCGAACCACACCTGATCGAGGAGTGGCTCATGAAGAACGACTTCAATCCTGTCGTGGAACACCGTTTCAATCTTCGCGCCGACTGGGGCTCTGTCGATTGCCGCGTCCTGGCAGTCGAGCCGGGCAAAACGCTGTCTTACACCTGGGACGCCTTTGGGCTCGAGAGTGTCGTCACTTGGACTCTCACTCCTACCAGCACGGGGACACACCTGCGCATGGAGCACTCCGGTTTCCGGGCAGACCAAGAGCAGGCCTACCAGGGCGCCCAGTGGGGGTGGCAGCAGTTCATCGGCAATTTGGAGCGTCTCGTTGGGGGGTTGGACTGACCATTCAAAGCAACATTATGAACCAAGCCACCATACGTTTGATTTTTCGCTGGATTCACATCGTCTTTAGCATTCCGATACTCGGCTATATCTATAGTCCGTTTGAGGAAATTCCGAAGTACGCCCCGTCTGTCCGGCTTGTCTTCCTCCCTATCATGGTCATTTCGGGACTTTGGATGTGGAAAGGCCACGTCATTCGACGGCTTATTTCGAGAAGACCAGCCCGCTACAGCGGACCGCCGGCCAACATCGGGATTTTACGATGACAAACAAGATGAAGCTCAAAGAAAGATGACGGGTGAAGGCCCCGACGATTCCAGACTAGCGGGCTGTCGCGAGAGCCGCCAGGTATAGACCAAGTCCAAAGACCGTGTGCGCCGTCAGGCTTTTGATGCAATTGAAGACCGGCATGGGAGTCTTGGAGGAAGCGATTCCCGCTCCCAGTGCCGGTTGCAGAACAAATAGTGGCGCAACAACCGTTACCATCCCAATGATGAGCGCCGGGAGCAAAGTTGGCTTTTGTGCCCACTCCAATCCGTATATTGCGAGTAAGAGTGCCGCGAAAGTAACTCCAATTGAATAGTGAGCAAACCATCCCATCCATAACTCACCTCTTACGGGCGCCGCTTTCGCAATGCTTTCATGAGTCCATTCACCGCGGAAGAGATGACCGATCCAGCGGCCGAGGAAACCGAGGTTAAGCGAGGGGATTCCAAACTGCTTCAGCAAGAGCGCCCAAAGATCCATCACGATCGTGGCCCCAGCGCCAATCGGAAACGCGCGCAAGACGAATTCCGATGTGTGACTCATGTTCAGCCCCAGGCGCCATCAGTCCATGGGCGATTCATTGCGTTCGGCAAGCGCGTCTAAACCGTAGCCTTGCTCGCCGCATTCAGCCGGACTGCACTCCAAACCAGCGCGGCGGTAGATACCATCGAGAATCCAGCCTGAACAACTCCGAAATAGCGGAGGCTCAGAACGATGCTGGCAACCTGGGTCGCGCAAAGCAGCCACGTGATCGTGCGTACCAGCGGTATTTCCGCGTCGGTTGCGGTGCTCAAACGCCACGCCACGATCGCCGAGAAGAAGCCGGAAACGGATAAGGTTAGACCGAATCCCATGAAGAGATCCATCCAATGGACAGTCGCGTTCCCGAACGCGAACGGCACGCTTCGCATGGCTTCCATGACCGCAAGGGCCTGTTGAGAGTGTGGCCGGAACGTCTGAAACCCTATGGTATGCCCCAAAGCAAAGAGGAACAAGACGATCGAGGAAATACGCAACGGTAACTTGGCTCTCATGGATCTCCTAATTATGTCAGGCCCGCCGGCGTGAGAGTTGAAGTTGTGGCTGTCATATCGTCTCCCTTGCAATTACCACGTGTGGCCAACGCGATTTCGACACCGCCCTGAAACAAATCTACCCGCCTTGGACAGCCGCGAGTACCGAATCTCACGCCCAAACAATTGGCGCCCCGCCTGAATGCGCCGCCGAGCAGGCGGATTTGAGGCGGGTTTCATCTCGACGATGCGCGCGCAGCTAGTTGGATAACTTCCGAGTACGCCGTTATCCAGGAGCTCCTTATTGTTTGATGCGCTAAACTTAGCTCTGCACCTGAATGCCGCTTTCTTTTGGCGACAAGCTCGGTCCGTATGAGATTCTTGCCTCCATAGGCGCGGGGGGCATGGGCCAGGTGTATCGCGCGCATGATGCGCGGTTGAATCGCGACGTGGCGATTAAGGTATCCGCGGCGCAGTTCTCGGAACGCTTCGAGCGTGAAGCCAAAGCTATCGCGGCACTGAATCATTCCAATATTTGCCAGGTATATGACGTTGGACCAAACTATCTGGTCATGGAGTTGATCGAAGGAACGCCACTCGTAGGTCCTCTCCCCCTCGATCAAGCCCTCCGTTACGCGGCTCAAATCTGTGATGCCTTGGACGCCGCTCACAAAAAGAACATCACGCACCGCGACCTGAAACCCGCAAATATTTTGGTGACCGCATCCGGCGTGAAGCTATTGGATTTTGGTCTGGCCAAAATAGGAGTGGCCTCAGTTCCCGGTGGCGCTACGGAGACTATGGCTCTCACCGATGCAGGCGTGGTCATGGGCACGCCGGCGTACATGTCGCCCGAACAGGCCAAAGGCGAGAAGGTGGACGCGCGTTCCGACATATTTTCATTCGGCGTCGTCTTCTATGAAATGCTGAGCGGACGCCGTCCCTTTGCCCGCGGCTCTTCTGTCGAAACAATGGCCGCTATACTGCACGACGACCCTGCTGTGCTCGATGCCCCCTCCCAGGTCTCCGAAATTGTGATGCGCTGCCTGCGCAAGTCAAGCAAGGACCGTTTTCAGACAGTGGGCGATGTGCGGAAGGCTCTCGGCCAGGCCAGCGCGAAGCCCGCGGAACGGCAGCCCTCTATCGCTGTGCTGCCCTTCGCCAACATGAGCGGCGACAAGGAGCAGGAGTACTTCAGCGACGGCTTGGCCGAGGAGATCATAAACGCCTTGGCCAACATTCCCGGCATTCGTGTGATCGCCCGCACGTCGGCCTTCGCGTTCAAAGGGCAGAACGTCGATGTCCGCAAAATCGCCGAGGCGCTGGGAGTCGTCAACATTCTGGAAGGCAGCGTCCGCAAGGCTGGCAATCGCATTCGTGTAACGGCGCAGTTGATCACAGCCGCGGACGGCAGTCACCTATGGTCCCAGCGCTTCGACCGCGACCTGGAAGACGTGTTCGCCATCCAGGATGAGATCTCAGCGGCCATCGCGGCGGCGTTGCGCGTGAAACTATCGCTCTTGCCACGAAAGTACTTTCCGCGCCCTGAAGCTCACGAAGCTCTGTTAAAAGGCCGCTATCACTTGATAAGATCGTCTCCGGAATCGATGGCGATAAGCCGCCGCTGCTTCGAGCAGGCGATCGAACTCGACCCGCGATTTGCTCTGGCTCATGCCGATTTGGGCCGGTACTTCTTTATTCTCGCCTCGGCGCAATTGCTGCCCGCGCGAGAGATGATGCCCCTGGCGCGCGCAGCCATTCTGCGAGCGATTGAGATCGATCCTTCATTACCCGAAGCGCATGCCGTGCTGGGTGGCATCGCTGCGGCACTCGAATTCGATTGGACAGAGGCGAAGCGCCAATTCGACCTAGCCATGGCCGGCGAGACTGTGCCGCCCGAGGTGCGCCACATGCACGGGCTTTTCTATTTGTTGCCCTTGGGCCGTTCGCGGGAGGCCTCGGGCGAGATCAGCCGTGCTGCCCTGGACGACCCCCTGAATAGCATGTACTTCATGCACCTGGGGATTTCGCTGTACGCGGCGGACATGACGGAAGAAGCGTACGAACGGCTTGGTCAGTCTTTAGAGCTCGACGACAGAAACTGGATCGCGCGCATGAACCATACCCACTGGCTGGTTAACGAGGCGAGAATCGCGGAGGCATTGCGGGAGGCGGAACGCACGGTCGCGCTTGCACCATTCAGCCGAGCCGCGGCCGCGACCATGGCGGCGGTCCTTGCCCTGCATGGCGACGCCGGCCGTTCCGCGGAATTGATTCGGCAACTCGGACCGCCGGAGACATTTGCGGTACCCAGCGCTCTGACAGTCTACTATCTCCTTCTCCAGGATTTCGAAAAGGCAGCCATCTGGGGTGAGCAGGCGATCGAGCAACGCGACGTCGTGATCCCATTCGTTTTGCAATTGAGGATCGGTCGTGAGTTACGGGCCAGCGCGTACTGGCCCAAGCTGGCGAAGTTGATGAATTTGCCACCGGCGGCCTGATAATTGGGCTAGCGCCATCAGTCTGGACACCCACCATTTCGGCGCTAGACTTGGCTTCATTGATGGATGGATCCGATGAGATATCGAAATGTCGGCCGCTCAGGCCGGCGCAGCCTTCTTTTTGCGGGTTTCGTGGCGGCCGTGCGGCGCGCCACGTACGCCCAGCAGCAACCGCCGATGCTTGAAACACTGACGCAGTGGCTCGCGGCGCCGGCAAAAACGCGCAAGCTTGCGTTGGAGCGCTGCCTGGACCGCATCCAATCCATGGAGCCGTCGATCCATGCCTGGGTCCAGGTCTCGCCGCAGCGCAACGCCGCCCAGGATCGCCTCTCCGGGATACCGTACGGCGTGAAAGACATCGTCGAGACCAGAGGCTTGGCCACCGAATACGGCTCTCCGATTTACAAGGGGCGAATCGGAACAACCGATGCCGCCATCGTTCGAGAGATGCGGAAGCACGGAGCGATTCTGTTGGGGAAAACGCAAACGACGGCTTTCGCATACCTGACGCCCGCGCCCACGCGTAATCCACGCGACTTGGAGCACACGCCTGGTGGAAGTTCAAGCGGTTCGGCGGCCGCGGTTGCAGCGGGCATGGTTCCCTTCACTATCGGAGAGCAAACCCGGGGGTCGGTGTTGCGGCCCGCCTCGTTTTGCGGCGTTACTGGGTTCAAACCCACCTATGGTCTTCTCTCCATGGACGGCGTGTTACCGCTGTCGAAGAGCCTGGATACGCTCGGGTTTTTCACGCACACGCCCGCCGATATGTCGGCGCTTTGGGATTCATTGGGTTATTCCATCGGCCCCTCCGAGGATTTCGATCTCGGTGCACTGGAGCCCCTTCCCGATGTCGAACCAGCCATGGCGGCGGCGTATAAGAACGCTCTCTCACGTTTACGCAAAGCCGGCGCAACGATCCGCCCGATTGACATCGCTGCAACGCTGGCTAAGCTTGCCGAGGCAAACCTGACGGTGATGCTCTACGAGGGCGCGCGATTTCACAAGCAACGCTACGAGGAATTCGGCAACCGGCTGGCGGACCTCGCGGACCTGGTTCGGCGGGGGCTGCAGATCTCGGTCGGCCGCTATGATGAGACCCTGCAGAACATCGATTCCTGCAGGGCGCAATTCGCGGAACAGTTCAAACGCACGCCGGTGATCCTGACGCCGGCCGCCGTGGGTCCGGCGCCGGCCGGTCTGGCGTCCACTGGAAATCCGAGAATGAACGCTCCGTGGACCGCGCTCGGCACGCCCGCCATCTCCATTCCAATGCCCGTAGGAACCGCCTTACCGCTAGGTCTGCAACTGACTGCGGAGCGTGGCGGCGAAGCCCGCGTGCTTCAAACCGCGGTACGTCTGCAAAACATGCTCGGTAGCCAACCAATCTGATTACGCTTCCCTTAGGGCTTTGCGGACGCCGGCTGCCAGAGCTCAATCTTATTCCCATCCACGTCATAGATCCAGGCAAAGCGGCCGTAGGATTCATTCATTCGTTTGGGGTCAATCGTCACTCCCTCTTGTTTTAAGCGGTCGAGCAAAGCATCCAGATCGTCCACGATGTAGTTGAGCATGAACGGTTGCGTGGCTGGGAAATAGTCGGTGGAAGAGCGGAAAACAGTCCAAGCTGTAACGTGTTCCTTTTGAGGGTCGTCGTGTTCGCGCCACGGAAGCATCGCGCCTCCGCCTTTGTCGGTAAGTCCAAGATGCTTCGAATACCATTCGCGCGTCTGATCGCGATTAGCGGACTTGAAGAAGACACCGCCGATTCCAAGGATGCGCCCGCGCTGCTCCATTTTGACGGGCGGCTTCGACTTTTCAGGTTGCGGAGATTGCACTTCCTGTCCTCCTTTTAAGCAGGCCGGGATGAGCAACAGCGAGCCGAGCGCGATTGTGCTCCAGGGTATTCCTTGCATGTGTGGATTATACACAAGCTTCGATTACGAATGAGGTCTCGAACTGGCTTCCGAGCGCGTGGAACAGACGATCGGTTTTCGTCGTCTGTTTTCCGCCCGGTCGACTGTCGCCACCCGTTCCTTGACGTCTTGGCCTGTCTCCCAGGCAACCGCTTTAGTGGTCTATCCGGCGCCGGCGGTGAGAACCGCATTCCTGCGGTTTCGAAGTTTCACGCTCCTGCCGGCGCGCGCCGCAACTGTGGCAGCTTGTCAAAATGCCGGTCGCGCGTGATGAGCGCAAGATCGTGTTCTATCGCCATTGCGGCGATCCACAAATCGTTATCTGGCACTGGTGTACCGGCGCGCTTCAGTTGCACGAATAAGCGAGCGTATTGCTCAGTGGTTTCGCGGCTGGCGAAGAGAACTGCCACGGTTTCGCGTGCCAGCAGGTGCACGAGCAACGCCTCATTCTGCGTTTGGCGCGTGCCCCCATAAAACCCGGCTTTCATCTCGGCCAGCACGACGAACGGAATCCAAACTTCGTCGCACGTGCCGAGAAACGCCGCGAGCCCGGCATCTCCCTGGAACAGGTCGGTCAACCTGCTCGTGTCGAGAGCAATCCTCATTTCCACTTGTTGGCGTCTATCTGACGCTGGGAGGCAATCACTTTGTCGAATCCCGGGTCTGGTACCCATTTGCCGACGAGGTCCGAGAAATCTGTCTTCACCGGTTTCACAACGAGAGCCCGAGCCAGTTCATCGAGAACGACGCGGTTCAGACTCTGTTTCCGTTGCGCAGCCTTGACTCGAAGGGCGTGGTCCACTTCGGCAGGCACCCCGCGGATCGTGTAATGGATCGATGATTTTGCCAGCTTCGCCATGCCAGCATGATAGCAGGTTCTGCCTGCATCTATTTCGAGCGTTGAACCGGGGCAGCGGTTGACGCTGCCGCACGTAAGACGGTATCTTACCTGCATGAAGACCACCGTCTCCTCCAAGGGCCAAATCGTTCTGCCGGCAGAGTTCCGGCGGATGGACCGTGTCGAACCGGGACAGGAGTTCGACGTGGAGCGTCTCGATCGTGGGGACTATCGCCTGTCCGCGGAAGGACTTCTTCGTCCCCATCGACTCTGAGTCGACGGATGCGCTGTGAAGTACGTAGTGCCAATGTTCTGAGCGAACCGACGAAACCAGCGCCGTTGAACGCGATTCCGGGCTTACGCAAAAAGTGTTCGGCCTCATCCCCGGAGCCGCTTTTGGCATCCCCCGGAGATTCCCCGTCCCGGCGAGCGCCATTAGGATCGGAGAGCTCGTAAAACCCAACAGTTGACGCATCGATTTCGTTGGTGACGAGCCAAGCTTGGCGCCAATGCCGGCCTTCAATCCTCCACCGGAGCATTTAACGTCAATTGATTACTAGCCTGACTGGCTTGCCGACACGGCTGAGCATTTCCACAAGGGTATCGATGGTGAACTTGGCTGTTTTCTTGTTAACCACGTCGGACACGCGCGGGCGCGAAACCATCAGAATCTCGGCTGCCTCAGTCTGCTTTAACCGATGTTTCGCAATCCAGTCAGACAGCTCTTCCATCAGTTGCTGCTTCAGCAGCCGCGTGTCGTTGATCTGTTTGCGAGACGCAGCTCGCAGACGTTTGGCCTCGTCCGGGGTAAAACCCAGTTCCAGGAAGAGGTTCGCTCCCGGCTTTGTCACATGACGGATTTTGGTGTCAATCTTCATTTCTTCCCCCTCCTCGCATCGGCCACAGCGCGATAGCGCGTCGCGGCAACTCCCCTGTCCTGCTTGCTGGTCATCCGACTTTTCTTGTGGAAGCAATGCAGAACGTAGACGGCTTCCTCGAACTTCGCGACGTACATCAAGCGGTAAACACCGCTTGCCTCCCTGATCCGAATCTCCCTTGTACCCGCGCCTACCTCGTCGAACGGCTTCCAGTCGGCCGGATCGAGCCCGGCCTGGACCTTCCCTAACTGGAAACCCGCTTCCTTCCGGGCGTCTTTCGGGAATGCCAGCAGATCGTCGTAGGCAGACCCTACCCAAAGGATCTGTTTTTCATCGTCCATACAACCGGCATGTATAAGATTTTATACACGCCTGGAGGTGCAAGTCAAGGCGCTCAGTGGACCATCATCAGCGGGGCCAGGAGGCCCTGTCGACAGAGAACTCCTGCGTTAGAAGGCGCCCCACGCCTGGATGCATCGCGAGCCACCGGATTTTATGGATCGGTTTTTCGGAATGGACACACAGGATCGTTCCAGATACGGGCGAGTTAGAACTGCTTCGCAATACCAGCTTGTCTCAGCACCGCGTTGGCGGTGTGCCTGGACACGATTTTCCCATCCACGGGGAAACGTCGCTGCGTGATCGCACCGTACCAGATCTCGGGGTCGCCTTTGCCTCGCCGCTCGAATTGACATCCATGGGCACGAAGGATCTCCTTCACGCCCGGAGTGTAACTGGCCATCAGAAGGTCAGGACGCCACTG
>JBEKUT010000276.1:0-15555 GCA_049514735.1 Bryobacteraceae bacterium
CACAGCGCCATCGATACGTTCTATAAATGGCCGGAGTACGGCGAAATGACCGGCGGCTATTTCAACGAGCATCCCTGGGGCACCTTCGACGCGCCCGTGATCGTGGAGCGCCCCGACTTTCCGGCGATGAAAGGATTCCCCTCCGCGTTCGTCATCCACGACGAGATCTATCAGGCCAAAGATTGGTCCCGCGACAAGGTGGACGTGCTCGCCCGGCTCGACGCCAGCAAGCTCGACCTGAGCAATCCACGCGTGCATCGCACCGACAAAGATTTTGCGGTTGCCTGGGCCAAAACATATGGCAACGGAAAGGTGTTTTACTCCACGCTCGGTCATACCGACGAGGCGTGGGACCGCAAAGACGTCCAGACCATGTATCTCGAAGCGGTCAAATGGACCATGGGATTGACCGATGCGAAAATCGGTCCGCACGCCATGACGCCGGCCGGACAGTAGCGCAGGCCATCGGTTTTTGTGGCCTGCGTCTCCCGCGATCCTACATATACGCCACCAGCAGCAGACACCCGTCTTTCGAGTGCAACGGCGCGTGGCTGCTCCCGCGTGGCATGTAAGTAAAATCGCCGGCATACGCGGTAACGCCATCGCTCGTGATGCTGCCTTCCAGCACCAGACAATGTTCCTCATGTGCGTGCTCATGGCCCGGAAACGACGTGTTGGGAGCCATCTTCACCAGCATCGTCTTATTCTCATGCAGCTTTCGGAATTGGACGCCCGGCGTCCTGGAATCGACCCACTCTGTTTCGCTCGCACGAATCAAAGTCCCTTCGCCCATCGGGATTTCGCGATTGCGCGGCTCTGACGCGGCCATGGCGAGCACCCTGGAGCGCAAGCCGGGAGGAGGCGCGGCTTCCTGAGCGCTCAGCGGCAATGCCGCGACAACCGCCTCACACTTGCGGACTTCGGCATCGCAAAGCCCACAGCGGGCGTCCAGCCGCAGCCTAAAATGCGCCGTTTCCTCGCTAGTGAGAGCGCCTAAGGCATACAGGGCCGCCTGCTCTTCGATTTCCTGAATGTGGAGTTCGTCCGCCATCAACGTTTACCCTCCAACCAAGATGTCGCAGACCCCAGTGCCTCGCGCATTTTCCGCATCCCGATTCGAATTCTTGTCTTGATGGTTCCCAAGGGAACGCCCATCGCTTCGGCGACTTCGACATGTGTCAATCCCCGAAAGAAACACAGTTCGATGGCCTCCTTCTGCTCAGGCGCGAGAGCCGCCAGAGCCGCGCGCACCAATCTTCTTTCTTGCCCGAAAATACTTTGCGATTCCGGCGCTGGAGCATTGCTTTGAACTTCCCAATTATTTTCGATCGGCAACTCACGCGCGCGCCGTGTACCCATACTACGTAGCCTGTCGATAGCGCGGCTACGCGTCAGCACGGCAAGCCAGCCCCACACCGACCCCCGCGCGGTGTCGAACGTATGGGTCGATTTCCAAACCTGTTTGTAGACATCGAGCACAACTTCTTCCGCATCAGCGGAGTCGTTCAGCACACGCAACGCGAGCCCATAAAGAGAACTGGAGGTCTCGTCGTAGAGTTGCGCGAGCCCTTCCGCATCCCCCGCTCGAATGCGATCGAGGCAGGCGCGCCAGCGGTCCTCGTTTAGGCCTTCTTGCCAAGGTGCCGGATTCGCCATGTTGTTCGAAGAAGATACCAGTGGGGCCGCGGCGTCCATGTACTTCAACTACGCGGTCAGGAGTGCGCCCGGATTTCCGATGCTGCCCGAATTGCCTGAATCTCAGATATTAACAAATCTAATTCTTCGTCCTTTGTATAAAAGTGCGGAGCCACGCGGATTCCCGCGCCCGGCCGGAAATCGACCAGGAAATCCCGCCGCAGAAGCTCCTTCGTGATCTCCTGGCCGCCGGGAACGTCCAGCGTCACTGTTCCGCCCCGTTCCGCCTCCGCACGCGGCGTATTAATTCGAAAACCCGCTTCATCCGCCAGGTCGATGAGCCGCTGCGTCTGCCGCAGCGACTTTCGCCGAATATTCGCCACACCTATTTCGTTTATAATTTCGTATCCCGAACGCGCCGCATACAGCGCCGGAATCGCTGGAGTGCCATTCAGGAAACGGAACGCGTCGTCCGCATACTCAATGCCGCCGCTCTCGAACGCGAACGGCCGCTTGTGCGCCACCCAGCCAGTAACGCGCGGTTCGAGACTCGCACGCAGATCGGACCGCACGTACAAATAGCCGGCCCCCGGTCCTCCGCACAGCCATTTCACCGATCCGCCGGCAGCAAAATCTACGCCCATGTCACGAACATTCACTGGCAGCGTTCCCGCCGATTGATAAATGTCCGCGACCACCAGCGCGCCCATCTCATGCGCCCGCCGCGTGATGGCCGCGACATCCTGGACATAAGCGCTCTTGTAGATCACATGCGACACCGACACGAGTTGAGTGCGTTCGTCGATCGCCGCCAGCATGCGCTCGAGCGGAATCGTCATGCCATCGTCCGACGGCACAATCTCGAGTCGCGCGCCGGACCGTTCCAACTCGTGGTACAGATACAGATTCGTGGGAAAGTTCAACTCTTCGGCGACAATGCGGTTGCGCGGACCTGTCCAATCGAAACAGGAATTGATAATCGCTTGCGCGATGGACACGTTCGGCAGCATCGCTACTTCGCCGGCGCCCGCGCCAATAATGCTCGCGACGAGATTCCCCACCGTGACCGGCATCTCCCACCAGCCCTCTTCCCAAGCCCGAATACCGCGCGTCATCCAGGTGTCCGCGTATTCGTTGAGCCGCTCGCGCGTGCGCCGCGGCATCGCGCCCAATGAGTGACTGATGAGGTGGACGGTGTGTTCCAGCGTCGGAAATTCTTTGCGCCACGCGAGTAATGGATCGATGGTTTGTATAGCGGGGGATTGCATAGTTATTGGTTGTTCCAGCGACAACCCAATTTACCCCACGTTAAGCCCCCATTGAGATTTCGCGCAGCAACCAGGCTTTTGCGACCTTCCAATCGCGCATCACGGTTTGCGGAGAGACTTGCAGCAGGTCCGCGGTTTCTTCGACACTCATTCCGCTAAACACGCGTAGTTCGACGATCTTCGAGCGCCTGGCATCCAGCCGCTCCAGACTATTCAACGCCTCATCGAGCGCAACCAACTCAGCGGCCCGCTCGGAATCCGGATTCAAAACCTCATCCAGGTCTAAGTCTTCAACGATTCGTGCGGAGCCGCCTCGTTTCAGGGCGCCAAGCGACCGTGCCGCATCGACCAGAATGCGCCTCATCAACTGCGCTGCTACCGCAAAGAAATGATTGCGATCGTTCCAGCCGACTTCGTCGATATCGACGAGCCGCACGTAGGCCTCATGTACGAGCGCCGTGGTGCGAAGGGTTTCGCCCATGGCAGAGTTCCGGCGCGAGCGCCTGGCAAGCTCCCGGAGTTTGTCGTAGACCAGCGGTATGAGTTTTTCTCGCGCGGACTCATCGCCCTTCGTCCAAGCTTTCAGCAGTAGCGTAATATTTTCCGGGCCGTTTTCGTGCATCGCCTCCAGAGTCGGAGGCTTAAGTATGCGCGCCGATGGGCTCGCGCCGCCGGCGTTGCCCCCGGACCTTCGCTGATAAAATCTTAGCTTATGTCGCCGCAGCGGTGGGCAAAGGTGGTCGAGCTTTATGAATCGGTCGCCGAACTGCCTCTCGCGGACCGCTCTGCATTTCTCCTGACGGCGGCAAAAGGAGACGATGAGCTTCGCCGTGAAGTCGAGACGCTGCTGCATCAAGACGTTTCCGCGGCCGGGATTCTGGAGCGAGTCGCGGGGCACGCAACACACTTATCCTCGGTTCTTTCGCGCCTGCCGGACGAAATTGGCCGCTATCGCATCGAGGCCCTGGTGGGCGAAGGTGGCATGGGAATGGTCTATCGGGCGGTGCAAGATCATCCTTCCCGCACCGTCGCACTCAAAGTGATGAAGTTCGGTTATTCCGATCCGGATTGCCGGCAACGCTTCGAACGCGAAGCGGAAGTCCTTGGCCGCTTGCAGCATCCGGGCATCGCGCAGATTTACGAGGCCGGAGTCGCTGCGGCTACGTTTGGCCCACAACCCTACTTCGCGATGGAGTTCATCAACGGCGTGTCGCTGATTCGCCATGCTGTGAATTGCCGCCTTACCTTCGCGCAACGCCTCCAGTTGATGATCGAGGTCAGCGACGCCGTTCACCACGCGCACTTGCGGGGCGTGATTCACCGCGACCTGAAACCTGCCAATATTCTTGTGGACGCCTCCGGCCAGCCAAAGATTCTGGACTTCGGTGTGGCGCGCATCCTGTCTTCCGGCGAGCATGGCCAAACCACGGTTGGCGGCTTTATGGGCACTCTTGCCTACATGAGCCCAGAACAGGTCTCCGGCGATCCGCGCGAGGTGGACGCCCGCAGCGATGTCTATTCGCTAGGGATGATTTACTACGAACTGATGGCCGAACGCTTGCCGTATCGGCTCGATTGCAATTTCGCCGGCGCGGTCCAGACGATACGCACGCAGGATCCACCTAGGCTGGGCGCCACCAACAACGCGTTCCGTGGGGACATCGAAGCAATTGCCGCCAAAGCGCTCGAAAAGGACCGTGAGCGGCGCTATTCCTCCGCCGCGGAATTTGGCGCCGATATTCAACGGCATCTCGACCGGCGTCCGGTGCTCGCGCATACTCCGGGCGCTCTGTACCACTTGAGCAGACTCACCGCACGCCGCAAAGGCCTGGTTGCGTCCTCTGCCGTCGCGGTGTTGCTGCTCATTGCCGGAACCTTGGTGACATCGTGGGAAGCGCTACGCGCAAAGCGCGCGGAAAGCGCAGCTTTGCGGCAGCGCGATCGCGCAATCGTGGCGGAAGCCTCTGAACGGCGAGTGCGCGACCGGGCGCTGACGGCGGAACACGCGGCCAGCGTCGAGCGGGACCGGGCAGTGCACGAGCGCGACCGCGCGGTTCAAGAAACCCGGAAAGCGGATGAGCAATCGAAGATCTCAGAGTCTGTCCAGAAGTTCCTGTCGGACGATATCATTGCGCCGGCCGGCGGCGAAGGACAAGCGGATGCAAGGCTGAAGCCAGATCCGAATCTCACAATTCGCGCCGCCCTCGAACGGGCCGCGGCCCGTATTGAAGATCGTTTCTCCGCCCAACCCGCCGTTGCAGCGGCGGTCCGCCTGGCTATTTGCAACGCCTATCGCGACTTGAGCCTTTACGAGAAAGCCCGCGAACAGTGCGCGGAAGCTGTCCGCTTGCGTTTGCATATGCCTGGGCTGAGCGGTGCTGAAACGTTAGATGCGATGAATCGGCTGGCTGCGCTAGATACTCTGACCGGCAAGACACAAGAGGCCGAGAATCTCCTGCAAACAGTGCTCCAGTCTTCTCAACGAAATCGCCGGCGCCCGCACCGCGAAACGCTGGCGGCGTTAAACAATCTTTCGAATGCGGTGGCCACCACCGGAGACTATGCAAGAGCGGAACAACTGGCACGGCAAGCGGTCGACGCGTATCGGCACTCGTTCGGTCTAACGGACGCGGACACGCTGAGCGCCATGGGCAATTTGGCCGCGGAATATGCTAACGAAGGAAAGTATTCACTGGCGGAAGCTGAGTATCGTAAGGTCGTCGACCTGAAGCGGCGTACGCGTGGCGCGCAGCACCCTAGCACGCTGCTCAGCATGAACAGTCTCGCCGTGACCCTCCGCTACGAAGGCAACTATTCGGAGGCGGAACCTTTGCTTGAGGCTGTTCTCGCAACGCGCCGCCGCACCCTCGGGGAAGAGCATCAAGATACCTTCGCAAGCTTGAACAGTCTCGCGATGTTGTATTTAGCTCAGGAGCGCTACCGGGAAGCGGAAGAACTACTCAGGCGGGTAATCCAGGGCGAACTGCAATTGCTGGGATCGGACAACTTTCTGACACTAAATGCGCAATTTGACCTCGCCGAACTGTACCGCCGCCGTGGTGACGCCGCGGGAGCCGCCGCTCTGCTGAACAAGATTCTGGAGGCGCGCCAGAGAGTGCTTGGCCCTTCGCATCCCAACGTGGCGCGAGTTTTAGTCGCTCTCGGTCAGATTAAAATGCACAACGGTCTGTGCGCCGAAGCGGAACCCATCCTGCGCCAGGCGCTCGAGATCCAAACGCTCAAGGTTCCCGGCTCCTGGCGCCGTTTTCAGACGGAGACGCTGCTGGGCGAGGCCTTGGCCGAGCTTGGCAGATTTGACGAGGCGCGGCCTTTGCTCACCACGGGGATGGAAGGTATGACACAGCGCGTAGCCACGATTCCGTTCGAAAATCGCGGCGCCATCGAAGAGGGCCGCGTCTTCACGCAGAAGTTCGCCCGGCAAATCCGCTAAAAGCGAAACCAGGGCTCTGACTTTTTCATTCACCCTTCAACAAATATTTTTCCGCAGCTTGATACTTTTCGACGCTGAATCCCGGTAACCAGAATGAGAGGAGCCATCTATCGGCGGCGAGAGGGTGAACACGCCGCCGTCAAAGAAAGGGATTCACATGGGACAACAAGCCGACTGGAGATATTGCGAAAAATGTCACGTTCTCTTTTATGACGGGTTTCCGGCGAAGGGGCGATGTCCTGGCGGCATCGCGGGCATTGGCGGGCACACGGCACAAGGTTATGATTTCGATCTTTCGTACGATTTGCCGGAGAGTGGAACTGCGCAGGCAGCTTGGCGCTACTGCGCGAAATGCGGCGTTATGTTCTATGACGGATACTCGGACAAAGGTTCGTGCGCGGCGGGTGGCGGGCATCAATCGCAAGGATTCAATTTCACGTTGCCCCACGATATCGCGGCAACCCCCAACGCGCAAGCTGCGTGGCGCTATTGCGGCGCCTGCCATTCGATGTATTACGACGGCTATCCCGCTAAAGGGTTGTGCCCGGCGACCAGAACGTCGAACCTGCAACGCGGCACATTTTATCTTGGTCACCAGGCATCCGGTTTCGACTTCGTTCTTCCGCATGACCTGCCCGCGGCTCCCGGAGATGGTTATCCGACTTTTTCTATAACCGGTCTGGTATGGGTGGTGGGCCTCGATCATCAGGAAGCACAGACTGTCGAAGACTTCTTGGACCTGGTTTCCGCTGCTATTAAGAAAGCTCCCATTCCGCCGCCGGTGGATGAAATTGCCGACGCGGTAACGGCTACCCTCTCCTTGGCTAAGAGCTACATCAAGCTGATGGACGATCTCGGCGGGAGTCAAGGCGTTGACGTTCAGGGTGTGATTGGTGTAAATGGCGTGATCGTTACGCCCCATGTGTCGGGTATCTATCAAGAGATGATCCAGGGGGCGAGAACTGGCGTTGGCATCGCCACTGTTGCCGATTTTCTGATTGCTCTTGCCTCCGCTGTCCCAGCAGCCGGCGCTGGGCTGGGTATTCAAGCGGTCGCTGCTGCGTTCGCCGCGGTTGCTGCAGGTAGTCCGATAGGATGGGCGGTCGCGGGCGCGGCGGGCGTGGCCGTCAATCTTCTTTTGCCCGCGCCCGACCCGAACGAGCACGGTGGAATCCATGCCGACCGCACTACTGCCGGCGCCTGGGAGAAATTTCTGCTGTCGCAAATTCCGCCTGGAGATATGGTCTCAATTCTTTCCTGGCTGGGACTTTTCTCCGCGCAAAACGGCGGTGACGACACGGGTGATGTTTTCGCCAATCGTCCGAAACTCGGCCAATGGGAAACCTGGGCCATTCTCAATAACAGCGACGGTACCGTCAGCTTCAAGTCACTTAACGGGCGATACTTGACCGCTACGAACGGCGGTGGGCCCGGCAGCTACTGTTTAGTTAACGCCACGGCGATCGGTCCGAACGAGAAGTTTCATCTCGAAAATCTTCCCGGCGGCCATATTGCACTGAAAACGGCGGCGAAGGGAACCTACCTGAGCGTTCAGCCCGGAACGTGATTCGGCAGGGACGCTTGCGCCGAGAGGGCTTAACAGTGAGATAGATAATCGGATCCAGGGAGCCTCCCAGGCTTCTACATGAATCCCCACTCAAGCGACAAGATCGACCCGCACGCGGCAGCCCAACGCGGTCGAGATATTCACAAGTGCGTCCAGTGAGAAGCGGGAAACCCGGCCTCGCAGCAAATCGTTCATCCGCGGCTGGGTCACGCCGCAGTGGCTCGCCGCCGTGGCCTGCGTCCAGCCCTTGCGTTTCACGAAAGCCGCTATCTGCTGCATCAGTTCGGCTCGCGCCCGCAGGTTGGCGGCCTGCCCGGGCGTGTCCGCGATGGCATCCCAAATACTGTCAAAGGCTTCGGATCTGTTCATTTCACACCTCTCGGTAAGTGCGCGAAACTTCGGAATCGCATGGCCCCGCGGAACCATCAATGTTGATGAAGAATTTCGACCGCAACCGAGCCGTGACCGGCAGGGAGCGGTCGCCCCAATCATACATGATCTTCAGGGGAGTCGCTTCGGACTTCTTCTAAAAAGCATCGCATCCTCGTGGACCCCGCAAGCATTTGAGCGAGAGCCGAACGAGCCTGGCGACAATCGCGATTCCGGCTCCATATGTGAAGCTACGATAATAGAGCGGCTATGGATAACACACGCAAGGCGACCCTAGGCAGATTGGATTGCATAACGAGATCCATTATGGCGCGTCCAAGCTTCCACAAATGATATCCTGCCGCCGCGTCACCAAACGGTTCGGCGATTTCACGGCCGTTGACGGCCTTTCTTTCGAAGTCGCGCCCGGCAGCATCTGCGCGCTGCTAGGACCAAACGGCGCGGGCAAATCGACGCTACTCAAGATTCTCGCGGGCCTGAGCGCTCCCACTTCCGGCGAGGCCATCGTCGCTGGATTCCATCCCTTCGAACAAGCGCTTCAGATCAAGCGCGCCATCGGCGTCGTCCCGGAAAACCTTGCCCTCTTCGACGACCTCACCATCGAAGAGCATCTCCTGCTATGCGGTCCCATCTATGGCGTGAGCGGAGAAGAGACTCGCGAACGCGCCGAACAAGTGCTTCGCGTCCTCGGACTCTCCGATACACGCGATACATTCCTGCGCCAGTCCTCGCACGGCATGAGAAAGAAGACGGCGCTGGCCATGGCGCTGATCCACAACCCTCGCGTCGTGATTCTGGACGAGCCTTTCGAGGGCATCGATCCCGTCACCGCGCAGACCGTAGCGCTACGCATCAAGACCATGGCCGCGCACGGCATCACCGTGCTCTTCACCTCGCACATTCTTTCCATGGTCGACCAAATCGCGGACCAGGTTGTTATGATCCGCCATGGACGGCGCGTGCTCTGCGCCGAAGTGAAAAGCCTGACCGAGCCGCTCGACAAACTCTTCTTCGATTTAGTGGAAGCTCCCAACACTGAGGATCTGATTTGGCTGCGGTTGCAGCAATCCTGAGGGCGGTCGCCCGCATGGTCGGGCGCGATCTCCGCTCGCTCGACGCGGTCCACGGCAACAATTTCTTCTGGATTCTGATGCTCATGGCGTATCAGCAGCCGAGCAGCGCCATTTTCCTCGGACTGATGCTGCGCAAAATCCCTCCGGATCGTCTCGCGTTATGGCCACTCACCAAGACCAAGAGATTCGCATTACGCGCGGGCAGCCTCGCCCTAAGCCCCATTTTCTGGATCGCCGCGGCCCTCTTCATCTGGACCGCCCAACCCGGCCCCGCGGCGTCTGTAATTCTCTTGGCCGTCGGAGTCCAGATAATCGCATGGCTGCTCAAACGTGTCGTTTCAAACCTACCGGCCCGAAATCTGCCTCGTCTAATTCCTCAGTTCCCGGGCTGGCTCGGCCGCCTGTTCACCAAGGATTTTCGACAGATGCTTCACACGCTCGATCCGTACATAGCGCTGCTGCTCGCACTGAGCGGCGCGCTGTATCGATTCCTGGCCTCGGCCCCCACTCCCGAAGCCTTCCCGATATTGGCAGTGATGGTAGCCGTCGCGCTCAGCACGTATGCACAGTCTCTCTTCGGACTCGATGGCGAGAACGGGCTGATGCGCTATCGCCTGATGCCGTTGCGCGGCTGGCAAATCTTCCTTTCGAAAGACCTCGCGTTTCTCGCGGTGCTCGCGTTGCTCGAACTGCCGCTCGATCTGCGAACTGGAATCACGGCCGGCCTCATGGCGCTCGCCATGGGACGCCATCAGTCGCTCCAGCCTTCTAAGCCGCAGCTACGCTGGCGTCTGACGTCCGGTGCTTTATTCCCAACCGGATTGATTCAAGTGGTCGCGATGGTCTCCGTTTCAGCAGCCGTAAACGGATCGAGCGCGTGGTATTTCGCTGGGGCCCTCCTAGTCTACGGCGCGGCATTGTGGTGGTACGGAAGAGTTTGGGACAAAGGAACTATCGCATGAGAATCGCCATGATCTTGTTTCTGTCGGCAACGGCATTCGCGCAGATCGACCCGAAGCTGGCGCAGTCTTATTTCAAAGAAGCCGACGTGTTGTGCGCCCGCGATGGCGGCCGACTATGGCGCGTGTCGCTGTGCGGCCCTATGTTATTTGCGGACCCGAATACTCACGCCTTTGCCGCCAACCGGCCAGTCAACGCCGCGAAGCTTCCGGACGATATTAATATCGCCAACACGGCAACCGATTGGCAGGGCCTTCACTGGACCATGGTGATGTGGCCGCTCCCAACTGACGAGAAAGCGCGTGGCAGGCTCATGATGCACGAGCTGTATCATCGCATCCAAAACGAGATCGGATTGCCTGCCCAGGAAGGTTCCAACGAGCAACTCGACACACGCGACGGACGGATCTGGCTGCAATTGGAAATGCGGGCGCTCACAAAGGCGCTACAAGCGGCTGGCAAAGATCGCGAACAGGCCATCGCCGATGCGCTCGCATTCCGGAAAGAACGGCATCGCATTTTTCCGAAGGCCGCGGCTGCGGAACGCGCCTCAGAGGACAACGAAGGCCTCGCGGAATACACCGCGACCGCGGCCGTATCCGAACCCGTAGCTCACGCGGTCTCGCAGCTTAACGAGGCGCCGGAGAATCCCAGCTTCGTCCGGTCGTTCGCCTACTCGACGGGACCCGCATACGGACTCCTTCTGGACGATTACGACGCCACATGGCGAAAATCCATGAAGCCGGACTCGGACATGCCGGAGCGCCTGGCCGCCGCCGCTCGTCTCGATCCCTCGCCCGATGTCCAAATCGCCGCCGCCCGCTATGACGGCCCTGCATTGATCGCGGCGGAAGACAAGCGGGAAGCGGAACGCCTCCCCCGCATCGCGGCGCTCCGCAGACGATTTGTCGAAGGTCCCGTCCTCATATTTCCCAACGCCAACTTCAAATTTAGTTTCGATCCGAATACTGTCGTCTCCGTGCCCGACGTTGGCGCCTACTACCCCACCATGCGCGTTTCCGCGGATTGGGGGATTCTCGAAATCACCAACGGCGCGGTGATCGCCGCGAACTGGAGAAAACTCCTGGTGCCCTCCGAAGAGAAGTGGGATTTAAAGCTCAACACGGGATGGAAAATGGCGCCGGGCCAGCGGCTGGGCGATCTCGTAGTGGTGCGGGAATCGCCCGCCGCGCCCAAATAGGATGACTTAAGTAGTGGTCTTTTCTTTCACCTTCGCCGCGCCGTTTTCCGTCGCGCCCGCGCCCTTGTTCACGCCTTTTTTCACCGCGTGAGTGGTCTTCTGCGACCCTTTCTTAATGCCCTTGCCGGCATCCTTTGCGGCTTGCTTGGTGTCGCTGCCGGCTTTCTTCATATCTTCTTTGGCAGTGTCTTGCGCGAAGATTCCCGTCACGCCTAAAGAGGCAATAGTTCCGATGAGTAACAAACGCTTCATGACTGTAGGATGCGTCTGGAGATGATCCGCGCATGAACGCGCCATTAAATTCGCTTCACTGCTTCCCAAAAGACGCGCACGCGATTCAACCCCCTCGAAGTTGAATCACGAGCGTAATGCAAATTACAACGTGTTCGATCATGCTTACAGAAGACCTTCGCGTAAGATGGACTGGGCCGTGTGAGTCAACGGTGGACGTCCGCTCCCGAGGCAAACACAGGCAAACACAATCACTTCGACATACGATTTTACAGAGGGCGTCGTTAGGTACAGTAAGAACGGACGCTACATAGATCTTTCAAGCGACGGCAAGATCTTGTCATTTGGAAACAGTAGAAGCTAAAGTGGAAAACGATAAAGATCGCCTCAAGATCGATTTTGAGCTTAGACGAGACCGCCCAGCGCATACGGGCTTGACTATTGCGCTGCGCCCCGAGGCAACTTCCGCCGTGTCAGTTTCCCCGGTGTGGATCAGTGAGAACGCCTTTGGATTCCTTGAGCCGCGCGTTCAAAGACGCTGTAGTCAGTATGGCAAGTTGAGCCATTGGGGGGTCACGCGGGTTTGCCGCGAGGAGTGGTTTGCGGTTATCGAAGACTGGCAAAGGCTGGTTTGTGAATTGGAACGCGCAGAGACGCCGGGAGAGTATAACCAACTAGTGTGGTTTTTCTCCGAGGAAGCCAAGCTCGACTTTAGCGACCATTTTGATCAGCTCAAGGCTGACCTCAGCGTGCTGATAAACAAGTTGCATGAGTGGATTCATAGTACCCTGGCCACGCATCAGTGCATTCTCATTGAGGGCATCTGAGGGACTAGAATAATCAGCACTCGCGGCATTGCTGCACGCGCGTTGGATATTCGCCGCCCTTGAAACGAGTGTGAATCCGATCAAGGCCACCGGGAACGGCACGGCCAATTATGCATCCGCGCCCCCCCAAAGTTAAATGACGAGCGTAATGCAAATTACAAAGTGTTCGATCATGCTAACGGAAGCGCGCCGGATCATTCAGGTAGATCACAAACTTCCCGAGAACTGTCCGCTTGCCCGCCACTGCTACCATAGGCGACTGGACTTCGCTAAACATGGTCCAGAACGAACGGGAAACAAAACAAAGGCTGCATGTTAGGCCCATCACCGTTCGTGTTTTCGGAGGATTTCAGTGGCTCGAATATCGTCGCCGTTCTATTTATGGGGTCGCCTGCCCGCCCTGCCATATCGGCTGCCGCCACTCCCCCGTGGAGGCCCGTCATAAACGCGTGCATCCTCGCGTTCGCCCTGCTCCTTGTCCTCTTGATTTTCGCGCCGCCAACCACGGCCCAGACCGAGCCCACGGAAAGCAAATTTGACCAGCTTCGCCAGGCCGTGATGTCGATTCAGGAGCAGATCCTGAATCTCCAGGGCATGATCAACCGGCTGACGGACCAGATCTCCGCACCCCGTCCCCAGCCCGAAACCGCGGCGCCCGTGGTCAATGCCTTCGATTGGACACAAGCTCAGGACGCCTACACCAAGGGCATGGAAGCCGAGGAAGCCAGCCGTATGCTCGACGCCGTAGAAGATTATTCGCTCGCGGTCCGTCTCGACCCGAACAACGATGCCGCCTATTTTCACCGCGCTAACTGCTTTCTGCGGGTCGGCAATCTGGCTGCCGCGCTCTCCGATTTGAACGACTCCCTGAAGCTCCAGCCCAACAACGGCCGCGCCTATGAGATCCGTTCGCAGGTGCTCATCGCCCTGAACCGTCCGGCCGACGCGCTGCTCGACGAGGAAGAGACCCTTCGGCGCGACCCCAACAACCCGCAGCTTCACCTAAACAAAGGAAATCTACTGTTCAATCTCGGATTTCCGGACGCCGCGCTTCAGGAATTCAGGACCGTGGCCGCGCTCGATCCCAAAATCCCCGGCATCGAAAAGTTGATCGCCCTCGCGAACGGCAAAACGGGCAGGGAGTCGCCGCCCCCTCCCGTAATCGTCGTGGAGCCCGCTCCGGTTGCCCAGGCCACGCGAGTCCCGCCGCCTGCTCCCGCCGCTCCGCCTCCTCCCGAGACCGCCAGCGGCGTATCCGATCGCAGCAATGCCACGGTTCGCTTGAATGGACCCGTAACAGCGACACCCGTTCACGTGGAGCCGCCACCGCAGCCAGCGCATGTGGAACCTCCCAAGCCCGCCCCCACCGGTTTCCCAGCGATGATCGAAGCACTCTCGCGCACTATTGAGGCGAATCCCAAGGACTCCATTGCATACAATTCGCGAGGCTACGCCCATCTGCGGCTCAAGCAATTCCAAGAGGCCATTGCCGATTTCACGCGAGCCATCGAGCTCAATCCGCGCTACGTCAACGCCTATCACAATCGCTCCGTCGCCCGCCGGCTGACCGGTGACATGGCGGGCGCGGAAGCCGACGCACGCACCGCCATTCAATTAACGCGGCGATAGAACCCCATCAAGTCGCCGGTACCGCTGTCTCGAGTGGCATGCCCGCATCCACCCAGCCCTTCTTGCCCTCCCCATACTCACGGATATTCGTATAGCCTAGCGCCGCCAATTCACGGGCGGCGTTTTCAGAAGCATGTCAAGTGGCGCTGCCGCAGTACAAGACGAGACTCGCCGAGCGGTCCGGTAGCACTTCATACGCCCGCTTGATCACCTGATCCGGCGGGAGATTAATCGCGCCCGGAAGATGTCCGCCATGGTACGACATCGCCGACAAGGTCTCAACCAAGGTAAAGTTATCGCCCCGGTCCATCATTGCTTTGAGCTCTTCCGTCGTTATGGTCTTGATCATATAAGCCTTAGACGCGCCCTGCACACGATTCGTCGCGGTTCATCGCAGAATCCCCGTATGTCCTAGCGAATAGCGGCCCGGCTGTGGATACACGCACAGCCCATGCGGTCCCTGTCCCACCGGAATACGCGCCAGCAGATGGCCATCTTCTGTGTCGATTGCGTAGACTTCGGAATCGTAGCGGCCGGAGAGCCACAGCACCTTCCCATCGGCCGAGACGCCGCCCATATCGGGACTCCCGCCTCCGGGAAACTTCCACTTCGTGGCTACGCGGTTCGTCTTAAAATCGATCAGCGAGATGCTTCCTTCGCCCCGGTTCGACACATACATGTACTTCGAATCGCGGCTGGTATACAGACCGTGCGCGCCACGGCCTGTCGGGATGAAACCGATCTTCTTGAATTTCGCGGCGTCAATCAGGTGGACTCCGCCGGCATACATGTCGGCCACGTAGAAGATGCGTCCGTCCGGCGATAGCTTGACATCCTGCGGCGCGCGCCGCCGTCCCAATTTAAGAGCGCCCAGGAGCGTCTGATGCTCGACATCAACCTTAATCATCTGACCCGAAAATTCGCAGCTTGCAATCAGGAATCGCCCGTTCGCTGAAAAATCCATGTGATCCACGCCGCGGCAGTGCACGTTGAGCGAATGAGAGAGCTGCATCGTCTTGGGATCGCGAAAGTCCAGCCGATGCCGCTGCTCGGCGACCACAATGGCGAACTTGCCATCGGGCGTGAAATACATGTTGTAAGGATCGTCCACCGGGACGGTGTTGTAGTGCTTCCCGCTCGCTGGATCGATGCGCGTCAGGCTGTCTCCAAGGTCGTTCAGTATCCACAGCGTCTTCAGATCCCAGGCCGGCGTCACATGCTGCGGCTGATGTCCTACTGCGAAGTGATCGACAATTTTGAAAGTGTGCGGGTCGATAACATCAACCGTATCGCTCTCGGTATTCGGCACATACACTAGCGATG
>JBEKUT010000277.1:0-11159 GCA_049514735.1 Bryobacteraceae bacterium
AGCATAGCGGCATCTCCACCGTTCACTAAATCGTTCGTTTTGGGCCTGTTTTCGCGCCAGGACGTTAACCGGAGGGCCGGAGAGTTTTCATTTCTCAACCGAGTGCCTCCCCAGGTTTCGTTGCGAAATGAGGCCCGTGGGTTAACGACCCAATAGACGTACAGATTCACATTCTCGCGAGAACCGCGCTTGCCAAAATCACAGAAAGGCCCGTGTTCAGCCCTTTTGTAAGAGTTCTCCGCAACGTGGGCACTACCGGATGGTTTACCAGGGTCGTTAACCAGTGGATCGCAGATCTCTTGAGAACTCTGGCTGACTCTGGCGTTCTCGGCTAATTCTCCGATCTCGGTTGCTTGTTCCCCCTAGATAACGGCCTTTCTGAGGCCGAGAATGAGGTCTTGTTCACGAGCAAGAACCCTCCCGAAATTGTTTATCTTCTACTAAAGGGTTCACCCGAAGACTCAAATAGCCGACTAACGTCGGACCGAAGAACCCCTCGCCGCTTGAACCGCGATTTGAAGAGCCGGTTTGACGAAAGTGGAGATCTTGGATATATGCAACGCATCTTTGCGAGGAATCAGAACGGCCAGAAAGAAGCAGAGTTTTGCCTGGCGTGGGAAAGCATAGTAATCACTGTGTGTCTGGCCCCGGTGTGCCCCCCGGCAACGGCGCGGCAAACAAATACGAGTTTATGACGCTTGTAGTAGCTGCCAATAGGCCAAGCGAAAGCGATAATATCGTTGCGAGATTGGAGATGGACATGCCAGTGCCGGGTGCAGCATCAGCACGGTTGGCGTATCCGAAGGCGGCGAGAGCGCTCCCCGTTACGATTACATAAATAGCCAGCGGACCCCTAACGAGCAGCCCGAGATGCCGGTTTTGAACGCGTATCTGAGGAGCCGGATTTCGAAATATGAAGTGCGCAGCGGCACCTGTTAGTGCCCCGTTAACCGGCCAATTCCATCCGCACCGAAATCCTCAGCGTAAGCGCTTCAAGACCGGACGGATTGGCCGGTTGCACGATGCGTTGACCGGCCAACTCTGTGGACGTGCCTTAACCTTTTGACTGGCAAAGAGATCACCATCAGCGCGGCCAAAGATTGGCCGGTCAACGCCGGGATAAAAGGGAGCCATTCTCGCGTCTGAACGCACCGGTCGGCGGAAAACCCATCCTAGAAAATAGTTGACCCCGTTTTCTCAGAACGCGCGCATACAGGGGTGAAAGCCGGTTAATTAACGGTCATCAAAACTCAAAGGAGATTCACTACCATGCTCGAGATTATGTTTGCGTTGCTACTCACGATGGGTTCGGCGGCTTCAGGGCCGGTCCCAGGAACTGTGCTGACCGCTGGAACGACCACACAAAAACCGGCTCCGCCCCCGAACCCATGCTGCAACAATTGCTGTTCGACGGCCGGATATTTAAAATCCTCATCACGATAAAGTGGTCGCGTCAGGTTAGGTGTAGGAGCTTGGGCCAATACTGATGCCCGCAAAGTCCGGACGTATACTAGGTTGCTAAGCCTGAAATGCTTAGAAAGCAGACAAGAATATCGCTCTTGAAGCGCTCCCGCGCCGGGCACTTTTAAACCGGCTGACGCATCTTCCTGAGCAACGCCGCATACCGCCGGTCGCGTACGAGGTTCTTCAACAGCGGATCTCCCTTTATTCTGGTGAGTCCAACGTCGTGCTCCGTATAGGCTCGCTCCATCGATTCGAAAGCACGGTCCGTCTCCCTGCGGGCCGCATAGACCTCTGCAATCTGATAGTCCGCCGTCGTGTGGTACCTCGTGATCAGGTCCGCCATGTTCGCGTCGGATTCCGGCTTCCGCCCCAATGCATCGTACGCCAGCGCCAGGCCGAAGAGGCGATAGGCAGGATCCTTCTCTTTCTCCATCTCTGCCAACGCCTCCCGCGGGTACGACTGCGCCAGGTAGACCTGGCCAAGTCAGCAGTGTGCGTTCGCCATCTCCGGGAAGATTTTCAGGGCCTTTTTGAGGACGGTGGCCGCTTCTGCCTGCCGTCCAGCGTGGAACAAGATCATCGCGAAATCGTAATATCCCCGCGGACGGAGCGGGTCGATCTCCATGGCCCGCCTGTAGAGTGCGATCACCTCGTCGAGACGGCCAAGGTCCATGGCCAGCATTCCCGCAAAGCCCATCGCTCTGGCGTTCCCCGGCTCCAGCGCCAGCGCGCGCTGGAAGGACGCATCCGCGAGAGTCCACTGCTGAATGTAGCAGATGACCTCGGTAAGTCTTTGGCTGCCAGACAAAGAGGACGGCGGAATGGCGACTGTGCCTTATTGTGCCTTATGACTCCGAATCTGCAGGGATTCAGCAGATGTCGCCTTCTATTGTTTTCAGCCAGTAAGGACCCATCGGGACTGGTGAGTACAGCCTGGTTCGGATTCAGGTTCTAGTTCTCGCAAGGGAGTGGAGGTTCAAGTCCTCTCATCCGCACCATGACAAGTTTCATCTCCAAGCGGGGCTATCGCCCGGCTTCCTTCGTGCCGGCATCTTTGCCCGCTGTTCGTCACCGCGTATCATACGGGCGTTCGCTTGGGTCAATTGCTCGCCTTGTATCGCGACGGCCAGCCAATAAGAGAGCTTCCGTCGAGTGTGGACGAACGCGTGTGAGGAGACAGGGGTCCCCGACCTGAAGTTCAGCCACTTGCGACGCACCGCCGTCCGCAACCTGCGCCGCGCGGGCGTTCCTCAGGTGGTCCGCATGCGCTCTTACAGGCCACCGCGCCGATTCCATGGAGCGCCGCTACAACATCGTAGACATCGACGACATTAGGTCAGCCCGGGAAATGATGCAAAGCCGAAGAGATGACACGAAGCAATGAGCCGCTACAATGGACATGTGGCGAAGCACCTGGAGGCCGTCTACGAGCGGGGTGTGTTGCTCCCATTGGAATACCTATCCCTCGCGGAGAATCAGCATGTCCGCCTAACTATCGAGGGCTATCGAGGAAGGAACGGGTCCGTTGAGTTGGAGATCTTCGGCGCCGAATGCCGCAAAGAGATGGCGGGGCTTGCAAAGGAGTCGGCCGCCTACGCTGGACAATGGGTTGCTCTCGCCGTCTCCCGCTTGGTAGCCCAGACGTGGCGAAAGGTTTTCATCTAGCAGGAGCTGAATGGTCACAGGACAGCGACACGATGCTCTCGATCCGCGGCGAAGCGAAGCGCTGCGCGGATGTCGTCGGCTTCGAGATACGGAAAGTCATTGAGGATCTCTTGTTCGGTCATCCCGGATGCGAGTTAGTCGAGAATGTCGGCGACGGTGAAGCGCAGATCGCGAATACAAGGCTTGCCGAACATCCGTTCAGGGTCAATCGTTATTCGTGGATGGTTTGGCACTTGCATAGGAGACGGCGCCCGCGGCCCGAACATTCCGAATTATCGCATAGGCAATAAGCGGCAGGCCTGCGAACAGGAGACACACCGGCATAAATCCATAATGCTCGATCATAAATCCGAGGGGCTTTGAAACGGTCGCCTGCATGACTCCGAAAGCGCATACCAGTCCCGACACGGCGAAGCCGGCGCGCGCTGCTCCATAAATGTCTACAGGCAGAGTATATAAATTCGTGCTCCACGCGGCGACTGAGAAAAAGCTGAAGGACATGCCTGCTGTCGCCATAGCCGGCGAATGGAAGAACGGGATAACCGCCGTGGCGAGACATGCTATGGCCGCCCAATAACAGACCCGTTTGCGTGCCTGCACCGGATCTTGACCCTGCCGAATAAAGCGCCACGAGAGAGATCCGCCGATAAAGCCGCCGGCGTAGCCGCACAACGGAATAATCCAGGAATAATTCGCAGCTTGTTGCGGTTTGAGGCCGAGTTGTACTAAGTATGTTGGGCTCCAGTTAGTCCACAGACTGTAGATCGTCATGCTCAGGCCGTTTGCGATCACGAGCGCCCACAGTTGCGGGTCGCGCAAGAGACTCTCGGAATGCACCCCCGGCGACGGTCCGCGATAATCGGCAGACGGTGGGATCAATCGCGATGTTGCGAGCCACAATGGAATCCATAACAAGCTTAGGATCGCAGCCGCGAAGAACGTCCAACGCCAACTATATTCGTACGCGAACAGCACGGTGAAGCGTGGGGCTATCGCAAGACCTACGCTGATGCCAAGCTGGCTGGTCGCGTTTCCCAGAGCACGTTCTTCGTTCATCAGATACATGCCGATTACTTTTCCGACAGCGGAAATGCCCGCCGCTTCGGCTACTCCAAGGATTGCGCGCCAGAACAACAGCTCAGTCGTGCCATGGCTCAATCCGGTTCCGGCGCTGGCAACGGCCCACGTTGCGACCGATACGGAGATGCCTCGATTCAATCCGGCGCGGTCGAGAAACCAGCCCATGAAGGGCGCGGACACGGCGTAGGCAATCGAAAAGACGGACAGTAAAAGACCGTAGTCGGAATAAGAAAAAGGAAACTCAGGCCGCGATCGCCAAATGTCGACCATCGTGGCCAGAATCTGACGGTCCAGATAATTGAGAACCGAAGAGAGAACGAAGACCAGCAGTGCGACCCAGCGAAGGGGAACGCGCACTATGCTACTGGAACCTTTCGGACAAATACTTCAGTAGCGTCTCGCGCAATTCGGGTTTCACATCGGCGCCCCAGCGGACCATTTTATCGGTCTCTTTTTCCCACTGCGCGCGCGTGAGATGCTGTTGCACCATCATGTGCTCGTCATGGCAGGTGAGACATGCCGCGCGATAGCCGGGTGGAAACGAGTAACTCACGGGAACGCGATGCACAACGTTCCAGAGATAGCCCGAGGGATTCCATTGCTGTTCCACGGGCTGAACTGCTCCGGCGGCGTTACGCGCGCGCGACATAACGGTGTAGTCGCCCTCGCGATCTGGCATCCAGGAATATTCGAACAGTCGCCAGGAATAACGCCCCAGATCCTTGCCGAGCGTCGCGACGTTCCAGGTGTTGCCGCCATCCACCGACACGTCCACAGCGGCCACTGGCGAGGTGTTCGACCAGGCCGCGCCGCTCACTTTCACGGGCACGCCGAGAACGGGACCCGGCGCGGGCGATGCAATTACCGACTTAACATTTAGATCGGTGACGGGAACCATCTGCGACGGATCGACGGCCGTGCCGGGCCCGACGGGTGTCGTGGGGTGCCGGTAAGCCGATTTCATCCAGAAGCCTTCGTACTCATGGTCCAGCACTTCGATGCGGGTTAACCATTTCACCCATGAATCGCTGGCCCAGCCGGGGGCGACGACACGCAGAGGAAACCCGTGCAGCGTGGGGATCGCCTGGCCGTTCATTTCGAAAGCGAGCAGCGTGTCGGGGTCCAGCGCTTTTTCAATGGTGATGCTGCGCCGGAAGTCTTCCATTTTTCCAATGGGTTCGTCCGCGCCGTCGAATAGAACGTGCTTCGAACCATCCTTAACGCCGGCCTTTGCGAGAACATCTTTCAATCGCACGCCGGTCCAACGGGCGTTACCCACGCTGCCGTACTCCCACTGCGCGCCGGGCACGCGAGGCCGATAGAAGCTGCGCCCATTGCCCGCGCACTCAACTACGCTGACCATTTCCACGTGAGGTAGCTTCTTCAACTCGGCCATCGAAAACGCGACCGGCCTGGCGACGGTTCCTTCTACTTTTAGATTCCACGCGCTGGCGTCTACTTGCGGCGTGTAGGTGTGAGTGCGAACGAAGAAGCGCTCGATGGGCGTGATTTCATCGTTGAAGCCGGCGAGACGCATCTCAAGATCGGTGGGCCGTGGAGAGCGTACAATCATCTGCGCCGGATCGGTATCGGCGGTCCTTCCGAATCGCGCTGCGAGGGCCGCCGCGCCGGCTATGGTAAATAATCGTCGTCTCGAAATGTTCATGGGAAGGTCACGTTCTTGCTGATCAAGCCACCATCGGTGACATCGACATCGAAATCGAGGGGGACGCCGTTGCGGCTCACGCGGACATGATAAGTCCCCGGCGGTACGCGCAGCATAGCGGGTGTTTTTTGTGGCTGAACTTGTCCGTTCAAAACGATGGTTGCGCCCTCCGGGGTCGACGTGATGCTCAACGTTCCTATCACCTTTATGAGCTTCACGAACACATCGGATTCCTGGGGCACGTTGAATATCTGCGGATAACTGCGGTAGCCATCGAGTTGGACGCTGCTTGTGTGACGGCCGGCCGGCAACGGCAGCATGCAAGGTGTTCTGCAGGTGCGGCCGGATTCGTGATCGACGATGACCGTAGCACCGGGAGGTTCCGTGACGAATTGAACGGTGTGATCGGCGTCCTGCTTCACCAGTGGGGCGGCTCGTACCTCCTGGTGTGTCCTGCGGGGAGTTTCGGAGACGCGTGGTTCGGACTCAGGCCGTTCGGTCCGTTCAGGCCGCTCGGACTCGGGTTGCTCGGGCTTCTCGGCTTGCGGCGGTTCAGTGGAAACCTGCGGTGTGGGCGCTACTGGACTCGGCTTTTCAGCGACGGGCGCAGGGGGCGGGGCTTCGGTTGATTTCGCCTCAGCGGCCTGCCGCGGCTCTTCGGAATTGTTGAAGAAAAATTTTTGCGCTCCGAGTACGGCCAACCCTACGAGTCCGATGCCGATGAGAACCCAGATCAGACTGCGAACCAATGGATTGCGCTCCGTGCTCTCTTCGCGAACTCTGGTGGCCGCGTTCGCTGCAAATGCGGGGACGGGGGCGTCGAACTCACGCTCGGTTGTTCCAGGCGGAGGCACGGTCACTTCGGCCACGGTCGGCAAACTTTGGCTGATTCCGCGCACCAACGGTTGCCAATTCGCGATATTGCCTAACGCGAAACTCAACGCGTTGATGAATTCCGTGCAGGTCGCATAACGATCTTCCGGCGCTTTTGCGAGCGCTTTGCGGAGAACCGTTTCGACCGGCGGTCCCAGCGATCGATTTAAGCGCTGCGGCGCGACCGGATCTTCACGAACAATCTTATAGAGAAGTGTTGGAAGGTAATCGCCGACAAACGGCTTCTCGCCAGTGAGGATCTCGTAGGCGATGACGCCGAGGGAAAACTGATCCGCGCGGCCATCCACGGCGTGTCCCTGGACCTGCTCGGGCGACATGTAGTTGGGGGTTCCCATCATCGCTCCGGCCTGCGTCATCTGCTGAGAGACGATCTTGGCCACGCCGAAGTCGGTGATCTTCGCCTGGCCATCGTCATGAATCATGATATTGGCCGGCTTGATGTCGCGATGAACGATACCTTTCTTATGCGCGTAGTCGAGAGCGGAGGCGGTCTGCTTCAGGATCGCGAGCACCGTCTGGCTGTCCGGCGCGTGATCGCTCAGCAATTTTTCGAGCGCCGGGCCGTTCACCAATTCCATAAAGATGAAGGCCAAGCCGTTCTCTTCCGCGATATCGTATATGGTTACGATATTGGGGTGCGAGAGAATGCCGGCGGATTGCGCTTCGCGAAAAAGACGTTCGTGCAGACGGTCGCGCTCGCTGCTATCGGTGAGGTCTGAAAGACGGATCGTTTTGATGGCGATGACGCGGCCGATGGCGGGATCCTGGGCGCGATACACAACGCCCATAGCTCCACGGCCGATTTCTCCGAGTACTTGGTATCGGCCGATCTTTTCCATTGTCTGTTTCAGGCGCGACTACCTTAGAGCCGTTATTTTAGCGTATCGGCTTGGGGGGCTCGTTCAACGTTCTGCGTTCTGCGTTCTACGTTGGAAGACTGGCCGCTTGCTGCCGCGCGCGGTTCTGTATTCGAGGTGAGCGGGCGAACCGCTTCCTGCCGGGCGCGGTTCGGAAGGAGGCTGTAGCAATCGGACACAGGGCTGGGTCGGCTTGACACAGAACTGACATGTGAAGTATGCTTAGCTTTCGACCTTATATATTTTTCTGGTACTCTCCGGCTACGACTCCGCGTTGCCATAGCATTGAAGTTCTAAGGAGTTACGGCCGATCAAAGGAGATCCATGCAGCATCAGCCTTACTTCGTAGTCGTTCTAGCGCATTCCCTTCACGGCCGCCTCAGACGCATACACGTTCCGCATAAGGCCATTTATGCGGTCTTAGTTTTCGCGATGATCGGTTGTGTCAGTACGGCCGGCTTCCTGGCCAGTTACCTTCGGATGACACTGAAGGTGGCCAACTACAACTCCCTCCGCCGCGATGTAGAATCCCTTCGAGCCCGCTATCGGGAGCTTCAAAAAGTCACTAATCAAAAAAACGAAGAGCTGGCTTCCTTGCAGATGTTTGCAAGCGAGGTCTCCGTGGCGTACGGATTTAAGAACAAACCGGGCAATTCCCTGGATTCGACTACCGATCTGCATCCGCTGGCGCCGACCTATCGCGAAACCCTGGAGCAGTACAACTTCCTTCAATCCGCCTCGATCTCACCCTACTTCCACACGTACGCGCGTCAGTGGCAAACCAATGTCCGGCCATCTTTGTGGCCGGTCAACGGACGCCTGCTGAGCTCTTTCGGCGGGCGCACCGATCCTTTCTCGGGTGAGGGCGCGATGCACACCGGCGTGGATCTCTCGGCCGAGATGGGAACACCCGTGCATGCGGCGGGCGACGGAATTGTGGAGCATGCTTCCTGGGGCGGGCAATATGGCAACCTCGTGATCATCGACCATGGCAATGGCATGCAGACTTGGTACGCGCACCTTTCGCGCTTCCTGGTGGTGCCGGGACAGGAAATTCGCCGCGGCGATGTGCTAGGAAGGTCCGGCGCGACGGGACGCGTCACCGCTCCGCATTTGCATTATGAAGTGCGGGTGGGTGGCACGCCGGTGAATCCGTACAAGTACCTGTCGAATTCGCTGGCGGTGCAGCCGGCACCGGCGGCGAAGGATCTTCCGTTTTAACGGAACGCAGACGGCAAAATGGTCGTCTGCGCCCCACGATCGTCTGCGCTGCCTATCGCTTGTTAGGATGCACCCATAAACTCGCGATGTGCGCCCCGGAAGAATAATTTGTGGTGGAGCGCTGACCGGGAGGGTAGATGCCGGCGTTTCCATTGCCCACTTGAATTTCCAGCCAGTCGGGCTGGCGCTCAAATTCGGCAAATTCACGAGACTCCGTGTTGGTGACACGCAGTGTTCGCAGGCGGCCATACCTCGCCGCGGCGTCTGGTAGCGACATTCCCGGATGCACTCCGTCACGTGTTGCGCAAGTCTCGTCATAAACGCGAATCGTTTGGACCTTATCGCGCGCGCTATCGAGATAAAGATCCATGGTGTGCAGACCTTCGCGAATCACGATCAGCGTGGGGAGGCGGTCCGCATCTTCGGAGGGCTTCAACGTGACGCCGCGAAGAGTCTGGCGGACCTGTGCGGCCGTCATGCCCGCGTGGACCGGCCCCACGCTCTGTGGCTGAATCAAGCACCCGGGTTTTTGCGCCCAAGCGCAACCAGCGAAGATAATGATTAACAGTGCTCGCATGTTCATGCCGATTTTACAAGATCCGGCATGAGTAAAATTGAATGAGTGCCTCTCCGGCGGCGGCGAGATGGGCGCTTATATGCGCGCGCTCGACTGGTCGCGGACGCCGCTCGGCCCGGTCCCGCAATGGCCGCAGAGTCTGCGCACCTCGGTCAGTACCTGCCTGAATTCCCGCTTCGCCATCCTCATCTGGTGGGGGCCGGAACTCGTGATGCTCTACAACGACGCCTACCGAGACATCATCGCGGCGAAGCATCCGGCGGCGCTGGGACAACCGGGCCGCCAGTGCTGGCCGGAAATATGGCACATCATCGGGCCCATGCTGCAGGGGGTTGTCGAACGCGGCGAGGCCACGTGGTCCAACGATCTTCTTCTCCTTCTGGAGAGAAATGGATACGCGGAGGAATGCTACTTCACGTTCTCCTACAGTCCCATTCGCGACGAGTCCGGCGGCATCGGAGGGGTGTTTACGCCGGTTGCCGAGACCACCGATCACGTCATCAATGAGAGGCGTCTGCGCACGCTGCGCGACCTGGCCGCCCGGGCCAGCAAAGCGCGGCACATGCGAGAAGCCTGCGCCGCCGCGGTGGAAGCTCTGGCCGGCAATCCTTCCGATATCCCTTTCGCGGCGTTGTATCTTTTCGACCAGTCCCGAGAAACCGCGATGCTTGTGGGAAGCGCCGGCATCGAAGCCGGCTCGGCCATCGCTCCAGCCGCGGTCTCGCGAACCGAAATGATTGAGGAACTGTCCCTGGCCGTGACGAGTTCACGCCTGACGTTACTCGAGGATCTCGCGAAGACGCTCGGACCGTTGCCTGGCGGCGCTTGGAACACGCCGGCGCGCTCCGCTGTGGTGCTTCCTATTCTCATGCCGGGCCAGACCTCGCCCATGGGATTCGTCTTCGCCGGCGTCAGTCCGCTCAAGCGGCTTGACTCCAGCTATGCTTCGTTTTTTGAACTTGTGGGCGGACATATCTCAACCGCGATCGCCAACGCGCGTGCCTACGAAGAAGAACGCGAACGGGCCGAGGCGCTGGCCGAAATCGACCGGGCAAAAACCGTTTTCTTCAGCAATGTGAGTCATGAGTTTCGTACCCCGCTGACGCTCATGCTCGGCCCCATCGAGGCCATGCTCGAACGTCCTCTCACCTCCCTGGAGGGGTATCGTGAAGAGCTTCAACTGGTGCACCGCAACGGTCTGCGGCTGCTGAAACTGGTCAACACGCTGCTCGATTTTTCACGCATCGAGGCAGGACGTTATCAAGCCGCGTACGAACCGGCGGAGCTCGCGTCTTTCACCGCGGACATTGCGAGCGCGTTCCGGTCGGCGATGGAGCACGCCGGCCTCGAATTTGTTATCGACTGCCCGCCCTTGCCGGAGCCTGCCTACGTCGACCGCGACATGTGGGAGAAGATCGTCCTCAATCTGGTTTCGAACGCTTTCAAATTTACGCTGCAGGGCAGCATCGCTGTGCGGGTGAGAGATGTCGGCGGCAGGATTGAGCTCGCGGTTGAAGACACTGGCAGCGGGATTCCCACGAATGAATTGCCTCACATCTTCGACCGTTTTCATCGCGTCAAGAATGCGCGGGGCCGGACGAACGAGGGAACGGGAATCGGGCTTGCGTTCGTTCAGGAGTTGTCGAAACTGCACGGCGGGTCGATTACAGTCAAGAGTGTTGAAGGAACCGGAAGCACGTTTATCGTATCGATTCCCAATGGCTCGGCGCACCTG
>JBEKUT010000278.1:0-9449 GCA_049514735.1 Bryobacteraceae bacterium
ATCGCGTTCATGGCAGAAGCCAGCCCGCCGCTGACTGTGCGCGTTTCGAGCTTTGCATTCTGGATGCGGGGCTGCTGACCCAAGGCGCTGGCGGCCGCTAAGGACGCGACTAAGAAGATGTTTTTCATTTGCTCAGCAGCTCCATCATGTAGTCCGTCGATTCCTTCGAGTTCATGACCGCGAGCTGGCTCACGATGTGTTTCTTCAATGCGGGATCGGCTTCCTTGCGGGCCAATTCGACCAACGCGGGCGCGTTGCCTTGCACAAACAGCGCGTTGATGACGGAATTCTTGACGCTTGGATCGGATTCCTGGCGGTACATGCCGACAAGTCCGTCGCCGGTTTTGCTGCGTCCCATCACGCCGAGCATGTTGATGGCTTCGGAGCGGAGCTTGGGATCTTTTTCGCTCTTCGCGATTTCCAGGAGCTTGGTTGCATCGCCCCCGACCATGAGTCCGTTGATGATGGCGCGCTTGGCCTCGAATGAGGTTTCAGTCGTATAGAGCTCGGCTGCACCGCCCATGACGCCAAGCTGGCGGATGGCTTCGAGGCGCAACTCGGGATTGGTTTCATTGCGCGCGGCTTGCAAGAGCGCGTCACGGTCGTGCGCGATCATGAAGCTGCGAAGAATGGCGCGCTTGATGCTGGTGTCGTTGGAGCCGCGGTAAACCTCGCTGAGGAGTTGCAGGTTTTCGTGGGTCCCGTTCACGCCGAGATATTCGATGGCCTTCAGTTGGACGTCGGGATTTGTCGCGCCTTTCGCCACCTGAGCGAGAAGGTCGCGAGCCTTTGGCGTGCGGCATTGCGCCAGGACAAACAGGGCGCGTTCCTTGATGCGCGGGGAGCTTCCACTCTTCAGCAGCTTCTCAAGGATGGGAATGCCACGATCCGGGTCGCTATTCATGAGCGCGTTGAGCGCCAGGAGCTTCAGATCTTCGTCGGAGGCGTCCTCCGGCGAGACGGGCTTGCCGCTGGCTTGGCCGACCTCCATCTTGAGGGCTTTGGCATCCTCGATCCAGCGGCTTTGCGGATAGGCTTTTGACAGCTCCGCGATGGAGGCCTGCGCATCGTCGCGTTTTCCTAATTTGTTTTGCGCGTAGGCGCGCCAGTACAGAGCTCCGTCGGACCGTTCACCTTTGTTCTCGATGACGCGGTTGAAGGCATCGATAGCGTGGTCGTAATCGCGGCGATCGAGGTAGGACATGCCGCGTTTGTATTCGGATTCTTCATTCGACTTATGCTGGCGGGCAGCGTCACGAGCGGCGTGGGCTGCCTCACGCGCCTGTTGGGCGGCTTCGCGGTCGCTGTCCTGGTCCATGAACATCATGGCGATGGGGGGCATCGGCTCCATCGGCTCCATTGGCGCTATTGCTGGCATCGGCGGCATAGCGGGCATCGGCGCCATCGGGGGCATCGGCGGAATAGATATTTCCGGAAAGCCCTGAATTGAGAGCTCCACATCGGGCGGCATGGGAGGCGCGGGCGGGGACGGCGGCTCCTGCGCTCCCAAAATTACCGGCATCGTCGCGAGCGCGCACCCGGCGATTAACAAATTCAAACTGCGAGTCATAGTTGTGTACCTTTCCTGTCCTGCTTCGGCGCGGGCGCGGTTTGTTCCTGCTGCACCTTCGATCCAATCACTCGAATCTTGAAAAGCAATCCTCGATCTTCGATTTCCTGTCTCAGTTCGTCTAACTGCGAGCGATCCAGCTCGGAGGGGCTGTTGGCGATCTCGAGGAGCATCCGCTCCAGGTCGTCCAGAACATTGCCGACGGCCGTGTCGCCCGTGCTGTTGGCGGTTTGGCGGTAGAGCCGGTTGGAATCGAGAAGATCCTGGGCCATGCGCTGTTCGTCGGAGATGTCTATCTTGCCTTTGCCGTCGGGCGTGTTGCTGATCTCCGCCAAGACCATTTGGGAACGCTCCAGATGATCGCCGACGGCGACCAAAAGAATGCGCTCGCGGACCTGGCCGGAAGCAAGAGTGGGCGTCTCAGGCCGCCGCGAGATCCGGCCGGCGAAGAATGCCAGCAGGAGCAGCGCCGCGGCCGCGGGCGCCCACATCCACCAAGGGAACCATCCCAACTTGTGACTCCGCTTGCCGCCGACACGCTTGTGGATACGCTGCCAGACGGCGCTGCCATATTCCGGTCCGCGATCCGGAACAGGGGCGGAGTCGATTGTATTGAGCACCGTCTGAAGGGCGCGATATTCGGCGCGGCAATGCTCGCACTGCGCCAAATGGCGTTCTACGGGAGCGGCGTCGGAGTCCTCGCCGTAATAGAACAGCACCAACCGATCTTCGGAAATGTGTGTTTCTTCCATCTTCTTTATCCAGCCGTTGCCACCAAGGGCTCCAACCGCTTCCTCAACTTCTGAACTGCACGAAAAATACTGTGCTTGGTCGCATTCAGGGACGTGCCCAGCATTCCGCCGATCTCTTCTATCGAAAGTCCTTCAAAATGGCGCAGCACAAACGCGGAGCGTTCCAGATCGCTCAGTTCGTTCATGGCCGCGCTGACCCGCTCGGAAACCTGGTTGCTGAACACCAACCGGTCCTGGCCGGGCGCAGTGGCGGGGACGGTGTCGAGAACGTCGCGGCCTTCTTCAGTGCCGGTCTCCCGTTTCTGCTCGTGGCGTTTGCGCATACGGATCAAGTCGAGGGAATAATTGGAGGCGATGCGGTAGAGCCACGTTGAGAAGCTCGACCGGGATTCGTAATGGCTCAACTGTTTGTAGGCGCGCAAAAAAGTCTCCTGGACCACATCCTCGGCGTCCTGCTCGTTTCCCGTCATGCGATAAGCCAGACGGAAGACACTTCGACTGTGCCGCTCGACGAGCATGCGGAAAGCATCCCCGTCGCCCGACTGCGCCCGGATCACTACAGCGCCGTCGCCGCTATCCTCCATCTAACCTATAGACTCGATCGGTTTCGGACGGTTGGCAAGCAAAAGCGTTGTTGGTTCGTGGTTGTTGGTTCGTAGTTCCGCGTAAGACGTGCACGTACGACGTTCCGCCGTCAGTACCACGCACCGCACGTAGAACGTAGAACCAACAACGGCGAACCACGAACTAACAACGCCGTCCGCCGTCCCCGTTTAGAATGGTTGTAGCTCTTTGATGGTTTACAAGCTTCATCTTTTTCCTAGTCTCACGCTGCTGCTCGTCTCGCTTGCCATCCAGTTGCACCTTAGTTGCTGGACGCTCCGGAGTCCGAAGTGGAAGAGCTCGGGACGGCGTGCGATTCTTCTGGCTGGGAATCTTGGCCTGGCTGCATTCCTGACGTTTAGCTATCTGCTTAGTTTTTATCGGGTTTTCCGGAAGGTACCGATTGATTTGGCGACGTGGGGCGAAGCTTTTGGGCTGATCGCTGCCGCCGGGCTGGTTGGTCTGTACGCCGGCGTGTTTCTGTGGCGGCAGGGGTCGTCATTTCGACCCGAACGGCGGATATTTTTCCAGGCGGCTGGCGCCGCTGTGATGGCGGCTCCGTATATCGCCACGGGAATCGGGATGGCGACACGAAATCGGTTCCATATCAATACCGTTGACGTTCCGATTCCGAACCTGCCGAAGGATCTGCAGGGTCTGCGCATCGCGCAAGTGACGGATATCCATATGAGCGTCTTTCTCACCGAGAAAGAATTCGCTTGGGCCGTCGATATGGCTAACGAGACGAAACCGCACTTGACACTCGTTACGGGCGACCTGATTACGCGGTATGGCGATCCGCTGGACGCGTGTTTGCGGCAGCTCAAACGCTTACGGGCGGATGCGGGTGTGCTCGGGTGCATGGGCAATCACGAGATTTACTGCATGTGCGAGGATTATGTTGCGCGGGAAGGGGCGCGCATCGGGATCGATTTTCTGCGCAGCCGGTCGCACGTCCTTCGATTCGGGGAGGCGACGATCAATTTCGCGGGCGTCGATTACCAGAAATTCGAGGAGCCGTATCTTTTGGGCGCGGAAGAGATGATTGCGCCGGGTTCGTTGAACGTGCTCTTGTCGCATAATCCGGACGTGTTTCCGGTGGCGGCCAGTCAGGGGTACGATTTGACGATCGCCGGGCATACGCACGGAGGGCAGGTCAATTTTGAGATTCTCCATCGGAACATGAATGTCGCGCGGGCGTTCACGCCATATGTACGAGGGCTGTATCGCGAGGGGAATTCGTCCGTCTACGTGTCGAGTGGAATTGGAACTATCGGAGTGCCCGTACGCATTGGCGCGCCGGCAGAGATTGCGGTGCTTCGCCTGTGCGCTACCTGATTCTGAGCGACATCCACGCGAATTGGGAGGCTCTGGAGGCCGTTCTGGCGGACGCCCGCCGCAAGTACGACAGTATCGTGTGCCTGGGCGATGTGGTCGGTTATGGCGCCGATCCCGACGTTGTCACCGAGTGGGTGCGGCAGAACGCGGCGGTGACAATTCGTGGCAACCACGACAAGGCGTGCGCCGGTCTGGAGGATCTGGAGTGGTTCAATCCCGTGGCGCGGTTGTCGGCTTTGTGGACCATGCAGTCCACCAAGCCTCAGAATATCGCCTGGCTCGGGAAGCTGCCGAAAGGTCCAGCGCAGGTGAATGGCTTCCAGATCATGCACGGGTCGCCACTCGATGAGGACGAGTATCTCATTTCGGATCAGGATGCGAGGCAAGTTGCGCCGTATATGGACACGGCGGTTTGCTGCTTGGGACACACGCATCTGCAGGGCGGTTTTCTAGCTCATCGCAATGGAATACGGCGTTTGTCGAAGCCGGCGCCCGAGTATGCGGACCTCGCATTGCAACTCGACTTGGATTCACAGTACCTGATCAATCCCGGATCGGTGGGGCAGCCACGGGATAACGACCCCCGGGCTGCCTACGCGATCTACGACCCGGCACAGCGGCTTATTACTTACCACCGGGTACCGTACGATATCGAGGGCGCGCAGCGGAAGATCCGGGCGGCGGGACTGCCGGATGTTTTGGCGATGCGGCTCGAAGTGGGAGCATGAGTTTTCGAATCGCGTGAGAACTTCGGCGCTTCGCTGACACTGAAATCGCAGGGGCATAGCACGTGCTTCGAGCGGCTTTCCTTTCTTTTTGGGCGATTTTCCCCGCGCTTCCAGCGGACCAGACATACACACTTCAGACGATCGCCGGATCGATCAATCCTACGGGTAGCGGGCCCGCGACAGCGGCTCCTTTGCAGCAGCCGGAAGGCGTCGCATTTGACGGATTGGGGAACCTCTATGTCGCGGACGCGGGCGAGAATCGGGTTCGCAAAATCGCGCCGGACGGTACCATTCAGACGCTCGCGGGGAGCGGTCAGGCGGGGTTCTCGGGCGATGGTGGCCCCGCGATATCGGCGAGATTAAACCATCCGTACGGCATTGCGCTCGATCTCGCCGGGAACCTGTACATTTCGGACTTGGGGAATGCCCGGGTGCGGATGATCGACACGGCGGGAAATATCACTACGGTCGCGGGCGGCGGGAGCACGGCGGTTTCGGGATCGACTTTGGCCGCTACCGACGCGCAGTTGTCCGCACCGCGTAACGTAGCTATCGACATTCCCGGGAATCTCTACATCTCGGATTTCAACGCGCAGCAGGTTTATCGCGTGACGCCGGCGGGAGTGATTAGTGTTTTCGCGGGAACTGGGACGGCCGGTTACGCAGGAGATGGCGGCGACGCGACCATGGCGCAGATCGCGTATCCGGCGGGTTTGACGACCGATCCGCTCGGGAACCTATACATCGCCGATAGCGGGAATAACTGCGTGCGCCGCGTTTGGTACGGCGCAATCAGCACGGTCGCAGTCAATGTACCGTCGCCGACCGGGGTCGCGGTGGATGCTTTGGGTCACTTGTATGCCGCGTCGTCTTCGGCTATTTCGGGAACGGCCGCGGTATCGCCCGCGGGATTGAACGTAGTGATGGTGGCGGCGGAAGATGTGGCGTCCGATCCGGGCGGCACGCTTTATTTGGCGGTACAGCAGTCTGTCCAAAAACAGGTTGGCGGCACGGTAACGACCCTCGCGGGATGCTCGAATTGCCCGGGCTATGGCGATGGCGGTCCGGCTTCGGTGGCGCTTCTGGACGGACCGGTGGCGTTGGCGATCGACACGGGCGGCAACGTCTATATCGCCGAACAGAACGGGAATCGCATTCGCACGGTTGCGGCGAAGGGCACGATCGCGACGTCAGCAGGGGCCGTTAGTGCGCCGTCGGGAGTGGCGGTGGATTCCAGTGGGTCTGTCGACTTTAGCGAGCTGAATAATAATCGCGTGCGCCGGATCAGCGCGGGTGATGTGCTTTCCACTGTAGTCGACAGTCTGAATCTTCCGACTTGCGTGCGGGTGGCGCAGGACGGATCGCTCTATGTGTGCGATGGAGGGAACGGCAGAATCCTGAAGGTCTCGACGGCTGGTGTGGTTTCGACTTATGCGACGGCCGCACAGCCTGCTGGTTTGGCTGTGGCCAGCGATGGGTCGATTTTTGTCAGCTCGGGCTCACAGGTGGTGCAGATTTCCGGGGCCGGGGTTTCGAACGTCGTTGCGGATGGGCTGAGCAATCCTGCCGGGCTGGCGTTGCTGTCGACTGGCGAGTTGGTGATCGCCGAGAGCGGTAAGAATCGGGTGCTGGAACTGGGAGCGGCGGGAGCCGTGACGGTGCTCGCGTCGGGTTTGAATAATCCGCAGGACGTGGCGGTCGATGCGGCGGGGGACATCCTAATCGCCGATACGGGGAATAATCGCGTGGCGGAACTGGTGCCTGTCGCGGTTGCAGTGGTCCCGACGGTGACGGTGGTGAATGCGGCGAGCTTAGCCGCAGGGCCGATCGCGCCGCACCAGATTGTTACGATTTACGGTTCGGGTTTCGATCCGGCCAACACGCAAGTCACGTTCGACGGCACGGCCGCAACTGTGTTCTATGCCGGCGCGACGCAGTTGAACGTGCTGGCGCCGGCAACGTTGAGTACCAATGCGTTGACGGCGATCAGTGTCGTGTCGGATGGGGCTCAAGTGGGAAGCGGGTCGGTCAGCACGGTGGCGGCTGCTCCAGGGATTTTTACTGTTGCGGGTGGGACGGGACAGGCGGCGGCGCTCAATGAGGATGGCACGCTCAACTCGGCGAGCAATCCGGCGGCGCGAGGCTCGATTGTAGTGCTTTATATGACCGGTGACGGCGGAGCGGCGATTGCGTTGATGATCGGAAGTTATTCAGCCGATGTGCTTTACTCGGGCCCAGCGCCGGGGTATCCGGGGCTTACGCAGGTCAACGCTGTGGTCCCGGTGGGGGGTCTGGCGGCGGGATCGCAGCCGGTTGTCGTGAGTGCAGGTGGGGTTGGGAGCCAGAGTGGAGTCATCATTTTTGTGCATTGAAGTGTATGCATTGGTATGCTATGATGATGCATATGAGGACCACTATAAACATCGACGACGATTTGATTGCGGCAGCTCGTGAATACACGGGAATTACGGAGAAGACCGAGCTGGTACGCATGGCACTGAAATCGCTGGTTGCCCTTGAGGCGGGCCGGCGGCTTGCTGCGCTCGGCGGCAGCGATCCTGACATGAAAGATATTCCCAGGAGACGATCCGAAAAATGATTCTTGTAGACACGTCCGTTTGGGTCTCGCACATCCGGCAGGCTGATGGCGGGCTGACACGCTTATTATCGGAGCGGCAGGTATTCTTGCATCCATTTGTAATTGGAGAGTTGGCTTGCGGCAACTTGCCGAATCGGAAGCAGACTCTATATGAGTTCACGTGGCTGCAGAGCGCGTCTTTAGCTACGCAAGACGAAGTGCTCGAGATGATCGAAGTCCATAAGCTCCATGGCCGGGGCGTCGGGTGGGCTGATGTCAATATCCTGGCTTCAGCCCTACTCCATGATTGTCCTTTGTGGACACTTGATAATGCTTTGCGCGAAGCCGCAAAGACGGTTGGCGTCAAGGTTCACACTCCGACGGTCCACTAAACCATGAACATCCCGCCGTTAATCTCGATGGTCTGGCCGTGTATGTAGCGCGCCGCATCGGAGCAAAGAAACAGAATCGTGTCCGCCACTTCTTCATTGGTTCCCAAAGTTCCCGCCGGCGTTTGAGCCACGACGTTATCCAAAATCTGCTTGTTTGAAAATACTTCGTGGAAATGATTGTCGACCGTTCCGGGGCTCACCGCGTTCACTCGGATTCCCTTGGGCGCGAGCTCTTTTGCGAGGCCTTTGGTGATGCTCGACACGGCCGCTTTGGCAGCGGCGTAGATGGTTGCGCCGGGTCCTCCACCGTTCCTCGCCGCGATGGAGCTGACATTGACGACGATACCGCTCCCCTTTGCGATCATGTAGGGCGCGACCGCCTGCGTGATGAAATACACGCTTTTGGTATTGAGGTTCATGACCCGGTCGAACAGTTCTTCGGTGTATTCGGCGAGCTTCGCGCGCTGCACGAGCGAACCGGCATTGTTGATGAGAATATCGATACCGGGAGCGTTCTGCTTCAGATCGACGGTGAAGGCCTGGATTCCCGCGGATGTGCCCAAATCGCCCGCGATCAAATCGGCTGCGGCTCCCGCGCCTTCTACCAGCGCGAGCGTTTCCTCGGCGCCCTGGCGATAGCTGCCGTAGTGGATCAGCACGCGGGACGCGCCCGCGCGAGCCACTGCAATCGCGGTTGCCGCACCGATTCCGCGCGAGGCTCCAGTCACCAGCGCGGTCTTACCTGACAGGTGTTCGGGCAATGAATCCTCCGATTGCATTATACTTTTGGTGGTTCGCGAGGAGCCCGAATGAAATCTTACATCACCCTTGTTTTTTGCGCCGCCCTATGCGCCGGCGCGGCGAATGCAGCAACCAAGACTGAGCTTGGCGACCTTAACGGCGCGAAGTTCCGCATCGACGTGCCGGAGAACTGGAACGGCGGATTGGTTATTTATTGTCACGGGTACAACCCGGCGCCTGTGACCTATAAGGAGGGTAAACTTCCTCCCGTATTTGAGGTCTTCACGAATCAGGGTTACGCGCTGGCGCAATCGGGCTATGCGTCGGGAGGTTGGGCGGTGGAGCAGGCTGTCACCGATATCCAAAGCTTGCGGCGCTACTTCACTACCAAGTACGGCAAGCCTAAAGAGACTTACATCACGGGGCATTCGATGGGCGGGTTCCTCACAATGCTGATGATCGAGCAGTATCCCGAGGCGTTCGATGCCGGGCTCGCGCTGTGCGGCCCACTGGCGCCCGCGAACTATTTCATGCGCGGGGCGTTCGATGCCCGCGTGGTGTTCGATTATTATTTCCCCGGCGCTCTGCCGCCGCCCGAGAAAGTTCCTGAAGATTTTCGAAATTCGAAAGAGCTTGACGAGAAGTTGACCGCTCTGCTGGACGCGAATCCGGAGAAGGCCGCTTCGATGCGGCGCTACTCGGGCGCGCACACCAATCAGGATATTGCCGGGACCATCGGCTTCATTA
>JBEKUT010000279.1:0-9404 GCA_049514735.1 Bryobacteraceae bacterium
GACCGACCCTCGCCCGTATCGTAACCGACTCTCGCCCTTCCGTAACCGACCCTCGCCCGTATCGTAACCGACTCTCGCCATTCCGTAACCGACCCGCGCCCGTTGCCGTAACCGACCCGCGCCCGTTGCCGTAACCGAGCCGCGCCCGGAAGGAAGCGGTCGCTCCGTCCTCTTCGCCTTATCATAAAATTTCCCGCTGGTATACTACCTGCATGGAAGATCAACAGTATCTTGCAGTTGAGAGCAGGGACCTGGAACAACTCATTGAGAAAGTAAATAGCTTGATCAAAGAAGGCTGGAAACCCATGGGCGGCATTGCCTGCGCTATTAACAGCGGTATGTATCATGTCTTTGTGCAGGCTTTAATACGTTCGAATTGAGTTCTGGGTGATACATTAGATAAGTAGAAGTTGTCCACTCCACGGGCGGTTAGCTCAGTTGGTTAGAGCGTCTGGTTTACACCCAGAAGGTCGCAGGTTCGAGCCCTGCACCGCCCACCATCGCCAAACCCGCTAAGTACGGGGCTCCCGTCAGGTCGCCCACTTTGGCAGGCCGGATCTATTCTAGCGGGCGGCACCGCAAACTCAGGCTGGTTCGATGTGTCCTTGTGACTGTGAGAACTGCGTAGCGGAAAACTGTCATAACTGCGTGGACTGTCAGCAGCCGGCAAATAAATCAAACAATCTGAGACTACTGAAACTGCGGACCTAGCAAAGGTCTCATTCGCCTTCCAGTCCGTTGAGCCGCCGTTCGTGCACTTCCGCGACCCGCACGAGAGCGCGAATATTCTCAGTATCCTGCGCGAGCTGCTTGCTGTTCTCCAGCGCCGTGTCGTAGAGCCGATTGAGCGCCTTCCAAAATTCTTCTTTTTGGAAATCGGTCATATTCCGTTGTAACAAACGAAATTATCCGCCGGTTCGAGCCCTGCACCGCCCACCACCCTTGCGATTTCGGTAAGCCAGGCCCAACAGCAGCGCGCCTGCCACCAGCATCGCGTTACCAGGCTCGGGAACCACGGTTCCATTCACATCGAGCGCTTCGATCACGTTCGCATCCGAATCGCGTAGCAGCGTTGTCAGACTCGAACCGCTTACGTTCGGCCCCTCAATATCGTGAGCGTTCTGCTGCCAAAACGCAAAGGTCGCAGGGCCTCCCGCCGCAACCACCCAATACTGCTGACCCGCCTCTAACTCCGGGTGGACAATCGAGTCGACAGTGACCAGCCCAGTAGCGGGGTCGGCCGTCAGTTGGTTGGCGAGTGCGAAAGACTCCAGTACTTGATCGGGAAGGCCTCCCAAACTTGACATCACGTATACGTCCAGCACGTTCGGCCCTGAACTCAGACTTACAGCCAGTTCCAGGCTGTCGAGGTCGTAGTTTTGTCCCGGGGTGAAGCCGACGCCCGCGTAGTTGAAGATGCCAGTGAAGGGCACCAGCCCAATCGCGATTCCCGGCCCAAAACTGTCACCCGGATCTATGTTGGAGTAGACAGTGTCGGCACGTGCCGGTCCACTGCAGGCGATCGACGTAGCCAGAATTACAATCGCAAACTTGCTCAGCGTTTTCATGTGGCGTCCTCCACGTAGACCTAAGCTTACGCCAAAAGAAGGTGTGGCGGACGTACCATATCGGTTCGTTTAGTACCGTTAAATCGGCGGCGAGCTATCGAATAGCCGATCGGGGCCGATATGAAGGCAATGGGCCAGACCAAGGCCAGACCTGAAAATTAATGAGATTCGCTTTTCTAAGGCGCGTCTCGATAGAACGGGACGCGCCCTTTTCATTGTGTGCTCCGCGATACACAAAGAGAGCCGACCTCGGAAACATCCCTCGCCTTGGGTTTTTGTAGGTGGCCCTTGTGCTCGCTCAATGCTCCAGCTTTTCTAGCATCGAGACGACGACGCGGCTTCGGTCTAGGCTGCCGTCCCTTAAGGCATTTTGAAGTAAGCGTTGAAGGCTTCTTTCTGAAACCCTGACGTGCTCCGTAGGGGGCATTAACGCACGCGCGAGATGTGCAACCTTTTGCGCTGTCAATTCAACCAAATCTCGGTGCATTACTTTGTTCGCAATCACGTGGGGCGTCTCTCCTTCGGACTTCGTGCATTTGATCTGAATAGCTGGCAAGATATCCTCGTCGAATAGCGCGTAGTCTAATTTGTCGAGCCGTTCCCGGTTTGAGCCTACTGCGACTAGCACGGTATCCAAATTCGATTTGTCCCGCTCTACACTCCAAACAGAAAGCTCATTCTGGCTTGAGCGAAGATCTGTTAATGCATCCGCCGGAACTTCTTCTGGATCCATCCAGTCAGGCTTCAACCACTTTGGTTTGGTTATGATCCGAAGCAGAAGGCCCATTTTTTTTAGCGAACCGCTTGCTTGAGTTCCTGCACGACCGACTGGAGGTCTGACCTAATTTCGACGTTAGGCTCGTCTTGAACAGCCTTCTCTAAATACTTAAGTGCTGCGGGATCACCTAAGCGCGCTAGGCCTAGTCCCGCACCATCGCGAACAAATGGTGACGAAGTGCTTAGAGCGTGCTCAAGGATCCAGCGCCGACTGGAGTGAGATGAGACATCCCGAATCCGCCCAAGCTCCTTCAAGATCTCCGCCTTAATAACAGGCAATGTACGCCCGTGCTCAATTAACGTAATAAGGACAGGGACTATAGCATTGTAATCCTTAACGAATAATTCCGCCAACTGATCTGTTATGGCATTACCTTTCCCATCTTCGATCACTTGCTGACACGCGGCGTGTAGCATCGCGTCGAGCCTCGCTTGAATCTCTGGCGTAATCTGTCTTGCTTTAGTCGAACTATCGGAGATGAGTTCGATTGTTCGAGTGTCTGACTCCCCCGTCTCTCTGAGAAAGCCACGTTGGGCTCCTAGACTACTTGCCGAAACAACCTGAAAGACCATAACAGCAACCGATTTCCTAAGTTCCTCTAGTGGATCTATGTATTTAGGCTGAGAGGTTTGAGATTGGAAGTCTTCGCTCATTTTGAATGTGTGCCGGAATTGCTGATTTCCAGAGCGCCTGACAACAGATCATCGATAACCTCCCGAATACGTTCCTTGGGAATCATTCCAAAGTTCTGCGGCGTATTGATGTCTAGGTCCAGGTGCACAACCGAGTTTTCTGGCCCCTCAAGAACAGCTCCAAAAGAAGATAGCGCCATTAAACGAACTAGCATAACGCTCCATTTAGAAAGGCGATTTATCGTAAGCCCCTCAATTCCAGTAGTGGACTTCCGAGGGATATTGACCTGATAAAGAAAATCACTTGCTTCCTCGTTTGCCGGAACTCCGTCGATGAAGTTTCGTAATTCTCGATAACCCGACAACCTATCCAGCGCGGGGGTGATTAACGTAAACCCAAGTGCGATGCGTCGAGTCTCCGGAAACGAGTTACTCTTCGCCCAACGGTAGACAAGCTCCAGAAGCGGAGTGGCGCCATCGGGAAAAGCGCCGAGAGTGTTTCTCTTACCGGTCTCGTCTCCAGGTTCGGGCGCGTCGAAAATCCAATCTAATCGCACTGGCTGTGCTTGCAACTGTAAGCGGCCGCCTGCGAACGGACCGTACGCAACTCTCATCGCAGTGGGCTTTTGAAATATCGACGTCTCTGGCTCTTCTCCAACAACATCGTCCCAGAGCGTGGGAAAACGAGTGAAATTAGGTTCGAGAAAAACCGTGAGACGAGCCGATTCAAGAGTCCAATTTGCCACGGCACTATTCTATCCTAAGGCGCGACCGCTCTTGTTCTCGCTATCGTCGCCCCCCGTTTCTCAGGCGGGATCGCAACGGCCCCGCTCCATGAGCTGATCGAGGTATCGTTTCATTGCAAACGGGAGAATCGTCCCCACTTTGCCCGCGGGGCCGCGACGACTGTTATCGGCGCATTTGTCCAGGTAGCCATGTTGGTCGATTCGAGCCGAAGAATCTGGCCTTCATCGAGCCCATCGTGGCTGGAGTCACGCTGAAAGCGCCAACGATTTTGATTCGCTCCGACTAGAAGCACCTGAGGCCCTTCGCATCCATAAATGTCATAGCCGGTGAGCGGGCTCGAATCGTCCGTGTAGGTCCCAAGCGGACTGGTTGACTTTGCGCGCTCGATTCCAGCGGTTCCGAGTGCGTAGTAGACGTAGTACAACGAACCGAGATGCACGACGTAAGGATCTCTGAGTGATTCCGGTTCCGATGCCCACGTGAAAGACGCCGGTGTGCTCCATGCGGTGAGTCCGTTCCGGTCGGATGAATCTCGTACAGGTAATTTGCCGACGCCGCGGAGTCGCTGAAGATCACATGCAGCGTGGCGGGTGTGAACTGCGCCGGCTCGTCTTCTACCGGAGGTTTCGGACAGGCCTACTCGACAAATGGGAGTACGTCGCTCGGGACCGTGCTCTCACGTTCACGAGTCCGTCTGGAATAGCCAGGGACACGCTATGGGCCCCGCAGCCTTTCATCGATGTCGATGGCGGCGGTCCACTGCAGGCGATCGACGTAGCCAGAATTACAATCGCAAACTTGCTCAGCGTTTTCATGTGGCGTCCTCCACGTAGACCTAAGCTTACGCCAAAAGAAGGTGTGGCGGATGTACCATATCGGTTCGTTTAGTACCGTTGAATCGGCGTCGAGCTATCGAATAGCCGATCGGCGCCGATATGAAGGCAATGGGCCAGACCAAGGCCAGACCTGAAAATTAATGAGATGCGCTTTTCTTCCTTTCGACTACATTGTCTTGTAATTAGGTCTGTAGGTCTGCCTCGCGCCCCGAAACGGCGCGAATAGCTCTCATGATAGAGTTTTTCCGTAGCCTCTTCAACACGGATTTCATGCCGCATGTCATGTGCCTGCGGGCACCCAGCGTGATCTGGCTGCATGTGATATCCGACCTGGGGATTGCCCTCGCATACTTCGTCATCCCATTCGGGCTTCTGCGCCTCCTGCGCCTGCGCCGGGATCTCTCCTTTCACTGGTTATTCGTCCTTTTTGCCGGATTTATCCTGACCTGTGGCGCAACCCACATTCTGGCCGTGGTCACTCTCTGGGCGCCTTTCTACCGCTTCGAAGGGCTGATGAAGGCGGCCACGGCGGTCATCTCCATCGTGACAGCATGCGCTCTGCTTCGCCTCATCCCCCACATTGCTCAACTGCCCAGCCCGGAGCAGTGGCGGCGAGCCAATGAACAACTGCAGATCGAAATCGCCGAAAACCGGAAATCTCACGAAATCGCGCTACAGAGCGTTGCCGACCGCGCTGAAATTGCGGAGCGCAAGCGCAACGAACATGCGCTACGGGAAAGTCTCGCCGTGAGCGAAGCGGCGCTGAAGGATCTGGCGGATCAAAGGTTCGCTCTGGATCAACACGCCATCGTGGCCATAACCGACCCGCGAGGCACGATTACGTATGTGAACGATAAGTTCTGCGACATTAGCAAGTATTCCGAGGCGGAGCTGATTGGAAAGAACCATCGCATTCTGAACTCCGGCTACCACCCGAAAGAGTTTTTCCAGCAAATGTATAGAACCATTTCGAGGGGCGAAGTTTGGACCGGCGAGATCAGGAACCGCGCTAAAGACGGTTCGATTTACTGGGTGGCTACCACCGTTGTTCCGATGTTAGATACCGCCGGTAAACCGCGCCAGTACGTCGCAATCCGCGCCGACATCACGGAGCGCAAACGGGTGAGCGATGAGGTCGAGAACCTAAACAGGGAAATGGAGCGCCGCAATGCGGAGCTGGAAATACGCGTAGCGAGCCGCACCGAAGAACTCGCCAACGCGAATAAAGTCCTGGAACGAAGCAACATCGAACTGCAGCAGTTCGCCTACGTTGCCTCCCACGATCTGCAATCGCCGTTACGCAGCATTAGCGGGTTCGTGCAACTGCTAAAAGCGGAATATGAGGATCGCTTGGACCAGCAAGCCGCCGGCTGGATTCACCGCGTCGTCACATCCATCGATCAGATGGAAACACTCATCCGCGATCTGCTGGCCTATTCGCGGGTTGAGTCGCGCTCCCGGCCGTTTGAGCCAACTCCTTTACTCGCGGTCTTCGAGGGCGTCGTTGGGGCGCTCGATTCCTCCATCCGCGATTCTCACGGACAAGTCACCCATGGCGAATTGCCGGTGGTCCTCGGCGACCGCGGGCAATTGTTTCAGCTCATGCAAAACCTCATTGGAAATGGGCTGAAATACCACGGCGACAGTCCGCCCCACGTTCACGTTTCAGCGGAACGCGAGGGGACCGCATGGACCGTTTCCGTCCGCGACGACGGTATTGGAATCGAGCCCAAATATAACGAGCGGATCTTTGAAATATTCCAACGCTTGCACGATCAGAAAGTATATCCAGGCACCGGCATCGGATTGGCGGTCTGCCGCCGTGTCGTAAATCGGCACGGCGGCAGAATTTGGGTGGAGTCCGAACCTGGACGCGGAAGTGCATTTCATTTCACCCTTAACGAAGCGAACTCGGAGGAACAAAATGGACGGCAAACTTGACCCCGGCAGATGCGCCGAAATCCTGCTTGCGGACGACAGCGAGAACGAGGCGGAACTGACCCGGATCGGATTCAAGAAGTCCGGCCTGCGGCACAACCTGCATCACGTTCTAAACGGAGTGGAGTGCCTGGCGTTCCTGCGGAAACAAGGCGAGTACGCTAAAGTTCCGGCGCCGGACCTGCTCCTCCTCGACTTAAACATGCCCATTATGAACGGGCGTGAGGTGCTGGCGGAGATTATGTCGGACGAAAACCTGCGCTCCATACCGGTTTTGATTCTCAGCACTTCGGGGCAGGATGAGGAGATCCTGAAGATGTACAAATTGGGATGCAGGTCCTACATCGTCAAACCGGTCGATTTCAACCGCTTTTTACAGATCGTCCGGTCTCTGGTGGAGTATTGGTTTAACGTCGTAGTCTTGCCCAGCAAGGTCTTGCCGGGCAAGGTCTCGGCCGAAGAAGCCAAGGCCGGCGCTGGAGTCACTCTTGCCGCAACGCCACGTTAGGATCGGTGTGCGTGGCGCGGCGCGCCGGAACGTAACTCGCAAGCATGGCCACGGCGAGCAATAACAACGGGATCGCCACGAACGTCAACGGGTCGTGCGCTTTCACGCCGTACAGCAGATTCGAAATGGCGCCGGCGAGCACGAACGAAAGCACCAGCCCGATAACGACGCCTATAATCGCCAGCCGCGCGCCTTCGCCCAAAACGAGGCTCAGCAGATCGCTCTCCCTGGCCCCCAACGCCGCGCGAATGCCGAGTTCGTTCGATCTCTGGCTCACCGAATAGGAAATCACGCCGTAAAGTCCGGTGGAAGCCAGGATCAATGCCACTGCGGCAAAGATGCCCAGCAGAAACGTGCGGAAGCGCGGCTGCGCCACGGAGCCGTCCAGCAGTTCGTCCATGGTCGCCACTTTGAATACCGCTTCGTCGGGATCGAGAGCCTGCACCTGCGCTCCGACGGAGTGCGCCATCGCGGCTGGTTCGGTGTTCGTGCGCACTACCAGCGTCATGGTGCTTTCCACAAAACTCATCAGCGGAGGCGGCACCTGCAGATAAGGGAAATACATCTCGGAGTTCGGTTCCGAGTCCAGACCCCCGTGCTTCACGTTGCCGATCACGCCGACGATGGTATACCAGGGGCTGCCATCGAAGCCCGTCTGCATGCGCTTCCCCAGTGGCTCCTCACCCGGGAAATTGCGCCGCGCCAGCGTATCGTTGATAATCGCGACGGCCGGAGTCTGCTCGGCGTCGGACGCGGTGAAGTAGCGGCCTTTCAGAAGCGGCACCCGCATGGCCTCAAAATAATCGGAGCTCACGGCGCGGAATTTCGCGCGGGGTTGTTGCGCCGTTGTCAGCACCGGGCGGTGCTCGATGATGAAGTTCAGGCTGGGGTCGCTGCCGCTGAGGGGTACGTCGCGCGTTATGCCGGCGGTGTCGACGCCGGGCACGTTGTGCACGCGGTCGAGAAGTAGTTTATAGAATTGCGCGACGCGCAGCCCCGTGTAACGGGCCTCCGGAAGAGTCAACTGCATGGTGAGGACGTGATCGCTCTGGAATCCCGGATTCACGCGCTGCAGTTCAGCGAAGCTGCGAATCATCAGTCCGGCCCCAATCAGCAGCACCACCGACATCGCGACCTCGACAATCACCAGAACGTTGCGCACCCTGCGGCTCCGCACGCTCGCCATGGAACTGCGTCCGGACGCCTTCAGAATTTCGTTCACCTGCGCCTTCGAAGCCGAAATTGCCGGGCCCAGCCCAAACAGGAGTCCCGTCAGAATGGACACTACAAAAGTGAATAGTAGAACGTGTCCATCCACCGAGATCTCGTCGATGCGTGGAATGTTGCCGGGGCTGAGCGCCACCAGCGCCCGCACGCCCCAGTAGGCGAGCAGCAATCCGAGAGCGCCGCTCACCAGAGCGAGCAGCAGGCTCTCGCTCAGAAGTTGCCGCACGATCCGAAATCTTCCCGCGCCCAGCGCCGTGCGGATCGCTATTTCCTTCTGGCGGCTGCTGGTGCGCGCCAGCAGCAGATTCGCGACGTTCGTACACGCGATGAGGAGAACGAAACCCACCGCGCCCAGCAGCGTGATCAGCGTCGAGCCCACGTTACCGACCAGTTCATCCTGCAACGGAACGGGATTCACGCCCCAACCGGTGTTCGTATCCGGGTATTCGCGCTCCAGTCCGCGGGCTATGCTCTGCATCTCCTGGCGCGCCTGTTCGATGCTCACGCCGGGCTTCAGATGCCCGATTACTTTTAGCGTGTGCATCGCGGAGCGGGTCGCCGCAGCGGCGTTGTTCTCGCCCATCTCGAGCAATTCCTTGGCGTCGAGAGTGTACGGAATCCAGATCTCCGACTGCGTGTCGATCAAGCGGAACTTAGGATCGGCCACGCCGACGATTGCATAATCGTTGCCGTCGAGCGTCAGAGTCTTGCCCAGGACCGACGGATCGCCTCCGAAGCGGCGTTGCCACAGCCCGTAACTGAGCATTGCCACGTGGTTCTTTCCAGGCTGATTTTCGTCGGGAAAAAATGTACGGCCTATTGTCGGATTTGCGCCTAGAAGCCGGAATATTTCAGGAGAAACGACGGCGCTTTCCACGTGCTCCGGCATCCCGCGCCCCGTCAATACGCCCGGTTGCGTGCGGTAGGCGGCAATCCGGTCGAAGGAGTGTTGCCGCTCGCCCCAATCCCTGAAGTCCGGCGCTGAAACATAGAATTTCTTAAGACCCTTGCTGAGGTTGGTTTGCCAGAGAACAACCAGGTGGCCGGCATCCGTGTAGCGCATCGGCTGCAGCAGAACGCCGTTCACGACGCTGAAGATCGCGCTGTTTGCGCCGATCGCGAGCGTCAGGGCCAGGGCTGCCACCATGGTTGGGCCCGGATCCTTGAGCA
>JBEKUT010000280.1:0-9403 GCA_049514735.1 Bryobacteraceae bacterium
TCCTCCCATTGTGCGCGATTTGCATAATGATCCTGCCGCGGCGGGCATGGACGCGGTCGGTTACCACGCGCCAGCCCGCAATCTGGGCTGCGGTGTAGATCCCCGGAGCATTTGGATAACCTTGCGCCTGAGGACTAATCGCAGTTCCTTCCGAGACGATCAACCCCGCCGCGGCGCGTTGCGCGTAGTATTCAGCGTTCAACGCCGTGGGAGCGTTGGCAGCGCCGGCGCGCATACGCGTCAGAGGCGCCATTACCATCCGATTGGGGAGCTGAATCGCCCCCACACGCAGGGAACTAAAAAGAGTCTTGTTGAACATCGTGAACCTTTCGCGTTTTAAGCAAGAGCGATGTCGCCCATATCGATCGAGACCAGTAGGGGCTCTTTCACAAGCTGGTAATCCCCTTCGTACGCATAGATGCGGCGTTTCGCTGGCACAATGATTCCGTCGACATCGCGGTATTCAGAGGCATAGTTAAGTCCGGTTGCGCCACCGAGGATGTCGACCGTGTAGTCGTGCCGCCGCAACAAACCATCCGGACCAAAGCAGGAGATCTGTTCGCGCGTATGGCTCTTCACATAGTCCGGGAAAGTGACTTTCAGACGCCTCCACGTCTCGCCCTCAGCCTGAATTGAAGGGATCTCTTCACTCTCAAATCCCTTGTACGTGTAGAGGAACGGCGTGTTGAGGTACGTCCACAATGCCTCACCGGCGAAGTAGGCGACATGGATGTCATCCCAAGGCGTTTCTCGCTGCTGCCCTTTGAAGGACTCCTCAGGGTTGCCACGGGACTCGATGCGCGTCCCGTCAACCTTTTGGATCACGATGCAGTTCGGTTCAAAAATCGACCGTTTGTTCTGGCCGGGGAAATCGGTGACCACGCGCTCGACTTTCGTATCGATCGTCATTTCGACGTTCTTGAGTGCGTCGCCCCTGCTCTTCAAGAACCAGATGGCTCCCGTGATCGACGCGGCAACTTTCACTGATTTCACTTTGTTCCAGCGGTCCAGACCGCCATGCGCCTTTACGGCCAAGCTCAGTAGTTCGTTCATGTGAGATACATTTCGTGTTTTCCGACTTCATTGTGCGTTATTAGAACGAGCGCCGCGCCACTCTTTCGAGGTAGTTGCCGCTACCACCACTGGCATTCCGCGCTCCACCCCGCGCCCGCTATGATATAAACAAAACTCGGCTATGCCCAGAATCGTCCGCTGCTCGCTGATTCAAGCCGCCAACGTCGCACCCATCACCCTGCCCCTCGAGCAGGTCAAGAAAGCCATGGTCGACAAACACCTTGGCTATCTCCAGCAGGCCGCCGACGCGGGCGCGCAGATCGCCTGCCTTCAGGAAATCTTCTACGGTCCTTATTTCTGCGCCGAGCAGGAAACCCGCTGGTACGATTTCACCGAGCCCGTTCCCGATGGCCCCACCATTCGCCTCATGCAGGACGTGGCGCGCCAACACAACATGGCGATCGTCGTCCCTGTCTACGAAAAAGAGCAGGAAGGCGTCTACTACAACACCGCTGCAGTGATCGGGCGCGACGGGACATATTTAGGCAAATATCGCAAGACGCACATCCCGCATGTCGCCCCCGGTTTCTGGGAAAAATTCTATTTCCGCCCCGGCAATCTCGGTTACCCGACCTTCGATCTCGGCTTCGCCCGCATCGGCGTCTACATCTGTTATGACCGCCATTTCCCCGAAGGCGCCCGAGCCCTCGGGTTGAACGGCGCCGAGATCGTCTTCAATCCCTCCGCCACCGTAGCCGGCTTGAGCGAATATTTATGGAAGCTGGAGCAGCCCGCCCACGCCGTGGCCAATGGATATTTCATCGCCGCCATCAATCGCGTCGGAACCGAGGCCCCATGGAACATCGGCGAGTTTTACGGCACCAGTTATTTCTGCGACCCGCGCGGCCAAATTATCGCGCAGGCTTCGCGCGACAAAGATGAAGTGCTCACCGCCGACCTCGATCTCGACCAGATCGGCGAAGTGCGCAAAACCTGGCAGTTCTTCCGCGACCGCCGGCCCGATCTCTACGGCCCGCTCGTTCGCGCCTGAGGCACCTACATGACAAAAAACGAAATCCTTCTCGCCAACGAGGAATATCTTTTTCCGTCCATCTTTCACTACTACAAAGATCCGCTCGTCATCGCCCGCGCCAAGGACCAATACGTCTGGGATGCCGACGGCAATCAGTACCTCGATTTCTTCGGCGGCATCGTCACCATCAGCGTCGGTCACTGCAACGATGAAGTGAATCGTAAGCTGCACGCCCAGATCGACACTCTACAGCATGTCTCCACCGTGTTCGCGAACGAGCCGCAGGCCGCCCTCGCGACGAAGATCGCATCCATCACGCCGAACGGCAAGCTCACGAAATCGTTCTTCACCAACAGCGGGACGGAAGCCAATGAAACCGCGATTCTCGCCGCGCGCTGCTATACCGGCGCCAGCGAAATCGTCGCGCTGCGCTATTCCTATCACGGACGCAGCGCCCTCGCCATGACGCTCACTGGTCAGGCATCGTGGCGATTGGGCGGCGTCACCGCGCCCGGAATTGTCCATGCAGTGAACGCTTACTGCTATCGTTGCCCATTCGGATTGACGTATCCAAGCTGCGGCGTTCGCTGCGCCAACGACGTGGAGGAGGTGATCAAAACCACCACCTCCGGCCGCATCGCCGGCTTCATCGCCGAACCGATTCAAGGCGTCGCGGGATATGTCACGCCTCCCAAAGAATATTTCCCCATCGTCGCCGGCATAGTCAAAAAGTATGGAGGCGTTTTTATCAGCGACGAAGTGCAGACCGCCTGGGGCCGCACCGGCGGCAAGTGGTTTGGCATCGAGCAGTGGGGCGTTGAGCCCGACATCATCACCAGCGCCAAAGGACTCGGCAACGGCTCGCCCGTCGGCCTGACGGTGGCCAAGCCGGCCATCGCGGACTCCGTTAAAGGCGCCACAATCTCTACCTTCGGCGGCAATCCCGTGACCGCAACCGCGGCCAAAGCCGTAATCGATTACATTGAAGAACACAACCTCTCCATCAACGCGGCCGAGGTCGGGGCGTATATTCACGACAAATTTCTGGAGCTCAAAGAGAAGCACCCCATCATCGGCGAGGTGCGCGGCATGGGCCTCCTGCAGGCGCTCGAACTGGTGGAAGATCGCGAGAGCAAAACGCCCGCGCCCACGCAGACGCTCGCCGTGATGGAAGCCGCGCGCGAGAATCGTATCCTGCTCGGCAAGGGCGGACTCTACGGCAACGTACTGCGCGTTTCGCCGCCGCTGAACATCACCAAGACCGACGTGGATGAATTCATCAAACAGCTCGACGCCAGCTTCGTCCGGTCGCAATCCACAGCGGCGGTATGAACAACGCTGTCCCGCAGCCAACACCCGAGTTGATTGCGCAAAACTTCGCCGAAATTCATCCGCCCTTCACGCCGCAGGAAGCGGTGGTGGAAGGGAATCGCTGTCTCTTCTGCTATGATGCTCCCTGTTCGGCCGCCTGTCCCACGCACATCGATGTCCCGCGCTTCATCAAGAAAATCGCGACGGGCAATCTGCGCGGCTCCGCCCTCACCATTCTCGATTCCAACATTCTGGGTCTGAGTTGTTCCCGCGTCTGCCCCGTCGATGTGCTCTGCGAAGGCGCCTGCGTGATGCATCGCTACAATCGCGAGCCGATCGAGATCGGACGTTTGCAACGCCATGCCATGGACGATTTTTATGCGCATGGAGCCAAACTGCCGCTGAAATCGGCCGGCCGCCGCGGCAGAATAGCCTGCATCGGCGCGGGTCCGGCATCGCTCTCTTGCGCGGCTGAGCTTCGCCGCGACGGTTATTCCGTCACTGTCTTCGAATCGCGCGAGAAGGCCGGCGGCCTGAACACCTACGGCGTCGCCGAATATAAATTCCGTCCCGTCGACGCCGAAAAAGAAATCGCCCTCGTCAAATCCCTGGGCGTCGAGTTCCGCACCGCGGTCCGCGTGGGCGTGGACATCTCTCTAGACGCGCTCGAGTCCGAGTTCGACGCCATCTTCATTGGCGTCGGACTGGGACCGATTCAATCCCTCGGCATTCCCGGCGAAAATCTTCCGGGCGTTGTGGACGCCGTCACGTTCATCGCGGAATATAAGACCGGTACGCCGCGCGTGGGACGCCGTGTCGCGGTCGTCGGTGGCGGCAACACTGCAATCGACGCCGCCTGCGCGGCCAAGCGATTAGGAGCTGAAGAAGTTACCGTCGTCTATCGCCGCAGCGAGCCAGAAATGCCGGCCTTTGCCTTCGAATACGACCACGCAAAAAGGGATGGCGTTCGCTTCTTATGGCGTACCAGGCCGGTCGCGATTCATGGAAGTGCCGCGGCCGAGCGGCTGGAGCACAATGGAGGTGAGCTATTCTGCGATATGGTGATCCTTTCCATCGGGCAGTCGAAGTTGTTTGAAGCGCTCGCGGATGAGAAACGGATCGCGATGGAAAACGGCCGCATTCAAGTGGATCGCATAACGGGACAAACCTCCAACCCCCGGTATTTCGCCGGCGGCGACTGTGTCAACGGCGGACGCGAAGTGGTGGACGCGGTGGCCGATGGTACGCGGGCCGGCCGTGCCATCGCGACACAGCTAGCGTGATAAATATGATTGACGAACGCCAATTTTATAAAGAATCGAACACAACCAAAGCGATCAACCTGAACTGCCCGTTCTGCCGAACGGCCGACAGCTACGATCTGCGCTGGCTGCTGCGCACGAAGATCGACCGGCTCCCCGGCAACGCCGACGAGCGCGACCGCGCGAAGTTCAAGAAGGCCGCCAGCTACATGGTCCTGCTCGACGATAAAGTAATGTGCAAGAACATGCGCTGCCGTAAACGTTTCGATGTCTCGGGAGTCAAAACTACTGCCTTTATCTAGGGCTTTCTAAAATCCAATCCGACCGACGGATTCTCCCGCGAACCCGTAATCTTGAAAGGAATTACCGCCCCCGCGCCATTCTTCCTGAAAAACGGATCGGCAATCTTCAGCAGCATCGATTTCCAACCTGTAGTCATCCGCGAGAGCTCCGCCTGCATCCGGGCCGTGCCCCTAAGATCAAGCTGTTCATTGTCGAGGTTGTAGTCGCCGCTCAAAACAATACCCGCCCCGGGCACGCCAAACGACAGCCGCGAGAACGTCACAACCCCATCCTTCAAAATGAAGCTGCCTTTCAAGTCCGACGCCACCGTCCCCCCAGTCTCCTCAGGCCTGCCCTGTGCCCGATGACTCAGGCTCGCCACCTTCCCTTGCAGATCGGAGCTCGTAAAATGCGCGCCCCCGACTCCAAACGTCCCGTCCAGATTCAAGCGATCCGGAATGTCGCGATCTCCCGGAGGCAGCTCGAATTTCGCATGAAAGTGAACCGAGCCCGTCATCATGGGCTTGTCCGATTTCAGCGCGAGCCGCAGCATATCTTCGATCCTCCCATCGATCACCGTGATATTCAGCGACACCGTCTTGCCATCCTCTCCCTCGTCGTGGACCACGCCTCCCTCGCAATGAATCGTCGAATGTCCAAAGTGCGCATCCACAGGCTGCAGCAGCGTGTCGCCATTCGTGCCGTCGACGATGGAGTGAAACGTAGTCTTCAAATCCACCGGATGCCCGCTCACACGAACCGTGAAGTCCGGAGTATCGGTGTCGCCATTCACCTCAATGCGATCGAGCGTGCCATTGTACTTCCCTCTCGACGACAATATCCCCGAAATTCCCTTAAACACGCCGAGATTCGCATTCTCGAACGTGTATGATCCGGCGACGGGCGTGAGCCCAGGATCTTTTTCCTGCCACGGCCCAACGCTGCCACTGGAATGAATCTCGCCGGGTGGTTTGGCGTTGCGCAGCGTAGTCACAAATGACATCGGCTGATTGCGCGCGACGGTGCGCATCGTGAGCTGATGAATATTGAACAGCAACGGCTCTTTCCCCGGCACTCGGGGCAAAATCCGTAACAGCGCGTCATCCGTATCGATTTCGCTTACTTCAATATGAGGACTGCCATCGGCGGGCAAGCCAGTCCGTCCATCGCGATGCGCGGCAACATTGATCTCCAGCCCTTCCAATCGAACATAGTGGATGTGGGGCGTCGGGCGCAGCAACTCCATCAGCCCTGTCGAAACTGTGAAACTCTTGATCGTGATCGGCGGAGGCCCGGCAGGATCGTCTTTGCGATGCAGCACCAGCCCAGTCCCCGTGGCGCCAATTCCGGGCCACAACGAAATCCTCAAACTTCCGAGTTCGACGTTGCTGTCGAACCGCCTCTCCAGCATACGGATCGCGCGTTCCCGCAGAATGGGCTCGCTGTACGCGGCGAGAATTCCAAACCCGATCGCCCCCACCACCAAAACCGACCCACCGAGAATCAACCACTTTGTCGCCGACACCTTAGATGTGACGCTGCCGCGACACAGCCGTTACTAAGGTAGGGCAGACCAACGCCGTTCGTGGTCTGCCCCATTCAAGCTGACCTGCTTCCATTCAACGCCCGCTGGCCGCCGGTATCGAAGCCTTCTGCAAAGCCGCGACACCATAGCCCTGCGTCTTGAGATCCTTCGGAATCATGAATGTAAACTCTTTTCCCGCGAGTCCGGAGTGAAGCTTCGTCACCACATGAGCGCCGTTCACTTCCGCAATCTCCAAGCGTCCGCCTTCTTCGCCGGCTTCGGTATAACCGACAGACCCCGACAAGACGGTGACGTTCACGCCCTCGCCTCTTACATGAATGGACGGTACGGGGACAGCCGCCTCCGTCGAGATCACGTAATCGCCCGCCGGCAAAACTGCCCCGCCCCAGCGAGTCTCGAAAGGCAGCGTCACTTTGGCCCTGTATTGTTGCGCAAACGCCGGCGCCGTTGCGCTCGCCAGCACCGCCGCTACCGAAGCGGCAAACAACGCGAATTTATTGAAACTCATACGGCATCTCCTGTTTCAGATTTATGGATCGAACCATTTCCACGTCGGGTTCGTCTTATCCCTCAGACGAAAGTTTGTGGGTAACGGGACCTCAGCAGGAGATCAAGCGTTTGTCATGACACAAGCAGTTCAGCAGCAATGGGTTGAAGAGAGTTCTCAGCCGAAGCAGACCGCCAAAGCCCTTCGCTTCGGTATATTCGAGGTCGATCTGCAGTGCCGCGAGTTGCGCAAACGCGGCCTGCGGCTAAATCTTCAGAAGAAGCCCTTCCAGATTCTCGAACTTCTGCTCGAACGCCCCGGAGAATTGGTATCCCGCAAAGAAGTAGCCGGCCGGCTCTGGCCCGGTGTCTACGTGAACTTCGACCGCAGCCTGAACACCGCCATGAACGCGCTGCGCCGCGTGCTCGGCGATTCTTCGAAAAGTCCGCGCTACCTCGAAACCAGATCCGGATTGGGTTACCGCTTCATCGCGCCGGTGGAGCGCGTCATTGGCGATACTTTGCCCGATCCTGCTATCAAGCAGCCGCCGCACGCCATTGGCTCCATCGCCATCCTGCCGTTCACCAGCGCCGCCGGTGTTCCTCTCACAGATCGCATCGCGGAGGAAATTGAGGATCGTGTATTTGCGGAGCTATCGACCATAGAGCATCTCAGAATCGCTGCGCGCAGCCCGGAAGCGCGCCGCCTCAACGCCCGTGAACTCAACGTCAAGGGCGTTCTAACGGGCCGCATCTCGCATCACGGCACATCTTTAAACGCTGCCGTTGAACTGGTGGACACGGCCACTGGTTGGCGGCTCTGGGGAGATAACTGCATGGGGGCCGCGGACGACATCGATGGGCTTGGCAGAACCGTAGCCAGGTGCGTCGCGGCGCAGTTCCGTCAACCTCGGGACATTTCGCACGACGAAGGCCATCAGGATTATCTCAAAGGCCGTTTCTTCCTCGCCAAGTTCACCGAAGACGCGCTTCGCCGCGCCGCGGCATATTTCGAATCGGCCCTCGCCCAGGACCCAAACTCCGCCCTCGCTTACTCCGGCCTGGCCGACACCTACACATTGTTTGCATTTCTGGAAGTGATGCCGCCGCCGGCCGCATACGCGCGCGCGAGGAAATATGCGGAATCCGCGGTTCACCTCGATGGCAAACTCGCGGAAGCGCGCGCCGCGCTTGCCGGAGTGAAGGCATCTTTTGAATTTGACTTCGTCGCCGCCGAATCGGAATTCCGCCTGGCATTGGACGCGAATCCCAGCTATGCCGCTGCGCATACCAGCTACGCTGCCGCTATTACCAGCTACGCTGCCGTTCATACCAGCTACGCTGCCGTTCATAATGGATACGCCGCGCTGCTATCGTCATTAGGCCGTTTCGACGAAGCCCGCAATGAGGTCGGCCACGCGCTGGAACTCGACCCTCTTTCTCTGATCGTCAACGGCCAGGCCGCTTGGAATTTCTGCATGGCTCGCGATTACGGCGCGGCGCTTCAACAGGCCTGGAAAGCGCTGGCCCTCGAGCCGCACTTCGCACCGGCTCAGCATGCGCTCGGCCTTGCGAATCTGTTATTGGGAAACGGCGAAGAAGCTGTCGTGGAATTTCAGAACGCTTGCGTCTGTTCGGACAACCATCCCGGCGCCCTCGCCGCGCTGGCCCACGCTTATGCCGCCTCCGGACAGCGAGACCTGGCGCTGACGATCCTGCACCAGCTTGAAGAGATTTCACGCCGCAAACACGTTTCGAACTACTGGTTCGGACTCGTCTTTACCGCTCTCGGCGATACCAGCGCGGCCTGCGAGCGTCTCGAACAGGGACTGAAGGACGGCGACGTCTGGATGCCCTGGCTCAACGTCGACCCGCGCTTCGACCCGCTGCGCAACGCGGGCCTCCGGCTTCCGAGAGTAGGGTAACGCCCTGTGCGGTGCTGCATTGTCCCTGTCCAAACATTTCAATCAAAGTTTCTAGACTCCCGCCGATATCAAACAGCAGGAGCGTATTTTGAAGTTTCGCTGGAGCATCTCAACCCGCACCGTCGTTGTCGCCTGGGCCGCGGTGATTATTACGGCAGGCGCAAGTGAGTTGATTCAACGTTCCATCATTCGCAGTCAGGGGCTCGCACTGGAGCGGAATGCCATGCGCAACCTCGTCCTCTCGGCCGAGAATACCAGGGATAGCATGAGCGCCCTGAACGGGGGGAGTGCTTTCGACCGCAAAGGGCTTATCGCCGAGTTCCGCAAAGCTTCCGATTTTCGTGCCACGCAGTTTTACAACACCAGTCCCGTAGTCGCGGCGTGGAAAACGATTCAGAAGGTTGCTGATAAGGAGGGTTACGTTTTTCGCACGCCTTCCCTAAATCCGCGCAACCCAAAAAACACTCCGACTCAGCCGGAAGAGCGCATTCTAGCGGAACTCGCACAAGGGCAGTTGGAAGAATACTTTGCCGTCGATAGCGAG
>JBEKUT010000281.1:0-9390 GCA_049514735.1 Bryobacteraceae bacterium
ACGATTTGCCGAATCGTTTCCGTTATACGTGCGCCAGTCTCCAGGTCGAGGCTCGCCCCAGGCGGTTTTCCGCGCCGGTTCTATCGCCACGGGCCCCAGGATCGTTTCCGAATTGATCCCGCGCAAATATTTCGCGAGCGATGTAAGATCGCTTTCTCTCAGATCGGAGAAGGAAGGCATGCCGGCGCCAGGATTGCCCTGCGCCAGGTAAGCGCGTAGTTGATCCTCGGACTGCGCCGCGACTCGCGGGTTCATCGCCAGGCCGGGCCCTTTCGCCGTACCTCGTGCATCCTCGCCGTGGCAGGCCCCACAGCGGGTAACGAACAATGGCTGCGACAGCAATTGCGGAACCGAAAGGAGAAGCAGAATTAGGAGCAGGATCATCGCCGTGAGGAGAACGATATCACCGGGGAGTTCCCTTGGGCAAGGCGGCGTAATCGGCGGGCTTCCGTCCTTTCACAAATCCGTCGAAGCCGAAGTGCGATGGCTGGTATTCGCCAACAAGGGAGACGTCGGCGTTCACGCGGATCTTCGCCTCCATCCCCAGCGTCCAAAAGCAGGCGTTCACGAGCATCCGGCGAAAGGCCTGGTTTAGCAAATCTTCCGCCGCACCCATCGTCGTCGTGAATATGCGAGCGCCTTTGTAGGGCCGGGTCCAGGCGATCGGCATCATGGGATGATTGACGGCGCCCTCGGCGGCTGGATCGTCCGGTTTCATGCCTCTTAGAACCTGTCCGAGCACCAGTGGAACACTGTCGGGCAGAGGAACTCGCGTCTCGTAGACATCGGTCGGGCTCCACAGGTCACCCGGCCGGATACCCCGCAGAATCGGATGCCGCTCCGCCCCCGGTGCGATGATGCCGCGCGTGCTCTGGACGCCATGCCCGCCGTGATGCCGGATCCACGTCTCGCCCAACACCTCGCGCCCGAAACCGCCGGTCGTCTTGTCGTTCCAGCTATAGCGCGCATATGTGGGACTGTTCTTGAGCGCGAAGGCGTGGGTCGCGGTACGCAGGCCGACGATCGGTTTCCCGGATTCGACATAGCGGGCGATATGCTGCATCTGTTCGTCCGGCAGATCGCGGAAGCGAGTGGCAATGATCAACAGGTCGGCTGAGTCGAGCGCTTCCAATCCGGGAATGTTGGTTTGGAAATCGGGCCGGATGCTTCCATCCGAAGGATCAATAGGGAACAGCACCGCGCAGCGGAACCCGTGCCGCTTGGCCAGAATGCGCGCCAATTGAGGAAGCGCCTCTTCGGACCGGTATTCATCGTCTCCGCTGACCAGCACGATAAACTTCCCGCGCCCGGGGCCCTTTTCGCCTTCGAAAACAATCTGCCCGGAGCAAAGAGCGGCGGTTAGCGCGCACGTCAGTAGAGTCCGAGCGAGCATCTCATCCCTTCCCCAATGCGAGAATCATGCCAGTATGTTATCGCGAGACGGCGCCGGCCATCCGCACGCTACCGAAGGTGCGTCCGCAAGAAGGCGAACGTGCCTCCTCCGTTGATCGTACTGAATTTGATGCAGTTGCTCTTACTGCGTTAAAGGTATCATCGGTCAAATTCCCGGCTGCGGGAGGCGCCCCGCAAGCGGTTCACGATCGCGCACGAGATCGGGCCCACGATTCGCGACTTGAATCCGAATGAGAATATCCTCGGGATCGCTCTTGGCGTATTCGATCAGGATGTCGAAATAGCGGTTTTCCGCGAATGCGCCGGTGTCCGCCAATTCGAACTCCGGATCGTTGCGGCCGCGCCAGCGGTTTGCTTCAATCAACTGCTGGTAAGGAAAGGCCACCTGCGGATACTTGTAGAGGTACTTCATGTAGGAATGAGTCGGCGTGGAATCCAGATAGAAGTAGAGCTCCTTGACATCCTCGCCATGGTTGCCCTCGTTGCCGGTCAGCCCGAACAGGCGTTCCTTCAGGATGGGGTCCTTGCCGTTCCATAGAGCCAGGGCGAAGCAGACGAATTGATGGCGGTCGCAGATGCCCGCGAGCCCGTCCTCATTCCAGCGGTAGGCTTTGGACCTGGCATGATCGTGAGGCAAGTGCTCCCAGGCGGCGCCGTTGGCGCTGTAATCTTCGCGGACGGTGCCCCAGGCGCGCTCGCTGAGATAGGGTCCCCAGCGTTGCCAATGGGAACTTCGGTTGCGGGCTTCTTCGAGTCTGCTCTCTTCGGCGGTCACAGAGAGTAAAGGCAAATCGAGCTGGGTTTATTCCAACCGCATGGACCGCCGGAGGGGCCGTTCGATGAGGATATTTTAATCTCGCCGGGGGAATACGCCGGAACGCCGCGGTCATACAATAAGCAACGGACAGCTCCCTAGCTGACCACTATCAATTCAAGCGATACGGAGAGAAACATTCTATGAAGGCTTCCAACAAGTCCCTCGCAATCAGCGCGGCCTTGGCCGGTCTGCTGGGCGGAACCATGACTCGCGCCACAGCATCGCCAAATCCATTCCAGGCCGACACCGAGAAATCGACCACCAAGACAGCCAAAGAAAAACACTCTTGCGCGGGCAAGAATTCCTGCAAAGGTAAGGGCGGCTGCGCGACCGACGGCTCCAAGGCCAACAAAGCCGCTGCCGCGGGTATCACCGAGAAGCATGCCTGCGCCGGCCAGAACTCGTGCAAAGGCAACGGCGGCTGCGCCACCAACACCAAGAAGAAGTCATAAGACAAACCACTCGGCGGGCGGGGTCCATATTGGGATCGTCCGCCCGCTTCTTTCTCAGGGGACGAAATGCCCGCGAATCGATTTAACGGATTCAGTGACTACGAGGTCGGCATCGGCCTGCGTATCCCTCATTACCAACACATTCTGGAGCGGAAACCAACCGTCGGATGGTTTGAGATCATTTCCGAAAACTATATGGTGGACGGCGGACGGCCGCTCGCCGTCCTCGACCAGATTCTGGAGCAATACCGCGTTGTGCAACACGGCGTGTCGATGTATTTTGGCTCGGCCGAGCCGCTCAATCGCGAGCACCTCCGGCGCTTGAAAGCTCTTGTCAAGCGCACCAAAACGCCGTGGCTGACCGATCACCTTTGTTGGGGCAGCGTCGATGGGCGCTACACGCACGACCTGCTACCCATGCCCTACACGTGGGAAGCGGCCGGCATCGCCGCGCGCAAGATTCGCGAGGCTTCCGACTTCCTGGAAGTCCCCGTAGCGGTGGAAAACGTCAGCAGCTATGCCGAGTTCCACGTTTCCGAAATGACGGAGTGGGAATTTCTAAATGAGGTTGTGGAGCAAGCCGACTGCGGAATTCTGCTGGATGTGAATAATATCTATGTCTCGTCCCGGAACCACGAGTTCGATCCCTACGATTATCTGAACAGCGTCCCGCCAGAGCGCGTGGCGCAGATCCACATCGCCGGTCATTCGAAATTCGAGAAATACATATTGGACACTCACGACCATCCCGTGATCCACCCGGTCTGGCGGCTTTATGAGCACGCCATTTCGCGCGTTGGTCCAACCGCGACGCTGCTCGAATGGGACGATCGCATTCCCTCATTCGAGCGCGTTCATGCCGAGGCCCTCAAGGCGAGAAAGTTCCTCCACGCGGCAGCGGCGGTCGCGATATGAGTCTGCTGGAATTGCAGAGGCGTGTCGCGGCGGCGATTTTTGCTCCCGATGCACCCGCCAGCGCCGAAGCCCGCGCCTTCCTGAAACCGAATTCCCGCCTTACGTCGTCGGAACGGCTCGATATTTACCGCGATTCGTATTGGCAGCGAGTCCTCGGTTCGTTCGTGGACGATTTTCCCGGTCTGCGTGCCATCGTTGGGCCGCGCGCGTTCCAGCGCCTGGCCAAAGCATATTTGTCCGATTCGCCTTCGCAGTCGTTCACCCTGAGAAACCTGGGATCGCGGCTCGGAGAGTGGTTGCGCAGTCACCCCGAGTTTGCCGGGAAGAACGTCGCGGCCGCGCTCGATATGGTTCGCCTGGAGTGGGCACACATCGAAGCGTTCGACGGCGCGGCGGTAAAGCCGCTGGGTCCCGAAGACTTGCTTCTGCCCGGTCCGGAGATGCGAGTCAGCTTGCAACCGCACATCACGCTGCTGGAATTGCAGTACCCGGTTGACGATTTACGCATTCAATTGGACGGAGTGCCGGACCCGCGTGCCTTGGCGCGCCGCATGATGCGCCGGCCGCCGCAGGGTGCGATTTTTCTGGCTGTCCACCGCGTGGAGTTCGACGTCTTTTATCGCCGGCTGGCCGCGGAAGAATATCGCATTCTCGATTCGTTGCGGAACGGCGCGGCGATCGGGGAAGCGTTGGATGGCGTATCCGAACCCGGCATGGTCGAGACATGGTTCGCGAACTGGTCGCGTTTGGGCTGGCTGTGCAGTCCTGAGAATACATCAAGATGAAAACAATCGAACGGCTCTACGGCATGCTGACCGCGGCGGCATCCAGTTTGCAATCGCCCTTCCTCTTAGCGGTGCGGCTTTATTGGGGATGGCAGTTTATCCAAACCGGAATCGGACATCTGACGCATCTGGACAAAGTGATCGACTATTTTGGCACGCTGGGCATCCCCGCGCCCGGACTCATGGCGCCAGCTATTAGCTGTCTGGAACTGGTTGGCGGCATCCTGCTCGCCGTAGGGTTGGCCTCGCGGCCGATCGCGTTGCTGCTCACGGGCAACATGATCGTGGCGTTCATCACCGGGGACCGCGAGGCGCTGTTTTCGATCTTTTCCGATCCGGATAAATTCTATGCGGCGGCGCCGTACACTTTCCTGGTGGCATCGCTCATAATCCTGATTTTCGGACCGGGCAAGTTTTGTCTCGACACCTTATTGGCGCGCTATTTCCGGCATAACGCCACCGAGCCGTTCCGCCAGGCGATCCCCCACGCGTAGCGCGTTGGCCATGATCGTAAGCGCGGAATGATTTAGGGTCCGGAGATCATATATCGAAGGACGCAGGAGGTGTGTGGACCAGTGAACCGATACGTCAGGCGAGCATTGCTGGGAGCGATCGCCGGCGGCCTGGCAAGCGCGGCGTTGTTTGTCACGCTTGCGCCGCAGCTCTGGACCGTTGCTTTAGGGATCGGACTTGGCGCCGTGTATGCGGCTGGCTCGCGCGCGGCTCGCGGCGCTTATGTGGATGCCCTGATGGCCGCTGCCACACTGGGGATTCCGTTCTGGGGACTGATTAGCGTTATCGCGATGCCGGTGTTGTCAGGGCAGATGCCTGATTGGGGAGCCGCGCAGATGCGCGCGCATTTCCCAGCGCTGGTCGGCTGGATTCTTTACGGCGCGACACTCGGACTATTGGTTCAGGCATTCAACGACCTGGCTGTCCGTGTTTTCGGCCCGGAGACGCAGCCCGCGACGCCTGACGCGCAGGACCCGCAGCGGATCGTGATTCTGGGAGGCGGTTTCGCCGGCATGGAGACGGCGCTCCGTCTCGAGGAATTGCTGCGCGAAGATCGCTCGGTCTCCATCACGTTGGTGAGCGAGACCAATGCGCTGCTCTTTACTCCCATGCTCGCGGAGGTCGCGGGCAGCAGTCTCGAACCGAGCCACATCAGCACGCCGCTGCGAAGCAGTTTGCATCGCACGGAATTTATTCGCGGGCACGTTCGGGAAATCGATTCGGAGGTCCGCAGGGTGATGGTAGCCGATAGCGCGGGCGACTCCGGCAGTGCCTCGCTACGCGAGATCCGCTACGACCACCTGGTGCTGGCGCTGGGCGCGGTTTCGAATTACCTCGGAATGGCGAACGTCGAAAAGCTGGCGTTCAATTTCAAGAGCCTGCTAGACGCCATCCGCATCCGCAACCATATCATCGAAATGTTTGAACGCGCCGACCGGGAGCCGGACGCATCCGTTCGAGCGCCGCTGCTGACGTTCGTGGTGGCCGGCGGCGGGTTCGCCGGCGTCGAACTGGCGGGCGCGATCAACGATTTCGCCCACGGTATTCTCGCGGATTATCCCAGCTTGCGCGCCGCGGAACTCAACACCGTTCTGGTTCATTCGCGGGATCGTATTCTGCCCGAGTTGAGCGAATCGCTTGGGCGCTACGCGCAGCAGAAGATGCAAGCGCGCGGCGTCCAATTTCATCTGAACGCGCGTCTCACCGGTGCCGAACCCGGCGTCGTGATCCTCAGCGATGCCGTAATTCGCGCCGCAACGCTGGTCTGGACTGCGGGCACCGCGCCCAATCCGCTGGTGAAATCGCTTCCGGTCGAGAGGGACAAACGCGGCGCCGTATTGGTGGACGCTACTCTGGCTGTGCCGGGACATCCCGGCCTATGGGCGCTGGGCGATTGCGCGGCCGTAACCGACTCGAAAACCGGCAAGCCGTGTCCACCCACCGCGCAATTCGCACTGCGGGAAGCCAATGTGCTCGCAATGAATATTCAGGCCGCGTTGGCGGGCCGTCCGGGACGCCCCTTCCATTTCGATTCGCTGGGTGCGCTGTGCGTGGTCGGCCATCAAACGGCGTGCGCGGAACTGAGCATCCCTTTCGCGCGCGGGCGGACGATGCGATTTTCCGGATTGCTCGCGTGGGTGATGTGGCGAACTATCTATCTGGGGAAACTGCCCGGCTGGGAGCGGAGAATCCGAGTCCTGATGGATTGGAACATCGAGCTATTCTTCCCGCGCGATATCGTTCAGACCATCGATCTCAAATGACGGCCTTATGTCTACAGAGCTGAAGCCAAGTCTGAATGCGGCGCTGACCGGCGCCATTGTGGGCGCAGTGGGAGGCGTCTTAGCGGGCGCCGCACTGGGAACGTCCATAGTGCAAGGGTCGGCGGTAGGGGCGCTGTTCGGTTTGACATTCGGCCTGTTCTTCGCGCGGCGCGCTACCAGTCCTGGCGCCGGCCTCATCTGGGGGCTCAGTTTTGCTTTTCTGGCATGGGTGACGATTCCCGCCGGAGTGCTTGCGCTGTTTTCCGGCGCCGGCCGCTCCGGCACAATGCTGCGCGACGCGCGCGATAATTTCCCACAACTAGTGGCCGCGCTTTTGTGTCTGGGTTTGCCGGTGGGGGTCGCGCTGGGGATTCGCGGGAGTCGCTTTGCTGGCGCCGATCAACCGGAATTCCGTTGGGGAAGAGCGGTGGCCGCGGGCGGACTGTCTGGCACGTTCAGCGGTTTGATCTTCAGCCGCTGGATGTATGCGGGGAACTTCTTTCCACTCCTTTCCGGTTTTGGAGACATGAATTCCCGCTCCGCGGAAGTGATCTTCCATTTCGCTGTCGCGCTCCTGATCGGCGCGACGTTCGGTTTGCTGTTTCAACGGGACATCCGCAGCTATGGCTCTTCCATGGGCTGGGGTCTGGGATACGCGATTCTGTGGTGGTTCCTGGGCCAGTTGACTATACTGCCGCTCCTGGCGGGAGCCCGCCTCGATTGGTCGGCCGATCGCGGCAATCAATTGTTTGGATCGTTGGTTGGGCACATTGTTTACGGCGTGATCTTGGGCGTCGTATATGCCAGCCTGGACCGGCTGTGGGTGCGTTTGTTCATACAGTCCGATCCGTTGAACCGCGAAAGAGAAGGACCCGGCTTCCGCGTTTTGCGGTCGTTACAATGGGGCTTCATGGCCGGTTTCGTTGGAGCTTTGGTCTCCAGCCCAGTGTTGCTGGCCACCAACGTTTTTTCCAAGATCGCGGGACTTGGTACCGGGATTTCTCCGCTATTGGGTTTCCTTCTTTATCTGCTGATCGGCGCTATGCTGGGGATGAGTTACGGGCTCCTGTTTCGCAACGAATCGCCAAGCCTCGGACTGGGCGCTTCCTGGGGATGGTTGTTCGGCATGATCTGGTGGTATCTGGGACCGATGACCCTGCTTCCATTGATGCTCACGGGCGAATGCGACTGGAGCGCGGAAGCGGCGTCCATGCTGCTGCCCTCTTTGCTGGGGCACCTTGTTTACGGAGAAGTGACGGCCTTGGTCTTTCTCCTACTGGAGAGCCGCTATACTCGATGGCTGCTGTTGGACCCGAAAGCGGCCGCCCGCGAATTGCGCCGGTCCCGGCCAATTGGTACCCCCGCACCAGCCTTGTGGCTGTTCGCATTAGGATTAGGAGTGCTGCTGCCGATTCTGTTGGGTTCTGTTGGCGAGATTTCCGCCCGATGAGAAATAGTGCGCCTCGGATCCAGACCCGCCGTTCCGCCATCGCTGTTGCCGCGGCTGGAATGAGCTCTTGGAGCCTTCACGGTTCGGAACCATTCGACTTGGAAATCGGAGGCGCGCATCTCGATGTCCGTGTCGGCTCGGGCGATTTCGGCGTTGGCATAGGCGCAATCCGCGCATGGATCGCCGCCGCGGGCCACGCGGTGAGCGTCTATTACGGACAGTTCCCAGTTCCCAGGGCTCTCATTGAGGTTCACCCGGTTCCGGGCCGAGCGGGCGTGCTGGGCGGAACTACATACGGCGAAACACCGGCCCGCACCAGGATTAGCGTAGGCCAACTCACCGCTGCGTCCGATCTGGAAGACGATTGGACGATGACGCACGAACTCGTCCATATGGCCTTTCCCAGCGTGGCCCGTCAGCACCATTGGATTGAGGAAGGAATCGCGACTTACGTAGAGCCGATCGCCCGCGCGCAAGCGGGCACGCTCACAGTCGAAAGAGTCTGGGGCGATCTCATGCGCGATATTCCCAAGGGCGAGCCGCACCCCGGCGACCGCGGCTTGGACCAGACGCATACATGGGCCAGCACCTACTGGGGAGGAGCCCTGTTCTGCCTCTTCGCCGATGTCCGCATCCATGAACGGAGCGGGAACAAGTACGGACTTCAGGACGCACTGCGCGGTATTCTCCGCGCGGGAGGAAACATTGAAACGGAGTGGCCGCTCGCCCGCGCCCTGCAGGCTGCCGACGATACAGTTGGCACGACCGTGTTGACGGACTTGTATCTACGGATGAAGGATGCGCCCATGGAGATCGACTTGCCAGTTCTCTGGCGGCGCTTGGGCGTCTCCGGCAGCGGACAGAATGTGGTCTTTCACGCGGACGCGGAACTGGCCCAGGTCCGCACAGCGATCACCGCCAAACGAAATTAACTGCACGGAATATTGCGTTACTTTATTGCCTGCGATATTGGGGTTTCGGTACGCCTCATCCGGCAAGCTCGGCATTACGTATAGGAAGTTATCCTGTACGACGTTTTCCAACACGGCGGCAGGCATTCTTCATTTGCGGTTCTCGATACAGCGATTTGAGTAGGCCGTGACTTTTCAGATCTACGAAACGAAGAAAGAGTAGGCGTTTCCATCATGTGGCCGTCGGAGCTTCAAAGGCGTTGAGTCTTAAATTGGCGCTCCGAATTTCCACCCTGGAAAGGATGTAACACGCGTGCTGGCGATCCAGACAAGGCAAGCGATTTCTGAGTTTGAAGCAGAGGCGTTACCTC
>JBEKUT010000282.1:0-9386 GCA_049514735.1 Bryobacteraceae bacterium
GGCGGGATCGGAACGTCTTCGCGTAAAGTTCCGGCGGCTTTCGGCGGCTATACGGTTGGCGTGCTGGTGCAGACGAACTTTGGCGGCGTGTTGACGATTGCCGGAGCGCCGGTGGGACGCGAGTTGGGCCGATACTACATGAAGGGTCAACTCGATTCCGCGAAAGGGTCGTGCATGATCGTAGTGGCGACGGATGCTCCCATCGATGCGCGGAATCTGAAGCGCTTGTCAGAGCGGACGGTGCTCGGATTGGGCCGCACGGGGTCTGCCGGAAGCAATGGCAGCGGCGATTATGCCATCGCGTTTTCGACCTCGCATTCGAAGGACTTGCTGAGCAACGAAGCTATGTCGCCGCTTTTTCTGGCGGCGATTGAGGCGACGGAAGAGGCTGTCTACAACTCGCTGTTTATGGCGTCTACAACAACGGGGAGTGGGCATACGGTGGAGGCTTTGCCGATCGGCCGGACGATGGAGATCCTGCGGAAATATGGCGCGGCGGTGAAGCAGCCTTGATGCGTCTCGCCTTAGTTTTTTTGGCTGTGGCGGCGTTGCGGGCAGGCGATGTTGAGGATCTGGTCGCGCGTATAAAGGCGTTGGCGGCGAGAGAAGCTCCAAGGGCTCGGGCCGACACGCTGGATCGTTTGTCCGGGCTTATGGGGGGCGGGCCGGTTGAGTTTGCCTCACGACTCGATTTGCCGGGGAACGTGGACGTGCAGCGGCTTGTGGAAGAAGTGGAGCACAACGGGGACGATCCGGCCGCTTACCTTGCGCTCGCTGCGGTCATTCGCGAACGGCAACTTAGCGCGGGACAGGACAGTCCGTCGATTCGGGCTCGGGTCGCTCTACTCGATCTGGACGAGTTGCTGAATCCGGTGCTTCTGCGATTGGACGGAACGCGCGTGCGCTTGAATGACTATCGCGGTAAGCGCGTGCTGCTGGCCTTCTGGGCGACTTGGTGTGTGCCTTGCCGGGCCGAACTAGCGCGGCTGGAAGCAATGGCTCCGGGCGATTTTGCGGTGCTGGCGATCTCTAGGGAGCCTCTGGCGACAGTCCGGACTTTTCTCGAGAAACACCCGTCAAAGCTCCCGATGTTTATTGACGCCGGACACAAGCTTGGCGATCGGCTTGGCGTCGATACGATTCCGAAAATTGTCGCTCTCGAACCGTCCGCGGCAGGTTTTCCGCTGCCCTGAAGAACCTGTCGAAAAAATTACGGGCTATTACCGCTCCCTGCCGGTCACGGCTCGGTTACGGTCGAGATTCTTCATGCCCATGGGCACTTCCTTCCGGTCACGGCGCGGAATAGCAGGATCGTTGCATGCGGTGGTCCATTAAAGAGTCGCGACTAGGCCGGCTAATAAGGCGGTGCGGTCCGCGATGCGATCGATCAAGATGCTTTCGTTCACCGCGTGAGCGCCTTCGCCCACGCCACCGAGGCCATCGAGAGTCGGGATGTCCAGAGCGGCCGTGAAGTTTCCGTCGGAACCGCCGCCAACCGAAGATTCCTCGAGTTTCACGCCGATCTCCCGCGCGAGCGATTGCGCGGTTTTGAATAAAGCTCGGATTTCGGGGGAGCGCTCCATGGGCGGGCGATTCAGCCCTCCCTCAACTTGAATGGAGCAGCGCTTGTCGATCGGCTTCAGCGACCGGAATTTCTTATCGAGCACTGCTGCGTCCTTCAGACGCGCCACGCGCATATCGACTTCGACGCGAGCCTCGGCGGCAATGACATTGGTACGCGTTCCTCCGGAGATGACACCGGGATTCACGGTTATGCCGCGCTTGATGTTCGTGAAAGTAGCGATGCGCTCGATCTGACGGGCCAGTTCCAGCACGGCGCTGGCGCCCGCTTCAAAATCGAGGCCGGAGTGCGCGGCGCGGCCTTTCACGGTGACGACGTAATCGCCGACGCCTTTGCGAGCGGTTTTCAACTTGCCTTCGAGACCCGTGCCAGGTTCGAGCACCAGCACCGTGGCGCTCTTTTTTGCCGCCTCCTCCGTGAGAGGACGCGAAGATTCGCTTCCCACTTCTTCATCGGAGTTCAACTGCAAGACGACACCATGCTTCACGGGCCGGTCCAACTCGACCAGCGCCCGCATCGCAAAAATAAAAAACGCGATACCCGATTTCATGTCGAGCACGCCGGGTCCCGCGATGCGTTCCTTCGAGACAGCGAATGGTATCTGGCCGATTTCCCACACCGTATCGGAATGGCCGAGGGCGAGGATTTGCCCCTGCTTGCCGCGGCCCGGCAATTTGAATTCGCAGCGAAGATGTTTACCGAAGCGGCCGCCGGGAAATGTTTTTACTTTCCCAACGCCGTTCAGTTTGTCGGCCACCAACTCGACGAAGCGGTTCACCGCCGCGGCGTCGAAGCTGGGCGATTCGGCGAGAACCAGCTCTCGCAGGAGCGCGATAATTTCGGACTGATGGGCGCGCGCAAACTCAAGGTAAGACTGCATCGCTGTTACAATATCAGCTTCCCATGCCCATCCTGGACATTCATGCAATCCGGGACATTCTCCCGCATCGTTATCCGATGCTGCTGGTCGATTCGATCGTTGAGCTCGAAGAGGAACGCATCGTCGGCATCAAGAACGTGACGGTGAACGAGCCCTTTTTTGCCGGCCATTTTCCCGATTTTCCGGTTATGCCCGGCGTGCTGATCGTGGAAGCGATGGCGCAAGTGGCCGGCGTGCTGGTGCTCAAATCGATTCCCGACCGGCATCGCAAACTGGTTTTACTCGCCTCCGTGGAACAGGCGAAATTCCGCCGGCCCGTGATGCCCGGCGATCAGCTTCGCATCGAGATGAAGGTTACGAAGCGCAAAGCGAGCGTGGCGAAAATGTATGGCACAGCGACCGTGGACGGCCACGTGGTCGCCGAAGCCGAGGTGATGTGCAAGCTTGCCGATAAGCCGGCGGAGCGAGCGCTTGAGCCGGCCGTTGCTCAGGTCTGATGGCGATTCACCCGACGGCGCTTGTCGATGTATCCGCGAAGGTCGACGAGACAGCCGAAATCGGTCCGTATTGCGTGATCAATGCCGACGCGCGAATTGGCGCGCGCACGCGGCTGATGGGACATGTTTTTATCGATGGGCCGATTGATATCGGCGAAGACAATGTCTTCTATCCGTATTCCACTGTCGGCGTGGCGCCGCAGGATTTGAAATATGCCGGTGAGCGTTCCGAAACGCGCATCGGCCACCGCAACAAAATTCGCGAGTTTGTAACCATTCACCGCGGCACCGAAGGCGGCGGGATGCTGACGTCTATCGGCAACGACAACCTGGTGATGGCTTACACGCACATCGCGCACGACGTGCGGGTGGGCAATCATGTGGTGCTCTCGCACAGCACCACCTGCGGCGGGCACGTGATTATCGAAGACTGGGCGGTGATAGGCGCGCATACGGGATTGCATCAATTCTGCCGCGTCGGCAAGCACGCCATGATCGGCGGGTTCAGTGTTGTGACGCAGGATGTGATGCCGTACTCCTTGTCGTCGAGCCAGCGCGAAATCAAAGTTTTTGGAGCGAACAAAATCGGACTGGAGCGGCGCGGTTACTCGGCGGCGTCGATCGAAGCGCTTCATAAGGCGTTCCGGCTCCTGGGCAAGTCCGGCCTGAACACGACACAGGCGGTGGACAAGATCAACGGCGAAGTGGAGCATACGCCGGAGATCGACGACTTGCTCGCCTTCATCGCGCGCTCCGAACGCGGCTTCGTGAAGTGAGTTGTGCCCGGTGAGCCGCTATGGAATGATCGCCGGGAGCGGACGTTTCCCGGTGCTGGCGCTCGAGATGGCCCGGAAGCTCGGCGACGAAGTAGTGGTTATTTGCATCCGCGAAGAAGCGAGCCCGGAGTTGGAGAAGCTGGCGTCGCGATGCTATTGGATCTCGATTGGCCAGCTCAGCCGCCTGATCGAAATTTGCAAGGAAGAAAAAATCACGGAAGTAATGATGGCGGGGCAAGTAAAGCACGTCAGCATATTTTCGTCGTTGCGTCCCGATTGGCGGCTCTTGAAGCTGCTCTCTTCGCTGCGTGAGAAGAATACCGACGCGCTGATCGGGGGCGTTCAGAAGGTGCTGGAGGATGAAGGTATCAGGTTGACTGACTCCACCGCTCTGCTGAAGTCTCTATTGGCGGCTTCCGGCGCGATGACCAGGCGCAAGCCGACTTCGGATGAAGAGAAAGACGCCAGGTACGGCCGGCGGATTGCGAACGCACTCGCGGCGCTCGATCTCGGCCAGGGCGTGGCGATATGCGAGCGGGCCTGCGTGGCGCTGGAGGCGATGGAGGGTACCGATGCCATGCTGCGGCGCGCGGCAGCGCTGGTCAACGGACGGCGGCTGACTTTGGTGAAAGCATCGCGCCGGCGCAAGCACCTGCTCTTCGATGTTCCGGTTGCTGGATTGAACACCATCGACGTGATGAAGGAGACCGGCACAAGTTTTCTCGCGGTGGATGCGGGACGAACATTGCTGCTCGATAAGGAAGAGATGCTGCGCCAGGCCGACGTTGCGGGGATCGCAGTGGTGGGATACCCGCCGGAAGAATAATTGAGCGCCGTGATTTCCATTTTGTGGCTCGCGCCACTCCAATCCGCGCCTGAGGCGCCGGTGACAATCCTCGCGTGTGCCACGGGCGCACCGCTAATTATCGAGAAGCAATCGATAGAAAGTATAAATAGAATTCCGCGCTGGTTTTTTGGGCGCTACCGGGCGTTTTAGCTGGCAGTGACGAGTTTCGGCCGCTAAGCTTTTGTGGCTGCGAGACGATATCGGCGGCGGCGCGTCACTCGAATTCGCTTTTTTCAACGCCTTTCATCAACCATCCGATTCATCTCACCGGAGCGTGAAGGAAGGTCCGTGACTTATCGGGATACGTTGTGGCTCAATCGCCTGTCTTATTACCCGCGCGGCCGGCCCGGCGACGCGGCTTCTTCGATGGTGGAAATCAGCGTCGCCGGATCGAAGGGCTTGTTGACATAGGCGTCCATGCCGGCGGCGAAACAGCGCTCCCGGTCGCCCTTCATCGCATGGGCCGTCATGGCGACGATCGGAGTGTAGGCTCCCGTTGTTTTCTCTCTTCTGCGAATTTCGGCGGTGGTCTCCAGGCCGTCCATTAAGGGCATCTGCACGTCCATCAGGATCACGTCGAACTCTTCGTTCTCGAGAATGTCGAGCGCTTTCCTGCCATCGCCGGCGACCGCCACGTGGTGGCCGCGCCTCTCGATCAATCGCATCGCGAGTTTTTGATTCACGGAATTATCTTCCGCCAGAAGAACGCGCAGGCTCCGCGCGGCCGGTTGATCCCGCTGCACCGCGTCGAAGATGCGCCGCAAATCCCCGCCGGTTCGTTCCAGCGGCCGTTGGAAGGAAGCGGTGAAATGAAACTCACTTCCCTTGCCGGCCTGGCTTTCCACCCAGATCTTCCCGCCCATCAGCCTGACGATTTTGGAACAGATGGTGAGACCCAGACCGGTTCCGCCGTACTGTCTGGTGGTGGAACCGTCAGCCTGACGGAACGCGTCGAAAATCATGTCGCGTTTGTCGGCAGCGATACCGATGCCGGTGTCCGAAACGATAAAGTGCAGTAGCACCGCGCCGTTCGTGGCTGAGGTGTCGTCCGGTGGTTCCAGGCGGATCTGAGCTGTGATCCGGCCCTCATGTGTAAACTTGATGGCGTTGCCCAGGAGGTTCAGAAGGACTTGCCGCAGACGGACAGGATCGCCAACAACGAACTGCGGAACGCCCGGTCCGATCTCCCAGCTCAGCAGAAGATTCTTTTCTCGAGCCTTGAGGGCCAGCATTCTTGCGATGTCGGCCATGGTCTGGCGGATAGAGAATTCCACCTGCTCCAGATCCAGACGGTCGGCTTCGATCTTCGAAAGATCCAGAATGTCGTTTAACAGCGCTAGAAGCGAATCGGCCGAGCTTTTCGCGATCTCGATGTATTCGCGTTGTTCCCCGGTCAGGGCGGTTGCCAGCGCCAGTTCGGTCATTCCGAGAATTCCGTTCATCGGTGTGCGAATCTCGTGGCTCATATTCGCCAGAAACTCGCTCTTCAGCTTGCTGGCTTGCTGCGCTTCTACAAGCAGGCGTTCGATTTCGTGGTTTTGCTCCTCAACTTTGGCCTTCTCCTGCTCGGCTCGCGCTTTCTCTTCGAGCACCCGCGCGCGCTCCTGCAATAATTCCGCAGTACGTTCCAGCACGGCCGCCTCCAGACCGCGATGATCTTTGAGCATCCGCCTCATCCTGCGCTTCCAGAGCAGCCAGGCGAAGAACAGAGCGGCCCCAATGCACAGCAGCCGGAACCACAGCGTCATGAACCACGGAGGCCGTATCTCAAACGAGAATCTAGCCGGCGCGCCTAACTGCGATCCGTCGCGCGCGGCGACTTCGAAGGTGTAAATTCCGGGATGAAGGCCGGCGTATCTTTGGGTCCTTTGCTTCGTCTCAATCCATTCGTTCTCGAGCCCCAGCATCCGATACCTGAAAACCAGGTCGCTTTCATTACGAAAGGACAGTGCGGTGAAGTTCACAGCGAAGGAATCCTGACTGGATGCGACGACGACCGGCGAGTTTGTGCCAGGCGTTTTGCCGCCGAGTTGGGTTTCCGTCAGCAGCGTGGCGGGAACCACGGTGCCCAGATCGGTGCGTTCCGGGCGATAATGCGACAGCCCCCGGCTGGTCCCGATCCATACCGATCCGTCATTGTCGGCAAAGAACGCGTTTCCGTTCACGTCATCCCAGACGAGCCCATCGGCTTTACTGAAGTGCCGCCAGCGCTCGCCCCACAGAACGTCGACACCCCGGTCGCTGCCGTACCAGATCCAACCGCGCGAATCGGCGCCCACGAAGAGACATCTATCCGATGTCAATCCGGTTGCGTGCGAATAATGCCGCAGCTTCAGGGACGGCCCTTCCACCGTTGCCTGTGTCACTCCCAGAGCCTCGGAGTATCCGATCCACAGTGAAGCGTCCGGGCCTTCCGCGAGGTACCCGACTTCGTTATGGCGCAACCCGTCTCGCGTTGTATACCGCGTCCACGCGCCATTCGATAAGCGCGCGAGCCCACGCGTCCCGGCGGCCCAAATGTCACCCCGCCGGTCTTGAATCGTGGTACGGAAAACCTCTCCGGCGTCGTCTCCGGGAGGAGCGATGCGCTCGAACTTGTTGCGCGAGGACTTCCAGGCCGCGCTGTCCACTGGCAGGCTGACAAAAAGCCCCTGCCGCGAAGCGACCCACAAACGCCCCTCCCGATCGGCCATCAGGTGCAAGATGCCCGAAGCGAGAAGGCCAGCCTCCGCGCCGAAACAAATCGTTGCCGCAGACCCTTGCTGGACCCGGCAGAGCGGACCCGGATCGCCCCCCACCCACAGGCCGCCGGCAGTACGCACGAGTGCGCGTGTCGACTCCTTTTCGAACCGCGGGAACGATCGCCACTGAATTCCGAGAGCTTCTCCTGTCCGCGCCACTTCGGGAGAGCCGTCGTAATTCAGGCCATGATGCGTGCCAACCCAAAGTTTTCCCGCCCCGTCGCGCTTAATCGACCAAATCGAGTCGTTGCTCAGACCCTCGTTCTGAGTCCAACTCTCCCATTCGTTATAACCGAGCCAGCGCAGCAGCCCAGACCCCAGCATACCGATCCATACCGATCCTTCGCGGTCCGCGAAAACGAACGACGTAGACGCGACGGGCAGTCCCTGCTTCGCTCCAATCGATTCCCATGCGGTTCCGTTTTGCCGGAGCAGCCCCGCTGAAACCGGGACAATCAAACGTCCTTCGGGATCGAGGCTCAAGGCGCCGAACGTTCCATTACTTTCCAGGCGGGGATCGTTAATAGAAGCAAACTCCGTGTCCCCGTTGCGCAAGACGGCGAGAGAGGTTTGACTGCGAATCCAGACGCTTCCATCACGGTCCGCCAGGATCGCGTCCCAATCGCCGGAAGTATCGGGACTTTCCACGAATACCGGTGCGCCATTGACAAGGCGGAACACTTTCGATCCCTGGCTGTACCAAATCGCGCCGTTCGGCTGCGCGTAGACGCTGCTAAGGAGGCGCCCGTCTGACGGAATGAGATCGAACTTCCATCCGGTTTTGGAATGCTGGGCGCCAATAGCCAACCCGTGTTCGGTCGCGAGATAAACGTTTCCCGCGGTGTCCGATGAAATCCCATTGCGGCCGGATATTCCCTGGGCGCCGTTTATGTTTACCCGTTCGAAGCGATTGGCCACGCGGCGGCCCAGGCCGATGCGCGTGCCCACCCAAAGGGTCCCGTCGGCGGACACGTGCAGACTCTCGATGCGGCTACTAGGCAGGCCATCTTCAATGCCGAATTGCCGGAACGTTTCCCCGTCGTAGCGAAATAGTCCGTTCTGAGTGCCCACCCACAAGAAGCCAATTGTGTCTTGTGCAAAACACTGTACTGCGAGGTTGTTAAGCCCTTGTTCCTCGCCATACGTTTTGAAACTATAGCGTTGCGCCGCGCATGGCAGCACGGCGAGCATCGCGAGGATTAAGGTGTTCGCTCTATTCACTGCGGCCGCTAGTTAAACTTCGGCTTCTAGGGTCCAGTACTTTAGGAGCCCATGCCGAACCCAAGCGGGCGGCTAATTCGGAGACAGCGCCGAAATTTCTGCGAAGTGCAGGCCAGCTTTTTCTGGGGTTGAGCAGCAATTCCGTTCAGTTTAAGAATCATCCGTCCTTTCTCCGCGCGGCCTTAAGGCTGGTCTGACCGCTCAGATCCGGTGTCTTGCCCCGATCAGCGCCGTCTGGCCGGTATCACAGTGAGCTTATTGCGAGCGTGCTTCTCTCCAACCTCCTGTCTGACTCCTGGTGCGCATATGGGTGGTTGGCGGGTTGGTATGCACACGCAATTTCCGGATGGTGCGTAACACGCTCGCTACAGCGCTGCCCGAGCAGGGGCGCGAGTCAGCGACAATACTCATCGCATCGCGTGGAGCGGGACCTGAGTAGCGCGCGTTCCGGGGTGCTATAAAATGTGATCTGCGAGTGCCGTCCATGAGAGACTCGAACCAACGAGAGATGCCTCTTGCAATGACTCTTGAACGAGCCATGCGTCATCGGCCAATCCTGCGAAGATCGGCTGGAATCGCACTGCTGGCTATGACTGTGCTCAACGCCCAAATCACCACTGACGAAGTTCGCGACATCGCGCAGCGCGCGTACCTTTACGCTTACCCTCTAGTTCTGATTGAAGCAACCCGCGGCGAAATGCCGGTCAACCGCTTCACTCACGTCCCGCAGTTTCCGCGTCCCGATTCCCGGCAGATAATCCGTCCCAACGCCGACACCCTTTACTCCACCGCTTGGATTGATGTCTCCCCAGAGCCGATCCTCATCCATGTCCCCGATTCCG
>JBEKUT010000283.1:0-9372 GCA_049514735.1 Bryobacteraceae bacterium
CTTTAAAAAGCCGATGGGAACGATTATCTGGGCGACGCTGCCGTTCTTATTTATACTGATGGGGACGGTGTTGCTGATCACCTACATCCCGTGGATGACTACGGGTCCGCTGCATTGGTTGGGGATGTAGAAACCGCAAACGGCGCAAAGCGGTCGTCTCCGCTACTGTTACCGCTCGGGCAACAGGGCGGTTTTCAGCCAGAAATTCTCGATCGACTGCACCACGTTCAAGAAATCGTCGAGCTGAATGGGCTTTGTGATATAGCAATTCGCGTTTAAGCTGTACGCTTTCTGAACATCGTCCTGTTCACTCGAAGTGGTCATAACCAGCACCGGGATGCGCTTCAAGTCCGGATCGCACTTGATGTCCGACAACACTTCGGGGCCGGTCTTCTTCGGCAAGTTCAGATCGAGAAGAATTAAATCGGGACGCGGAGCGTTCTTATATTTCCCGCGGCGGTGGAGGAACTCGATGGCTTCCGCGCCGTCCGTGGCAACGCTCAAGTTCACCGGCATACTCGCGTCACGCAGGGCCTCCTCGGTTAGCCTGACGTCACCAGGATTATCTTCCACCAAGAGAAGATCCACGGTTTTCATATTCATCCCTCCCGCCATGCGGAAGTGCAATCGGTATGCCAGCTTTCAGTTCAAGAAACCAAAGGAAGATCGGCCCAGCGAACTGATAGCTGCGGCAAAGTTTACCTAAGACTTCGGTAGGTTCTATTGAAATAGACCAAAGGATTGCCGGGATAGGTTTGCCCCGCGACGATGTGGCCGATGATAATGGCGTGGTCGCCAACCTCGACAACGCGGTCCAGGCGGCACTCGATAATTGCGAGCGATCCGGTCAATACAGGGGCACCGGTCTGGCCTGGTTTCCAATCGACGTCTTCGAAGCGGCCCTCGGGCTTTTCGGCGAAAGAGACCGAGAGTTCGCGCTGCTCTTCGGTCAGGACATTGATGGCAAAAAACGGTTCTTGCCGGAAATGGTCTACCGCGGTGGAGCGGAAATCGATGCAGACGAGAACCAGTGGCGGCTCGATAGAAACCGGGGTAAACGAACTGACCGTCAATCCATGCGGCTTTCCGTCGGGCGCGGTGACGGTGGCTACAGCCACTCCGTTGACGAGTTGAGAACAGAGTTCACGATACGCATCGGCGCCGATTAAGGAGAAAATTTGAGGGCTCGACATGGGCAGTTTCTGGCAGGGCTTCTTGACAAAGGGCTAACCCTAATCCTATCATGAGGTTTGCTCCTGTCTGGAACCTGCCGGAGCGATTTTCAGCCACGCGTCAGTTGCTCGTCCGAGGAGGATTGTTTTGATTAAGCTCGATATCATCAATGAAGTTGTGAACAGGACCGGCATAACCAAAACGAAGGCCGAGATGGCAGTTGAAACCGTTTTTGAAAGCATGAAGCGCGCGCTTGCACAGGGCGAGCGCATCGAGCTTCGCGGCTTCGGTATTTTCAACGTGCGGCCCCGCAAGACCGGAATCGGCCGCAACCCCCGCACGGGCGCGGAAGTAGCAATACCTCCGGGCAAGGCCGTGCGTTTCAAACCCGGCAAGGAACTCCAAACTCTACAGTAGTTTTGTGGTTCCACCTTCCTCCGCAGCAAGTCTGTTCAGTTGGCCGCGCCCGGTTGTCTCGGTGCAGCGCGTGCTGTTTCACGTCTTCCTGTTTACCTTGACCCTGGTTACGACGTCCCTTAGCGGCGCCGTGCTGGCCGATGGTTTTCGACAGGGCAAGCCGATCGACTTGGATCGTATTTTATTAGTCTTCGCGGATTTTCCGAAGCATCCGGCGATGCTCCTCGACGGTCTGCCCTTCTCTTTGACCTTGCTGCTCATTCTGCTGTGCCATGAGATGGGGCATTACATCGCGTGCATGCACTACGGGATCGACGCGAGCCTGCCGTACTTCATTCCGGTTCCGACGCTGATCGGAACTTTGGGCGCGGTGATTCGTATCCGCTCGCCGATTTATACCAAGCGGGCGCTCTTTGACGTGGGCGTCGCGGGACCGCTGGCGGGATTTGCGGTGCTGCTTCCGGCGCTCGCGATCGGTGTCGCTAATTCGAAGATCATTCACGGGATCGGCACTCAGGGCGATATCATCTTCGGAACGCCGTTGGTTCTGCGGATTTTCGAGTGGGCGATTTTTCCAGGCGTGCCGGCCACGGACATCTATCTGCATCCCATGGCGCGCGCAGCGTGGGTCGGGATTTTGGCCACGGCGCTCAACCTGCTGCCGATCGGCCAGCTTGACGGCGGACACATCCTGTATGCGTTCGCCGGTCAGAAACACAAACTCTTTTCAAAAGCTTTCATCGGCTGTCTTCTGGGATTGGCAGTCTATTCGATGTTCCGGTTCGACAATGTGTGGGCCGGTGTCTCATGGCTGGTCTGGTCGGTGATTCTAGCGGTCTTTGCACTGCGGCATCCCGTGATTTACGATACGTCGAAAATGGACCCGGTGAGGACGCGCCTGGGTTGGCTGGCGCTCGCGATTTTTCTGCTGTCGTTCACTCTCGCACCCGTGCGAAGCCCGGCGGGCTGAACATCTTACTGAACGTGGAGGACATATGCGTTTCTCGTTGCTGTTATTGGCTGGGGCCGCGTTAGTGGCTCAGCCGCATCGACCCGTGGAAGAGTTTCAGACCAGCGCGGGTCCCGTCAAGATCACTCCCATTCGTCACGCCAGCATGATGATTCAGGCGGGAGGCAAGGTGATTCAGGTGGACCCCTGGAGCCAGGGCAATTATGAAGGCATCCCGCAGGCCGATCTGATTCTGATCACCGATATTCATCCGGATCATCTCGACCCTCCGCTAATCGCCAAACTCAGCAAGAGCGATACGGCGATTATTGCGCCGGAAGCGGTGGCGAAGACCGTTACACTGGCGAAGGTGTTGCATAACGGCGACAGCACGACTTGGGAAGGTTGGAAGATCGAAGCAGTGCCCATGTACAACCTGAAACGCGGTCCATCGGAAGGCAAGTTTTATCACGATAAAGGGCGCGGCAACGGATACATCCTGACCTATGGCGGCATGCGTTTCTACATCGCCGGCGACACCGAAGGGATTCCGGAAATGCGCGCGTTGAAGAATATCGACGTGGCGTTTATTCCGATGAATCTGCCTTATACCATGACGCCAGAAGAAGCGGCCGACGCGGTGAAAGCGTTCCATCCCAAGATTGTTTATCCCTATCACTACAAAGGAAGCGATACCAAGGTATTCGCGAAGGCGCTGGATGGAACGGGGATCGATGTGCGGCTGCGCGACTGGTATTACTGAAGCTGTTCTTCGGCCTGACGGACGTGACGCTCGCAGTGCGCGGCGATCAGGATCAGCCACTGGTATTGATCCAAGTCTTTGAAGAACAGGTGCGGCGCGAAGTGGATGCGAAGGTCCGTCTCGCTGGTCTTGGCGAAGTCGAGCACGCGGCTGCGAACTCCTGAGAATTCTCCGATCATGACGTCCCAATCGGGCCAGCGGCCCTTTGGACAGACAAACTCGGGTGCCTGCACTTTGGTAGCGCGCAAGGGTACGCCTTCCAGAATCATGCGGTCCTTGTGAGCGCCTTTGCCGCGTCGCGATTCATCGGCGGTCGCGTTCTGGATCTGGCGTAGCGCTATGTTCTCTAAGACGATGACGTGTTCGATTAAACCGGCGGGGCTCCACTCGGTTTCGGTTCTGCGGAGATCGCGGCGCTCAACCGGGAGCGTTGCCGCGAACCCGAGTAATCTGTCGCGAGTCTGTTCCAGATACTGAATTGCGAAGGCGCGTTCTGAATCGTTCAAGATTGGCTCCTGTCTGTTAGCCGGACACCGCTCTCCCGTTCCTTGGGTAACGTGACTTGAAGAGTACCGGCGTGGTCGGTTTCCAACTCTATCATTTCTTCGTCGTCCACTTCGACATCGTAGGGGTGCTGGGGCTTGAGTCCGATGACATAGACGCTCGCGGTGGACGCTTTGAATGGCGCGCCAGGCCGGCCCAGCACCACCGTCGCGGTGTCTCCGATGTCGACCTTGGGCGACTGCGCGGAGGAGGCCGCGGTCATTTTCAATACCGTGATATGACCGCCGCGGAACACCTGCGCTTCGCCGTCATGGAGGCCGAACCAGATGGCGTCTTCATCCCAACTCGATCGAAGGAAAAGATCGCCGGAGCGCGGGTCGTGAAATTCGAGAGGCAAATGGGCATAGCTCAAGCCTGGCTGGTAAGGGTTGGCCCACAGGAATTCGTACGGGCTGCCGAGCGTGCCGCGGAGCAGAAACCGATCCTGCATCTGCCAGCCTTGGACGAATTGGTTTTCGAGCGCGTTGGTGTCGTAGGCGACCAGTTCGAGTCCAGCGACGCGCGACATCGCGGCGGAGTTGAGATCGGGCTGTCCGGATCCTTTGTAAATGGGGATGCGATATTCGTTCTCGGCGGCGGGAAAAGGCGCGGGGTAGTGGCTAGTGACGTAGAACGCAGCAAGCTGTTTGAAATAATCCGGAGCGGATTCGCGAAGATCGATCTGGGTGTTGTCGCGGATGGCGTGCAGGAGTTCCAGAAGCGCGAACGTGTCGTCGCCGGGGGCGATGTCGCGGCCGTTGTTGAGGGCGGGCGCCGTCTGTTTCATCCACCAGCGCTCGACGGTGTCGCGGATCGCGGCTTCAGCGTGATCGCCGGTTTCATCGGCAGCGGCGATGGCGGCTAGAACGCGGGTGCGAACGGCGCGGATGTTGTTCATCGAATTATCGCGCGCCGCGGCGGTGAGTTTCGATGCCAGCGTTTTAGATTGGGCAGGCGTGAGCAGGTCCTGGCACCAATCGAATACGAAGGCGGTTTGGCGGATATCGGCCGATGGTGCGAGCGCCCAATCGACCGCTCGCTTTCCTATGGCGGCATCGCCTGTGACCGCGTAGTAGAGAGCGAAGGCAAATCCAGGTTCCGGCATGGGCGCGCCGCCCTTGATGAGCGTTTCGAATTGCGTCCAGCGCATCGACTGGCGCTCGCGTTCACGCTTCAGCAATCGCAGGCGCTGCGGCCTCAGGAAGAGGCGGGGGCGATCGGTGTAGACGTGAAATTCATCCTCGCCGGTTTGCGCGTTCAGGGCCAAGACGGCGAGCAGGATCGGGACAGCCAAACGCATGAAGCACCAGAGTAGCGCTTCAGGCATTCTAGGATTTGCATTCTCGAATCGAAATACGGCAAGCGGTGCGGCGGGATGTGGATCGGATTCTGGAGATTGAGGCTGCTTCGTTTGGCCGCGAAGCTTGGGATCGCGAGCTTTTCGACGAGGCGCTAGAGGATTGTCCGGAACTGTTTCTTATCGCCAAGCTAAGTGGCAGGATTGCGGGTTATTCCATAACTTGTTTCGCGAAAGGAAAGGCGGAATTGATTTCGATCGCGGTGTTTCCGGACGCGCGGCGGCGGGGCGTGGGCGAGGCTTTGGTCCGCTTTACTCTGCGTGCATTGAAGAGGCGAAAGGTCGCGGTCTGGAGGTTGATGGTGCGGATCGGGAATGAGGATGCAGTGCGGTTTTATAAGGGGTTGGGATTTGTGCGCGTGAGGACGGTGAAGGGTTACTACGGGCCGGATGTCGATGCGTGGGCGATGGAGTTGCGGCTCGCATAGAATGGGCCTATGAAGATGCTCTTGGGGCTTTTGTTCGCGATGCTGTTGAGCGCTGAATCCGCGCGCGTGATGAAGGAGACTCCGGAGGGTCACGTCGCACGCAACAAACCGTACGGGACTGGATATGTTCTTCGGACGCGGTGTCCGGTGGTCCCTGGCACGATTCATTTGAGCATCGGCGGGCTTCCTTACCAGGAAGGCAAGGATTTTTACGCCGGCGATAAAGACCCGAATAACAATCCTTCTGGCCTCGCTCCCAACGAAATTGCGGCGCTCGATTTCGATCTCAGCAAGACGAAGCGGCGCAAGGCGCCATCGGTTGAAGTGGATTATGAGACGCCGGATGCGAATTGCGCGGCGCGGAAATGAGGGGTGTGTCACTCGGACACAGCGGCCTTTCGAATCGCCTCAGAGGGGCGTTGCAGGCACGTCCTAAGGGGTTTATTTTCAATAAGCTGCTCTGGACACAGGCGTGCACAATCGATCCTGAATTGATGGTAGTAACCTTAAAAACCTGGTCCCTCTGATGCAGCAGGCAGGGCGGGGAAGCGAGTGGCCATGACAGGCGTGCTTGCGGGAGCCGGTGTTCTGAGTTTTTTAACCGCTCATTTCCTCCGTTTGGCAAGTTGCAACAGAGGGCTTTTTTTCGGGTTACTTTCTCCTTGGCTTTGAGGCTGCCATGCAGCCGCTCGATCTTACGATCTTGCCGGGATCTTCGGTTTCGGTGCGTTCAGGCGTTTTCGGTGTAGGAATGAAGGACGCGGGCCTCACCGGGAATGAATCCAAGTTTGGTTCCTGATTCAAGCTGACGCCAGATCCTAGCCCGTCTTGGGCGAACCGCACCGGAGAGAGGCGACTCGATCCTCAGCCAGCGATCCGGTGCGGTTTTTTCTGCCGCTTGTTACCAAGCTGAAACCTATACTACATCAACCATGGATTTTGTTGTAAGCCGCGAGGCAGCGTTGCGCCGTTTCCATTTCCGGGTAGGCGCTACCTTCCTGTTCGATCAGATAAAATTCCACGCCGCCGGTTTTCTCGGCAACCTCGAAGATCTTTTTCCAGGGCGTGACGCCTTCTCCAAACAGGACCTTGTAGCCATTTTCCGGAGACCAGTCCTTCAGATGAAGTGAATTGATGCGGCCAGGGTTGGCATCTATCCAGGCGACTGGGTCGGACTTGGCCTCGATGCAGGTGCCGACGTCGAATTGCAGCATCACATTTTTCGGCGTGTTCGCGGCGATGATTTCGATGGGGCGCTTGCCTTCGAGCGGCGTGAACTCGAGCTGATGATTGTGATAGCCGGCGCGGAGGCCGGCGGGTTGGAGCTGCTCGGACGCTTTGGTGAGGTTCTCGGCGACGCCCTTCCATCCATCGAGTGTGGTGATTTTGCCGGCGCTGGCCAGGACCACAAACTTAGTTCCGAGGATGTTGTTCAACTCGATGGCGTGCTGAATTCCCTCGGGTGAAAAAGATTTCGGACCGTTGTGGGTGGAGAGGCAGCGGATGCCGGTCTCGTCAAGAACTTTGCGGACGTCTTTGGCGTAGGCCGGGGTCCAATCGTAATAAGGGGCGAAGAATTCGACGTCCTGGTAGCCCATTTTGGCGACACCGCGGACGGTGCCTATGAGGTCGGTTTTCAATTCGTCGCGGACGGAGAAGAGCTCAAGGCCGACGGGGATTTTCTTGTCGCGCGACGCGGCGGCCTTGAACGGTGCTGCCGCTGCCGCAAGGGCGAAGAGCGAGCGGCGGGACATGGGAGTGCGGGTGATCATTACAAGCGAACGATATCACAGTCAGCGCGACGTTAATTGTCTCAACACTTGCGAGTACCAAGAGTCCTTCCGCGCACAGCCACGCTACTACAAACCGTTGCGCCCAAAGCGCCAGCGTCATGGATCGGTTTTACAACGGCTTTCAGGCGGTAGAGATGGAGAGATGCGCAACGAGTTCACGGCGATTGTGGAGCAGGACGGTCCCTGGTATGTCTCGTACTGCGCTCAACGGCCGCCGGAGAGCCGATGCGACGGGCATCGCCCACAGAGTGTGTGTCCCACACGACGGCGACGTTTGAAACGCCCGATCATGGTGGACGCTGGGCGTCACTCGTCTATGATGATTTGAAGCCTCGATGATAAGGAGCTACCCGTGACGGGCCACGGGACGTTTCGCGAATGGTGAGAAGATTCGCCAGTGGCAGCAGTCTCGGCTGCAAGCCGAGAAGAGATTGCGCATTCTGGACGCAGCTACATCGCTGGGCGATCTTGCCGCGCTCAACTCTAACCGATTGGAAGCTCTGAAGGGAGACCGCAAAGGGACTTATTCGATTCGCATCAACGACCAGTGGCGTATTTTGTTTCACTTGGTCCAAGGATGAGCCCGGGCCATCGAATGTTGAGATTGCCGACTATCACTGACATTTAGGAGGAGAGGATGGCACGCACACCTATTCATCCCGGAGAAATTCTTGGAGACGAGTTGGAAGAGACTGGCCTTTCGGCGAAAAGACTTGCCGATCTTATACAGGTGCCTCCTAACCGGATGTACCAGATTCTGGCCGGGAAAAGAAACATGACGGCCGATACGGCGCTGCGGTTAGGCCGGTATTTTGGGATGTCTCCCGATTTTTGGATGAATCTCCAGAGCGCTTATGAGCTTGACTTGGCGCGCCGCCAGCTCGGCAAGGCGGTGGAGCGAATCCCGAGGCGGACCGATCGGAATGAGCCGCTTCCGGCGGCTTAGGCGCCGGACTTTACCGATGAAGCAGGCCGCGGCTCTGGCGCGTGGTTTTCTTGTTTCGCCTATGACAGCCGTGGGACAATCTTACTGGAGTCCTACTTATGGAGACCACGCGTCTTTCGACAAAAGGGCAGATCATCCTGCCGAAAGGTATCCGAGTCGCGCGGGCTTGGGTCCCTGGCACCGAATTCACGATCGAAGAATCCGGCGACGGCGTCCTGCTTCGTCCAGCGGCACGGTTCCCTGAGACCGATCTTGAATCGGTAGCCGGCTGTCTGCGATCCAAGCGCAAATCGAAAACGACCGCTCAGATGCCAGCCGCCATTGACCGGGAAGTGGCGCGACGCCATGATCGCGGTCGATACTAACGTCTTACTCCGTTTGCTCACTGGTGACGAGCCCAGGCAGGGGGCTGCCGCTCAAGCCCTCTTTGCGGGTGGAGAACCGATCTGGATCGCAAAAACCGTGTTGCTCGAGACTGGATGGGTGCTGCGGAGTCTGTACGGATTTGACGAGAGTGCGATTCGCGATGCGTTCACTAAACTGCTCGGTGTCAGGAACGTGCGTGTTGAGGATCAGGGTTCGGTTGCCGCCGCATTGGCGCTCACTTCGCATGGAATCGAGCTCGCAGACGCTATTAACTTGAGCAGCCGGCCGGCCGGCGCGGCATTCGTTTCGTTCGACAAAGCCTTCGTTCAGCGCGCGCGGCGCGCGGGTGTAACCGATATTTCCGGTCTGGCGTGAATACGATGTTCGCGTCGCGCCCCTAATCCAAATCGAAAGTTTAGACAGACCGCGAGACGCAGCGGCCGGGAGATCGCTACTCAACGCGGGAATGTCTGGCACTCTCGGCGGACTTTGGTGTCTAAGTGACTTATGCCCGTGCGGCTGCCGTCCATCGCACTAATCGTATTTGACACCTGGCTCGTGATTTTCTTACCGGTTTGCGTTCTCCAGTGTTGGCCCTACGGGACAGCCAGAGGTCTGAGGGTAGGTGTCTTGAGAC
>JBEKUT010000284.1:0-9318 GCA_049514735.1 Bryobacteraceae bacterium
TACTAGCTCATTCGAATCGAACGGAGATTGTAACGCGCCTTAACGTCCTCCTGCCAAAGACAATATTGAGTCCGATATAGCTCATTTGCGCCATGCGTTCCCTTCAACTTGCCCAAAATGTAGCTTGTCTTTAGTACGAAGGTACTGTAGCATTCGGGTGTACTAGGAAGGCCCTGCCAATCAGAGGGTCTGACTGTGACCGATGTTCCGGGTTCTACGGCGCTCAGCAGCGTCCCGAGAAGACCGTCGACACGGATTGGTACTACGTTCGAAACACAAAGGAGTACGCATGCGAGCTTATCTTTTGACGTTTTTCAGCGCCGCCACGCTGTTCAGCGCGTACGGCGCAAGCTGGTCCGGATCCTATAAAGCTTACCAAGGCACCTTTAATCAGGGGGATACGGATGATCTGTACATAATCTACGCGCACAATGACGGATCTAATGGAACCGATGCATTGATTACGATCACCGACACCCTGCCTACCGGCTTGATGAACCCGCACTGGACGGGCGTGCCGGCGGGCTGGACCTGTACAACCACCGCAACCACGGCGACCTGCACGACATCGGTGAACGGTGCGATTGGGGCTGGCGATACCGTCGAATTATATTTGCTCGTGGACGTATCCAACACGGCGCCCGCGTCGGTCACCAACGAAGTGTCGTTCGCCGGCGGCGGGGCGAGTAACGGCTTCACCTACCCGGACGTTACTCCAATCAATCCGGAGGCGTACTTGACAATAACAAAAACTCAAACAAATCCTGCCTATAAGGGCAATCCGTTGCCGGTATCTAGCGGACAAAGTCTGACGGATGAGCTTACGGTAGACAACATCGGCGGAGCCCCAACTAGCGGCATGGTGACGGTTGTGGACACACTATCCAGCGATATGGTGGTCGGGACTGTCACCAACGGCGCAGGTTTTTGGACTTGTCACCACACCGCTACCGTGGTGACGTGTACGACTACCAACGTCATAGCCGCTGGCGCCGACGCTCCGAATATTTTCGTCACGGCGGCCGTGCTTGGTACTAATGCGAGCGATACTGCGACCGTGACTTATAACGGGCTTACAACCAGTCAGACTTCCACTGCGACCGTGACATCGACGGTGCAAGGCATAACGAATGTGACATTTACTTCGAATCAATCCAAGGTGGATGTAGACGGCGAAGTTTATGGCAGCGGGATAACTATCCAAGAGAATACGGCGCTTACTCACACGGTCTATGCCTACCCGAACTGCAAGATCATGTCTATCTCGGGCTTTTCCGTGACTGAGATGCGTCCGGCCACTCCATTACCGCCATGGACGGAGGTAACCGGTCTAATAACGGGTCCAATCGTAGCCGTGGATTGTCTGTAAGTCTGTCGGCGAACACGCGGGTCCGGTTTATCGATCAGACCCGCTTTGCTTTTAACGGTCGAGGCTCGGTTGTTGTCGGAGCCAGAATGGGAAGCCCGATCTCTGTTCCATGAGATGATAATGACCAACTCCAAGAGCAAGACCGGTGACTACCTATGACGAATACAACTCAAGCCGTAACGTCAACCGTACGCCCGCTCCCATCCACCAATCATGGACCAGCGTTCCGACTGCTCGCGTTAGTACTGCCAGTACGGCTTCATCCGAACTGCACAGATACGTAACACACTGATTGTAATCGAGTTACCGTGCGCCGTGCCTTCCCTCTAACTTGCCAAGCACGGACCCAAAATGAACCTTGTCTTTAGTACGAAGGTACTGTAGCATTCGTACTGTACCGTGACGGTGATGCTTACCGCCAGTGGTCAAGGACGGATGTTGCGGGTTCCTCTTCGACAGAGAAGGCGACGGCTAAGGAAACCCTGCGTTGAAACCGCCCGGTACCGTTTTTAGGAATTAACGAAGGAGTTACGCATGCGAGCAAGACTTTTGACAATTCTATGCGCCGGCACACTGTTTTCCGCGTACGGCACCGCCCAAGCTTTGGACGCTGGTAAAATTGCACTCAACACCCCAGCCCAAGGAGGAACTGCGCTTTTTGAAGTCCTTATCGGCGCTGAGGCCACGACTTCGGGAACAGTCACCGTTACCGACACTGGAGGGACGGGCTTATCCAATATTACATTCATTAGCGCCCCCGCCGGATGGACTTGCGTGGGTGCAACCTGCACGACCTCGACCCCCTTTGTGGGGCTCATCACCCCTCCCTTTGGCTATGTGACTGCCACTGTGTCTCCCACAGCACCCTTGAGCATAACCAACACGGTCACTGCATCAGGTGGCGGCTTGACCACCGGTACATTCACAACTTCACCGATCACAGTCACGCCGGAGCCGTATCTTACAATCACCAAAACACAGACCAATCCGGTCTATAAAGGCAATCCGTTGCCGGTAGCCACTGGTCAAAGCCTGACGTACAAGCTCGATGTGGACAACATCGGTGCGGCGCCGACAACGGGGACCGTAACAGTCGTGGATACGCTGGCGAGCGATATGGTTATTGGCAAGGTCACCACTGGTGGTGGCTTTTGGAGTTGTAGCAATACCGTTAACGTCGTAACCTGCACGACCACCAACGCGATCCCTGGCGCCACTATGAATCCGGGTGAGGCTCCGAATATCACCGTTACTGCCGCCGTGCTTGGTACGGATGGCAGCGACACTGCGGTGGTCACATATACGGGAGTAAGCGGCACCCAGAGCTCCACTGCAACGGTGACATCAGAGGTAGTAGGCACAACGAGTGTGCAGTTCATCTCAAACCAAACCCAAGTCGATGTCGACGGCGAAGCTTATCCTAGCGGGATAACCATCCAAGAGAATACCTTGCTCAACCACTCGATCTACGCTTATCCGAACTGCAAGATTACGTCCGTCACGGGCTTTACTGTAATCGAAACGCGTCCGGCTACCACATTACCGCCATGGACCGAGGTAACCGGTCAAATAACGGCTTCACCTGTAGTCGTGACTTGTCTGTAAGTCTGTCTGTCTGCGAACTTGCGGGTCCGGTTTATGGATCGGGCCCGCTCTGCTCCTTAACCGTCGCGGTTCTGTTGTTTTCGGGGAGCGAGAAATGGAACGCCGATCCGCTTCCCGGCTTCGATTCCACCCAGATGCGCCCGCCAAGCCGATCGACAGCAGCCTTGCAGATGGCGAGGCCGATGCCCGTCCCCGAGTAGTTTTTCCCGTGCAGTCTCTTAAACACACCGAAAATATATTCGACGTACTGCGGCTCGATGCCGATGCCGTTGTCTTCCACCGAAAACGTCCACGTCCCGGCGCGCTGTTCGGCCGAGATACAAATGCGGGGCGGGTCGGAAGAGCGGTACTTAATTGCGTTACCAATCAGGTTTTGAAATAACTGCACTAACAGTACTTCGATGGATGGAATGGTGGGCAACGGATTGACTTCGACAATGGCCCCGGACTCCGCGATCATTCCTTCCAGATGCAGCAAAGTAGTTCGAACGGTCACATTGCAATCCACCTGCGTGAGTACCTGGTCGCCGGATTCGCTGATGTAGATATACTGGCGCAGAGCCGCGAGCAAAGTCGCCATCCGCGCGGCATTCTCGCGCACGAATTCAAGCATCTCCGCTTCGGTGGGATCGAGTTTCGGCTGGGCCGATTTTGCCACCCACTGGGAATAAGAAAGGACCATGCGGATCGGCTCCTGCAGGTCGTGACTGGCGGCCCAGGCAAACTGGCGCAGCGCTTCGTTGGAACGCGTCAATTCCACAGTCCGCTCCGCCACGCGCCGTTCCAGTTCGGCATTAATGCGGCGGATTCGTTCTTCCGCCTTTACTTGATCCGTAGCGTCACGAATGGCCGTCGTGATCAACAGGCCTTCGCCGGTTTCGAAAGGACTCCGGGTGATCTCGACGGGAAACGAGGATCCATTTTTATGCAAGCCGGTCAATCGAGCTTCGACTGGTGGAGTTTTGGCTTGTGCGTCCTCGTCCGGATGGCCTGGCGATTCCCAGTCCGGGATAAGATTGCGGATATTCAGACTGAGAAGTTCCACGCGGGAGTGACCGAATAGCGTATCGGTGCGGGAGTTTGCGAGGCGGATGGAGCCGTCTTCGCCGGTGATCACCATGGCATCGGGCGCGGCTTCGAGAACAGCGCGAAACTTCTGTTCCGTCCGCGCCAGAGCTTCGGTCTGACGGCGCAGCATCTGCTCGCTGCGGCACAACTCGACGAAGACCGCGACCTTACTTTGGAGGACTTCGGGAACAATCGGTTTGAAGAGGAAGTCGACCGCCCCGAGATCATAGCCGCGAAAAAGCTGCTCGTCGCTGCGGTATGCAGTAAGAAAAAGAATGGGCGTCTGGCGCGAACGTTTGCGGGCGCGGATCAGCTCGGCCGTTTCAAAGCCGTCCATCTCCGGCATGCGCACGTCAAGCAGGATGGCCGCGAAATCGTGTTCGAGACAGAGACGGAGCGCGTCGGTGCCGGACTGCGCTAACAGAAGATCCTCACTCAGCGGATCGAGGACCGCCTGGAGAGCCAGCAGATTATCCCGGTCGTCGTCGACGAGCAACAGCTTGACTTTGTCAGGCGCAAGGGTTTGCGTCACGGATTCTTTCGCGGGTGCGGCGCCAACATCGGAGGCCATAATTCGCACCTCAATCTCCACCGGCGCCGGTGGAAGCTTCCGCGCGTTCGAGCAACCGGGCCAGCCAGACTCTCATCACCGAGAAAAGATGATCCAGGTCGACCGGCTTGGTGACGTAGTCGGACGCGCCGGCCTGCAGGCATTTCTCGCGATCGCCTTTCATCGCTTTGGCGGTGAGAGCGATGATGGGAAGGGCTTCAAATTCCGGTATCTTACGGATCGCGCGGGTGGTTTCATAGCCGTCCATTTCCGGCATCATGATATCCATCAACACAATGTCGACGTCGCGATTCTTTTGCAGAACTTCGATACCACTGCGGCCGTTTTCGGCGTGGACAACTTCAAGATCGCGCTGTTCCAGCACGCTGGTTAGGGCAAAGATATTGCGCAGATCGTCGTCGATCACCAGTACCTTGCGGCCGGCCAGCATGGGATCGATTTGGCGCGTGTCGGCCAACACGCGTCTCTGTTGATCGCTGAGGTTCGCATCCGAACGGTGCAGCAATAACACGCTTTCATCCAGAAGCCGCTCGAGCGAGGGCGCATACCGGACGGAACTCATGCGCGAAAGACGGCGCAAGCCGGCGGCGTGTTCCGGGTTCATCTTGCGGCTTCCGAAAACGACCACCGGCGGCACAAAGGGAGAAAGACGATTCTGCATTTCTTCGATGAACTCGGCTCCCACCGTGTCGGACATGACCCAATCGAGGACGATGCCGTCGAGATACTCGCTGGTGACCACTTGCATGGCTTCCTTGGCGGAGAGAGCTTCGATGAACTGCACGTCCGGCGCGCCGATGAACGCGCCGATCTCCTGCCGCAAGGCTTCTGTCCCGCTTACCAGCAGCAACTTCTTGGTGCGGACTTCCATGGAGTGTTCGATGACGCCGAAGAACTCTTCGAGCGGCTCAATGGCGCCTTTTTGAATGCAGCTCATGGCGCCGAGCACGAATCCCCGGCGATTGTGTTCGTGCCCCGAGATGACGTGAACCGGGATGTGCCGCGTTGCCGGATCGTGTTTTAGATAATCGAGAACGGTCCAGCCGCTCATATCGGGGAGCCGAACATCGAGCGTGATGGCGCCGGGCTTGAACTCGCGGGCGAGACTCATGGCAGTGGTGCCGCGAAGCGCGATGAGGGCCTTGAGGCCGTGCCGGTGCGCGACATCCACCATGATGCGCGCGAACGTTACGTCGTCTTCGACAACCAGTAGAATGCGGTCTCCGGCCGCGATCAGATTGCGGTCGTCATCGACAACCAGGTCGTGATCGGCCAGCCAATTGGGAATTGGGATGGCGCCGTGTTCGAAGCGATTGTCGGCGTCCCGGGCCATCCAAACGCGCATGACGGAGAAGAGATGAGCGAGATCGACGGGTTTTGTGACGTAGTCGGACGCGCCGGCACGAAGGCATTTTTCACGGTCGCCCTTCATGGCTTTCGCGGTCAGAGCAATGATAGGGAGGGTTTCGAATTCCGGGCTGAGACGGATGGCGCGCGTGGTTTCATAGCCGTCCATTTCGGGCATCATGATGTCCATGAGGACGATGTCGATGTCCTTGTTGGCCTTCAACAACTCGATTCCGGCGCGGCCGTTTTCAGCGTGCAGCACCTTCAGTTCATGCTGCTCCAGAACGCTGGTGAGCGCAAAGATATTGCGGAGATCGTCGTCGATGACCAGCACTTTGCGGCCAGCGAGCATCGGATCGGTTTCGCGAACTTCGGCCAGTACGCGCCGTTGTTCGTCGGACAACGCGTACTCATTGCGATGCAGCAGCAGCACTGTTTCGTCGAGCAAACGTTCGATGTTCGGAGCGTAGCGGACAGCGCTGGCGCGGGCGCAGCGATGAATTTCGGAGATCTGTTGCTCCGACAGCTTGAGGCTGCCTGAGACTACGATGGGCGGAACGTGCGGTGCGAGGTTGGCCTGCACGGCCTCGATGAAATCGAGACCCGTGGCATCGGGAAGAACCCAGTCGAGCACGATGCCGTCGAGATAATTGCGGCCCACTAGCTCCAATCCGACGGCGGTGTTGGGAGCATCGATAATTTCAACGTCATCGCCCGCCAGCAAATTGTGAATGTCCAGGGTGCGCACATCGTTTTCCGCGATCAGCAAGAGCCGTTTCTTGCGCGGCTCCATGGAATGCTGGATGATGCCGAACGCCTCTTCGAGCGATTCTTTGGTCAGCGCTTTTCGCAGACAGCTCATGGCGCCGAGGGCGAAACCGCGCCGGTTATTCTCATGCCCCGAAACGACGTGGACAGGGATGTGCGCCACCAGCGGATCGTGCTTCAGCCGATCGAGCAGCGTCCAACCGCTCATGTCGGGGAGACGCACGTCGAGCGTGATGGCGCTGGGACGGTACTCGCGCGCGAGGGCCATGGCGGTGCTGCCGCGGAGCGCGACGAGAGCCTTGAGGCCGCGGTCGTGAGAGAGGTCCACCATGATGCGCGCGAACGTCACGTCGTCTTCGACGATCAGCAAGACACGATCGCCGTGGGAGATCATGTTGCGGTCGTCATCAATCACGAGATCTTCTACCGGCACGGATGTTGCCGAAGGCGGCAGGATGAGATCCACTTCCGAGCTGGTGTGAGTCTCGGCAGCCTTGCGGATGGCGGCGGTGTCCACCGATTCCTGCTTGGGCGCGGAAGAAATATACGCCTGCGGCAAATAGAGAGTGAACGTGCTGCCACGTCCGAGTCCGCTTTGCAGACGAATTTCGCCGCCGAGCAATCGAGCGAGTTCGCGGCTGATGGAAAGGCCGAGTCCCGTGCCGCCGTACTTGCGGCTGGTGGTTCCATCGGCCTGCTGGAAGGCTTCAAATATGATGCGCTGTTTTTCTTGCGCGATGCCAATGCCGGTGTCCGTGACGGAAAACGCGACGATGCTCTTGGAGCGGTTGAGAACCGGGTGCGCGGCGCTCCAACCCTTCGCGACACGCTCGATCCGCAGCCGGACGGAGCCGTGTTCAGTGAACTTGAGCGCGTTCGAGAGCAGGTTCTTCAGCACCTGCTGGAGACGTTTGGCGTCGGTCCGAATCACTTCAGCGGAGAGCTGCGCGTCGACGTCAATGGCGAACTCGAGGCTCTTGCCATCGGCAACGTGGCGGAAGGTGCGGGCGCAGTAATCTTCGAGTTCGGCGAAACGGACGTTGCCGACTTCGACATCCATCTTGCCGGATTCGATCTTCGAAAGATCGAGAATGTCGTTGATGAGCGCAAGCAGATCGGTTCCGGAGGAGTGGATCGTCTCGGCGAATTTAACCTGCTTGGCGTTGAGATTGCCTTCGGTGTTGTCCGCGAGCACGCGGGCGAGAATGAGCAGGTTGTTCAACGGCGTGCGAAGCTCATGCGACATGTTGGCCAGGAACTCGCTCTTGTACTTGGAGGTAAGGGCAAGCTGCTCGGCCTTCTCTTCGAGAGCCTGCTTGGCCTGCTCGATCTCGCGGTTCTTGGCTTCCACTTCGGTGTTCTGCTCGGCAAGAAGCTGAGCTTTTTCCTGTAGCTCAGCGTTCGTTTTTTGCAGTTCGCCCGCCAGATCCTGACTCTGCTGCAGGAGCTGCTCCGTGCGCATGGTGGCCGCGATGGTATTCAGCACGATGCCCATGCTTTCCGTAAGCTGGTCGAGGAAGATGAGGTTGACGTCGGAGAGAACCTGGAAAGACGCGAGCTCAACAACGGCTTTCACTTCGCCTTCGAATAGAACAGGAAGGACGACAATTGTTAGCGGAGCGGCGGAGCCAAGGCTGGAGCTGATGCGAATATAATGGCTCGGAACGTCCCTGACGAGAATGCGTTGTTTCTCGCGGGCGCATTGGCCAACCAAACCTTGGCCGACCTTGAATTGGGTCGGGAGTTGGTCGCGATCGTCGTACGCATAGCCGGCCATGAATTTTAGAACCTGCTCGTTCTCGACGGTGTCGGCGATATAGAAGGTTCCGCGTTGCGCGCTGACGAGCGGCGTCAATTCGGAGAGCAGCAACTGCGCAACAGTCAGCAGATCGCGCTGGCCCTGCACCATGCGCGTAAATTTCGCGATGTTTGTCTTGAGCCAATCCTGGTCGGTGTTCTTGCGCGTGGTTTCGGCCAGGTTGACGATCATCTCATTGATGTTGTCTTTGAGCGCGGCCACTTCGCCCTGCGCTTCGACAGTGATCGATCGCGTCAGATCTCCCTTGGTGACGGCGGTCGCAACTTCGGCGATCGCGCGGACTTGTGTCGTAAGGTTGGCTGCGAGCTGGTTGACGTTGTCGGTGAGATCGCGCCAGATGCCTGCTGCGCCGGGCACGCGTGCCTGGCCGCCCAGCTTGCCTTCGATGCCGACTTCGCGCGCTACTGTTGTGACTTGATCGGCGAAGGTTGCCAGAGTGTCGATCATGGCGTTGATGGTGTCGGCGAGCTCTGCAATTTCGCCTTTGGTTTCGAGAACCAGTTTGCGTTCGAGATCGCCGTTCGCGACTGCGGTAACTACTTTGGCGATCCCGCGCACCTGAGTGGTGAGATTGGTCGCCATGAAGTTGACGCTGTCGGTGAGATCTTTCCACGTACCGGCGACGCCTCGGACTTCGGCCTGACCTCCGAGCTTGCCCTCGGTGCCGACTTCGCGCGCGACTCGCGTCACTTCGGAGGCGAAGGAATTGAGCTGATCGACCATGGTATTGATGGTGTTCTTCAGCTCCAGAATTTCGCCGCGCACATCGAC
>JBEKUT010000285.1:0-9312 GCA_049514735.1 Bryobacteraceae bacterium
GACCTGATTACGTTCGGGCCCGGGTCGCTATTCACGAGCGTGATACCGAACTTGCTGGTCAATGGAATCCCTCGAGCGATCCAAAAGTCGCGGGCGCTCAAAGCGTATTTCGTGAATCTGATGTGGCAGCCCGGGGAGACCATCGGGTTCAGCGCGCCGGACCATGTCGCGGCCATCCACAAACATGCCGGCAGCAATTTTCTGGACGTGGTGGTGGTGAATACAACTCCGATCCGTGCAGTGCAGCGGCGCAAATATGCGGCGCAGCAAGTGAAGCCGGTTGAAAACGACAACGCCAAGTTGGAGGCGATGGGTGTCGAAGTGGCCGGCGCGGATTTGCTTGCCGGAGGCGCTGTCGTCCGCCACGACTCCGGGCGAGTGGCCGAAATTGCGATGGACCTCGCGCGCCGCGGCCGAGCCCGCAGGCTCGCTGCATAGAAAAACTCTTCCCATGAATCCTGAAATCAATGTGGTGATCCTTGCGGCCGGACTCGGCACGCGCATGAAATCCCGCCGAGCCAAAGTGCTGCATCGCGCTGGTGGCCTGACGCTGGTGGAGCACGTCGTCAACACAGCGATGGAGATCACGCCGCCGGAGCGCATCACGGTCGTCGTAGGACACCAGGCCGATTCCGTAAAGAAAGCCTTGTCTCACCGCCCAGTTCAATTCATCGAGCAGGCGGAGCAGAAGGGCACGGGACACGCCGTCATGATGTGCCGCGATCTGCTTGCCGGCCGTCCCGGATATGTCGCAGTGATCTATGGCGACGGCCCGCTACTATCTGCCGAAACGCTGCGCCTTCTGATCGAAAAACAAATCGAGTCCGATACAGCCGCGACCCTCATCACCACGATTCTAGAAAACCCGCGCGGCTACGGACGCGTGCTGCTCGACAGCGGCGGCATGGTCTCGGCCATCGTCGAAGAGAAGGCCGCCACACCCGAACAAGCCGCGGTCCGTCTGGTCAACTCCGGCATTTATTGCTTCCGCGCAGACCTGCTGTGGAAATACATCGACGAGATCCGTCCCGAAAATCCCGCCCACGAATACTACCTCACCGACATGCCCGAGATCTTTCGACGCGCCGGATACCGCGTCGCGAATTTCGAGCTGGCCGATCCGGCCGAACTGCTCGCGATCAACAATCGCGTGGAGCTTGCCGAAGTGGACGCCATCATGCGCCATCGCAAAGCGAGAGAGCTGATGCTCGCGGGCGTCACCATCGAGAAGCCGGAAACCGTAACCATCGACGCAGGCGTTCGCATGGGCATCGATTGCACGGTCGGCCCGTTCGCGCAGATTCTCGGCGACTCTGTAATCGGCGACGATTGCGAGATCGGCGCGTCGTCCGTGATTCGCAATTCGATTCTCGCCGATGGCGTCAAGATCGAGCCTTTCACCCATATAGCCGATTCACGCATCGATGCGGGCGCGCACATCGGACCGTTTGCGCGGCTGCGCATGAACAACGTAATCGGAGCCGGGGCGCACATCGGAAATTTCGTCGAGTTCAAGAACACGCGATTCGGCGCGGGCGCCAAAGCCAGCCATCTGGCCTATCTCGGCGATTCCGAAATCGGCGAAAGCGCCAACATTGGCGCCGGAACCATCACCTGCAACTACGACGGCATCAAAAAACATAAAACGCGGATTGGTCCCAATGCTTTTATCGGAAGCAATTCGACGCTGGTAGCGCCCGTCGAGATCGGCGAGAATGCCTACGTCGGCGCGGGATCTGTGATCACGAAGCCGGTGCCTCCAAAGGCCCTTGCCTTGGGCCGCGGAAGACAAATTATCAAAGAGGGATGGGTCGAAAAACGGAAGGGGAAGTGATTATTTTTTCCCACTCGGATGGGCCACAATCAGGCGCGCTACGGCGCCCTCTTCGGTAGTAACAAATCCGACCGTGACCTTTTCCTTCAGTTTGAGCTTGCCTTCAATGCGCGTATCCTGCTTGATCAAGAAAGTTTTCTTTTCGGTTTTGCCCAAAACGTTGCGGGAAACGGTCAGCTTCAGCGCGGTCAATTCGACGATGGGACCGCCAAAAGTATCGTCATAGGCCGGTTCGGTCTTCGCTGGCGGTTCATCTTGCGCCCGGATCACAGGTGTAAACGATAGCAGCAACCCTAAAAATACACTTCGAGCCGAGCGCATTCGCACAATTGAATCATAGTCTACCAGCATGAACCGACACTGAAGCAGGGATTAAACTTGCTTCACAAAACCTGCTTTATAAAACCAGAATCGGATGATAAACATGCGGCAGTTTCGCCTCGCCGATGGCCACTAATTCACCGTCATGCGTGAGAGCCTTCACGAAGCGCCCTTCCCGTTGCGAACGAAAAGGAGAGACGCGGAAATCGCGCCCTTGCCGGATCTGTCCGGCGGTGAGTGCGTCGACAATTTCCGCCGGGATCTCGGGCAGCAAAAGGCCCGCTGGAATCAGCGCGTCAGCCAACCGTTTCTGCTCCGACAGCGATTGCAGTTCTTCGAGTGAGTGCGCCTGCTCTTCGGTAAAATCGCCCGACGCGGTTCGCCGCAGTTGATCCAGAATCCCGCCACAGCCGAGGCGCTGTCCAAGATCGTGCGCGATGCTGCGGACATAAGTACCGCCGGAGCATCGTACCAGTATGCGCGCGGTATCGCGAGTCATCTCCAGCAAGTCGAGCGAGTGAATAGTAACTTCGACCGGCTCCAGTTCCACCGCGACATTCTTGCGCGCCAGCTTGTAGGCGGGCACGCCATTCACTTTTTTCGCGGAGACGGGCGGCGGTGTCTGGAAAAATGTCCCCCGATACGATTCGAGCGCAATCTCCAACTCTGCGCGATTCAGCTCAAAGCTGTCATTCGTTGAAGTGACTTCGCCTTCACGATCGTACGAGGTTGTTGTCAGGCCAAAGCGAACCACCGCGTCATAAATCTTGTCGTTACGAATGAAGTACTGCGCCAGCCGCGTAGCGCGTCCCACGATGAGAGGTAGAACGCCTGTCGCCATTGGGTCCAGCGTCCCTAAATGGCCGATCCGGCGCATTTGCGAGATGCGCCGCATGCGATTGACTACATCATGCGACGTACATGCGGCCGGCTTGTCGATTACGAAAACACCATCCACGACTACAGAGTAACAGCCGCTACTATCCATTCAACTTTGGAAGTTGGGAAACATCCCAGCAGCCGCCGAGAGCCTTGATCAACGAGACACTCGCGTCCATCCTCCGCCGCGCAATATCGACAGCCGCACGTTCATTCTCGAGCGCCACGGTCTGCGCCGTCACTACTTCGAGATAGGTCACGATGCCGCCCTTGTAGCGATTCATCGAAAGTTCGAGCGACCGCTCAGCCGCCTCCACCGCGGCCCGCTGCGTACCGGCCTCGTCATTCAAAATGCGCAGAGCGGCGAGGTTGTCTTCCACCTGCTGAAACGCATCGAGCGACGCTTGGCGGTACGCAGCCACGGTGGCGTCGTAACCCTCGCGCGCGATCTCGGAATTCGCGCGGTGGCGGGCCACCATCGAAAACGGTCTGCAACACTGACGGACCGACGGCCCAGAAACGGCTCGGCCAAGCCAGCCAATTCGTGATGGAACTTCTTCCCTCCAGACCCACCGCCGCGCTGATAAGAATGATCGGGAAATACGCCGCGCGAGCGATGCCCACCTGCGCGTTCGCCTCCGCCACCCGACGCTCAGCGGCAGCAATATCCGGCCTTCTCTCGAGTAACTGTGAAGGCACACCCACCGGGATGTCCGGCGGTCCGATACTCAGCCGCTTCGCGTTCAGCGACAACTCCGCGGGTGCTTTCCCGACCAGCACCGCGATGGCATGTTCATACGCCGCGCGCTGCACGCCGATGTCTTTATCCTGTGTGCGCGTAGCATCGAGCTGTGTCTGCGCCTGCGCCACTTCCGCCCCCGACGTCGTATTCGAAAGGACCGATTTTGGCGGTTCCGGATGGCGCGACGACGTTCTGATTTCCGATGGCGTTTACGATGTCGGCGGGCGCGAGGCCTTTCGATTGCAGCAGCCGTTGATCCAGATCCACCATGATCTGGCGCTGTTTGCCGCCGTAAGGATAGGGGATGGCCGCGCCAGGAACGGTCACGAGTTGCGGCCGCAGAAAATTCAAACCGAGATCGTTGAGCCGCTGCTCCGACAACGAATCACCCGACCGCGCGAGCTGCAGAATCGGCACGCTGGACGCGTTGTAGCTGATGATCAACGGCGGCACCACGCCGGCAGGCAATTGACGAAGGATCGTCTGCGATATGGCCGTCACCTGCGCGACGCCAGTGTCGATCTGCGCCGTTGGCTGCAGAAAAATCTTGACGATCGCGAGGCCGTTCACCGTCATCGACTCCAGGTGTTCGATATCATTAACCGTCGTGGTCAGAGTGCGTTCGTAGTTCGAAGTGATGCGGCCTTCCATCTCTTCGGCGTTCAGTCCGGTGTAATTCCAGACCACTGCGATGACGGGGATATCGATGTTCGGGAAGATGTCGGTGGGGGTCCGCATGATCGCCAGCGGACTCAGCAGCAGAATGACGAGAGCGAGAACGATAAAAGTATACGGCCGAGATAGTGCGGTTTTGACAATCCACATAATGTGCAACCGGCCTCCGGCGAGGCGACACCCATGTGTATGAATTTCGATACACACGGGTCTCAAAATTTTACGTTACCGGGTTAATTCCATGAAGGCTGGCGAAAACCAGCGCGGAGCGGGCCGTCCGCGCGATGAGGAGGTAAGGGCGCGCATTCTGCTCTCAGCCGCCCGGCTGCTCGAAGAAGCGGGGTTTAATAATGTCACCATCGAAGCCATCGCCGAGCACGCCGGCGCCAGCCGCGCTACGATTTATCGCTGGTGGCCGAGCAAGGCGGCGGTGCTGATCGAAGCGTTTCGAGAAGCGGTCGCGAGCGAGTTGCCGTTCCCCGATACCGGATCGCTGGATGAAGATATTCGCTTACAGCTTCTGGCGTTCGCCGCGATGTTGACGGGAAGCAGGGGACGCATCTTCGCGGCGTTTCTGACGGGGGCGCAGACCGAACCGGAGGTCGCGGACGCTTTTCGCAAAGTATGGATCGCGCCGCGGCGCGCCGAAGCGAAGCGCGTGCTGGAACGTCATCAGCGTGCGGGTGTTCTCGCGGCAGATCTGGATCTCGATCTCGCGATTGAGATGATGTACGCGCCGCTCTATTACAGATTGCTTACCGGCTGGGGTGCGTTGACGAAGCCGTATGTGGAAGCGCTGGCTCGGCAGGTTTTGGAGGGTCTGAAAGCCTGAGTGCGGCATTTTTAATGGCACATCCAAGGGACGAGTCGGGTGAGGCGGGTGTGGGCCAATTGGAGGTAGCAGGGGTGCCGAAATTATGAGCAGAAATGTGTGAGGGTCAACTCGTCCCTTGAAGCTTCCCTGTTGTTCACGGTTTCCTAATGGCAACTGCGGTTCCAATTGTTATCCCTTTGATTTTCATCATTGGCCGTTGTGCCGCGGAGGAAAGTATTACCGGGGCGTGCAAAAAGCTGTCGGAAGGGAGAACTTAAGAGTCGATGTATTGACACCGGTGGCGCGGACGATCGGTGTTTGTCGTCTGCGCGGGTTGAGGAAAGAAGACAGGCCACAAAACCCGATGGCCTGTCCTACTGGGGCTGGGAAATGATGCGGTCGGCTTCGCCGGCCGGGTCGGGACATGCATCGGTGGGCTGCGTTCCGTCGATGAAATAATCCGATTCGCCTCCCGGACAATATGCGCCGCGGACCACGCCTGCGGGAGGCGCGAAGGGCTTGGCGTCGCGATAATCCTTATACCGTGCGGCGTTCATCATGAATTCCGTCCAGATGGGCAGCGCGGAACGTGCGCCTTCGAGGTGCAGGTCGCTGTAATCGTCGAACCCCACCCAGACGATGCAAAGAAGCTGCGAAGTGTACCCGGCGAACCAACCATCGTGCGACGTGCCGGTTTTCCCCGCGGCGGGAAGCTTGAATCCGCGAGTTCGCACGCCCGCCGCCGTCCCACTGCGCATCACCTCTTGCAGCATATCCGTCATGATGAATGCTACGCGGGGATCGAGAACGCGAGACAACTCGGCCTGGTGCTCATAAACCGTGTCGCCATCGTGGCTGCGAATCGCGTCGATAAAATTCGGCGTTACGCGCGTGCCGCCATTCGCAAAGATTGTATAGGCACTGGCGATCTCCAGAGGTGTGACCTGATATGCGCCGAGCGCGACCGCGGGCGTGGCCTTGATGTCGCCGTTCAAACCGGCGCGATGCGCCAGAGCGACCACATTATCGTAACCAACCTCCTGCGCCAGCTTCACGGTCGCGACGTTGAGCGAATGCGCGAGCGCCTGCCGCAAGGTCACTTGTCCCATGAACTCCTGCCTGAAGTTGGCGGGCGTATACGTCTGGTCATCGAAATCGAATGTCGTGGGTTCGTCGTCGATAGTGGACGCCGGAGTCAAAACCTGCTGGCTGCCGTCGATGGCGCTTTCGATCGCCACCGTGTAGACGAAGGGTTTGAAGACGGAACCGGGAGGGCGTTTCGCCAGCACGCGATCCAATTGACTGATGGAATAGTTGCGGCCGCCGATCAGCGCCTTCACGTCACCGGTATGCGGATCGAGCGCGATCAGCGCGACCTGTGGTCTCCCGGTTTCCGGAGCGCCGCGCTTTCTCGATTTCGCGAGAAGCTGGTCCACTTGCGCCATGCCATCCTCGACGGCTTGCTCGGCCGCGCGCTGCAGGCGCAGATCGATGGTGGTGTAAACATTCGCGGAACCGGCGCCGTGTTCTTCCACATGACGCTGCAACTGGTCGGAGGCGATGTCGAGAAAGTATTGCGTTTCCGGCATCCCATTCGCGCCGGCCCACAGCCCGAGCGGCGCGCCTATGGCTTTTTCGTATTCGTGCGAGGAGACGTAGTGGTTCTCGCGCATCAACGCGAGCACGATGTTGCGGCGTTCGAGCGCATGCTCCGGATAGCGCAGCGGATTGAAATAGCTGGGGCGCTGGACCAGTCCGGCCAGCGTCGCGGCCTCGTTGAGGTTTAGATTGCGAACGTCTTTGTTGAAATAAACGCGCGCGGCTTCGCCAAATCCGTTGATGCTGAAGGTGCCCGCGCCGCCGAGATAGACCTGATTGCAATAATATTCGAGAATCTGCTCTTTCGAAAGCTTGCGTTCGAGATGCAGCGTGATGAGAGACTCGGCGATTTTCCGCTTCCAGCGTTTGTCGTGGTCAAGCCACAAGTTGCGGGCAAGCTGCATCGTGATGGTGGACGCGCCCTGCTCTTTGCGGCCCTCTTTCAGATCCACGTAAGTCGCTTTCGCGATTCGCAACACGTCGAGCCCTTCGTGTTTGAAGAAGCGCTTGTCTTCGGCCGAGACGATGGCTTGGACCAGCACCGGCGGCAGGTCGGCGTAATGGATCATGAGCCGCTTGGCGCGCCCTTCATCCGACAGGTTCGTGATGAGCTGTGGCGGAAGCTCGTATCCGTCGAGCTTCTTGTTCGATGTGAGATCCGTGATTGCGGCCACCCGGCCCTTGACAAAATCGATGCGCGCAGGTGAGTCTCCACGCACGATTACGGTGTCGGCGAGTGAATCGAAGCGCAGTCCGCAGCGACGCAGCGCGGCCACCACTTCAGTTTGCGATTCCTGGTCGCCCGGCCCGATCGCGGCAGAAGCCGCATAGAAACTGTAAGTGTGTTGGAACGGACCGGCTGCGAGTTGACGGTCCACCCAACGGGCCAGTTTGAAATAGGGGACGGCAATGGCTGCGATCGCGAGCAGCATAAGAACGCCGGTTGCTATGAAGGTCCACTTCAGGAGTCGATTCCAATCGACGTGGTTCGCTTGCGGTGCGGGCTGCTGGGATGCAGTCTCGTCGATCTCCGTGAGGGGGTCCATTCGGGCGTGAAAGAGCACGCCGTCTGCCAGGAGAGGGGAAATGTGGAATCAGTTGATTAGGGAGGGTTGGGGCAGGGAAACGGTCAAATTTACTTACTCAAGAAAGCGCAAAGGCCGCGAGCCCGCGGCGCCATACAGACCAGAAGCTCGCGATTGGGCAGAGCGGGTCGCGGTCCGTCTTGCGCGTTTTAGAAAAAAGCCCGCGGCGCCCTCGAGTGAGAGCGCCGCGAGGAGTAGGAATCAGCTTCCGCGGAGCAACGTAAGTAGCTGTTGCGGGGCCGAATTAGCCTGCGCCAAAGCTGCGACGCCGGCTTGAATGAGAATCTGCGCTTTGGTCAGGTTGGCGGCTTGCTGCGCCAGGTTGGCATCGCGGATGCCCGATTCGGCGCTGGCCAGGTTGGTAAGTTGCGACTGCGCCAGGTTGCTGGCGTAGGTGAAGAGGTTCTCTCCCTTGCCGACCGCGGCCTGCGCGTTGCCGAGCGTCGTCACGGCGTTGCCGAGGGCGGTGACGGCCGCCTCCGCCGACGATTGATTGCTGATGTCGGAGCTGCTGCCGCCACCGGTAACCGCCGAGGTAATTGTCGAGCCCTGCTGGGGCGGAACGGTTTCGTTTCCGGGAGTCGGAGCTCCCAGACCCGTGACGTTGCCGTTAGTTCCAACGGATACTTGGAAACCACCTACGGTGCTGATGAACTTGACCTGCTCAGTGCTCGCGCCCCCCGTGGTGGATGGGACGTCGTCCTTGACAGCGACAATCTGTTGGAGAGTCGAGTTGTTGGACTGTTGCAGTTGGGTATTGATGGCGCTAATCGCCTGGTCAATGGAAGCTCCGCTGGTATTCGTTCCGCTGTTCTGCAGAACGACGCTCAGCGATTGCTGTGAGCCGCTGGCGTTATTGGCGGCGATGGTGATGGTTTGCGAATCGCTGCCATAAAGCAGCGGAGTGAAAGACAGATCGGAGGTTTGCGAGGCCCCGCCCGCGTCGACATCCGGACTGCTGGAGGGCGCGGCGGTTGCGGCATTGCCAGTGAAGCTCACGCCGCCGGAGCCGAAGCCGATGTTGGAGTCGGTTCCTTGGCTGGTAACGCCGATGGGGCCAAATCCCAGCGCGCTGTTGGCGCTGCCGGCCAGGACTTGAACGTTGGAGTTCACGCCGGTACTGTTGGACGTGATTTGGAGATGGCCGTCAGAGTCTTGCCCGGCGACCGCCCCGATGTGCTGGGCAGTGAATGCTGCGTTGATGTCCGCTATTACACTTCCGACAGTTTGCGTTGCCCCTGTCGTCAAAGTGATGGGCGCTAAGGTGGTGCCATCCACCGACAGGTTCAAGGTGTTATTGGTCGAGTTGATCGCCGTTCCTGGTGTGGCATCCAGACCGTTGGAGGTCGCACCGGAAGCAAAC
>JBEKUT010000286.1:0-18153 GCA_049514735.1 Bryobacteraceae bacterium
GCGACCGCTTGCATTGGCGTTTGCCGGAGAGGTCCCCGGCGGAATATTTTGCAGCAATGTGGTTGTCGACCTCGGGACTCCATTCGTTGTAGTCGACGCCGTTTACGATTCCGGTGAGCCTCCTGGCGTGGGTACGGATAAAGGTGTCGAGGCCGAAGCCAAGCTCGGGAGTTTGAATTTCGCGGGCATACCCGCGGCTGACGGTGCTCACCGCGTCGCTATAGTGAATACCGCCCTTGAGCAGAACTATCTGTCCGTAAAACTCCATGAGTTCGGGCGTGAAGACGCCCGGATCGAGGCCAATTTCGGGAAGCACCGACGCGGGAAACCGTCCCTGGTAGCCGAGATTGTGAATAGTGAAGAGAGTCCGCGCGCCAAGATATGTTGGGTCGCCCTGGAAGGTGCGCTTAAGATACACGGGCAAGAGAGCGGTTTGCCAGTCATGGCAGTGAACGATCTCGGGGCGGAAGACGTTCCGCGCGATGCCTAGAGCGGCGCGGCTAAACACGGCGAAGCGGAGCGCGTTGTCGGGGAAATCATAGCCGCCCGATCCGTAGAGTCCGTCGCGGTCGAAGAGTTGGGGACAGAATACGATGTAGAACGTAACGCCGCGCTCCACCGTCTCGAAGATGTCGACCGGCATGCCACTGCCGAGAGGAATCCAGAGATTGCGATAGACCTCACGGAGATGGCCCGCGTAATTATTTTCGCGATAGCCAGGGAGAACGACGGCGACCTGTTCGCCTTGGAGGGCGAGCGCAGCCGGCAACGCCCCTATCACGTCGGCTAAACCGCCCGTTTTGCAGAATGGCGTGGCTTCAGAGGCCACCATTAGTATCTTCACGGTGATTAAACGCCCAGCTCCTTGTGGACTGCATCAAGAACGCCGTTGATGAAAGAAACCGACTCATCGCCAGAGAACTGACGCGCCAACTCGATGGCTTCGTCGATGATAACTGCCGGGGGAGTGGTTCCGGTCTTCATTTCGTAGACCGCGAGCCGCAGAATGTTGCGGTCGACCGCGGGCATGCGATCCAGTTTCCAGTGAGCGGCTTTGTCGGTGATACGGCGGTCGATCTCGGGAGCCATTTGGGAGGTGCCCACGGCTAGCTCCTCCATGAAAGCGTCCCGTTCAGGACGGCTCTCGGTTTCCTCTTCTCCGGAATAGAGCGTGTCGTAAAACGAGGAAATGGCGTGCTCGACGGGGAGCTTCGTCATGTCCCACTGATAGAGGACCTGCAAGGCGCGTTGACGGGATCTATGCCGGGCAGCCACTCATTCATTGTCGTACAGCGTGCGGGGATAGGCAGGCCGGATCTCGCGTGGCGGAAATCCGGCAAGCCCCCGGGGGAGGTTGTGCGGACTCGCACGTTCCATGGAAGGCTCCGCCGCGCTCACTGTGTTTGTCGACCGAGTAAGTGGGTTCGCCGTTGTATAAAGTATTTGTCCCTAGCACAAATGAGTCACTAACTGGGACGTTACTTCGATCTAAAGACAGCTTGGCGGGACTGAGCGTACTGTAAGTACTACTGGTACCGTTATTCACATTTTGAGCCGTTTTTGAGCGCCGAATGACTAATTGTGTGTTAATCCGCCGATTTCGAATAGTACGGACTTGACCTTGTACTCTGACTTTTGTACACTTAGTCCCGGCCCTTACCTTTGGGTCATTCCTCACACAGGAGCGAACATGAAGCGTTACATCACACTCTCAGCGATTTTGGTTTTGGCAAGCGTGTTTATGGCCCCCATGGCCAGCGCGCAATGCCCACTCAACACCCTCAACGCCGGCAAGTGGGCCTTCCACATCACGGACATTTCGTTTCAGCCATTGAGCTTTTCTGAGATTTTCGTACTCGGTAGCGCGGGAACATTCCAGGTGCACCAGCCCATCGTAACGACTGACTACGGGACGGTTGAAGAGCTGGATACCCTCGATACCACCAGCAAGAACTTGGGAATTTTCCGGCACGAACAAGGCCACGGCTGGTATCAACTGCTTCCGGACTGCTCGGGCGGAACTATCATGTTCACTAACACGAGCAGCGGTCTCGATAACTTCGACTTTTATTTCGTGGCCGGTGGTACCGAAATGTACCTCATCGGCATCGACAATGGGACGCTCAAAGGCGGCGTCGCTAAGCTGCAGTAGGTCTACGAAGATCTAGCTTCTCCTTACAAATGCCGGACGCGGCGCAACTCGCGTCCGGCACATTTCTTTGTTCAGAGTAAGTCCCTCCAATCGTCTCTTCGTAACTCCTCTTATAGGTTTCTAAACCGATTTCCCGACGACGGCGTCCAGAGCCGCCTGCAATTCGTATTGCGAGAACGGCTTACTGACGCACATACCCGGAGGCTGCATCTGGGTTGGATCGCGCAGGAAAACCCCCGCGTAGGCGGTAATGAAAATAATCTGGGCGGCGGTGTTGCGCTGGATTTTCCTTGCGGCGTCAATGCCGCTCATGTGGCCCTGGAGCTGGATGTCCATGAGAACAAGTTCAGGCCGCACCTGGTCCGCAACACGGATGGCCTCTTCGCCGGAAGCGGTTATGCCCACGACTTCATAGCCCATTCGCCGCAGCTTCGCTTCGAGGTCGGCTGCGACAATCTGCTCGTCTTCGACAATCAATACACGCGCGGCCATCGGGGACTCCTTTAGGACCTAATCGCTCTTAAGCGGGAAACTCACGACGAAACGGGGACTCGGTCCAGCGCTTATCTCGAGGCTCCCATTCAACTGGCGGACGAGTAAGTTCACGAGGCGATACCCCATAGATTCCGTCTTCGATATGTCGACGTCCGGCGGCAAACCTGGACCATCGTCGGCAACCTGCACTTGTACCCAACGTTTATCGGTCTCTTCGTTCGCGAGGGGCTGAGAGCTGCCGCCTGCAAAATCCAACTTTACTGTCAGATGTCCCGGGCCGGCTTTAAGACCATGCTTGAGGCTGTTGACGATCAGTTCGTTCGCGATCAGTCCCAGCGGAATCGCCTGCTCGATATGGAGGACCAGTGGTTTCACGCCGAGATCGAGAGAGACCTGGTCCGGAACGGTGGCGTGAAGTCTCAATAATTCATGTGTGAGGTTGGTTAAATAAGAAGCGAATTCGACCACCGTGAGATCGTCGGACGCATACAAACGTTCGTGAATATGAGCGATGGCCCGGACGCGGCCTTCTGTCTCCTCAAAGGCCGCGAGCACGCGGGGATCGTTAGTGTGGCCGGATTGCAAGCTGAGGAGACTTACAATGACCTGTAAGTTGTTTTTCACGCGATGATGAATTTCGCGCGCCAGCATGCTCTTTTCTTCGACGGAGCGCCGCAGTTGCTCTTCCTGCGCTTTCCAGGCGGTGATGTCCCGCATGATTTTAGCGAAACCAAGGAGTGTTCCATTTTCATCGCATAGCGGCGTAAGCACTCCGCTGGCGAAAAAGCGGCTGCTATCTTTGCGCACGTGCCAGCGCTCGTCTTCGGCGTGCCCGGCGGCACGGGCGGTCTCTACTTCCCGTTCCGGCTCACCCCTGGCGACGTCTTCGGGGGTGAACAGCATGGAAGAGCTACGGCCGATCACTTCACTTTCGGACCATCCCAAAAGGCGCTCCGCGCCGGTATTCCAAGTCAGAATCATACCGCGCGGATTCAACTGGAAGAGCGCATAGTCGCGAACGCTCTCCACAAATAAGCGGAACCGTTCTTCACTTTCCCGCAGAGCTTTGCTAGCCTCCTTGCGCGCGGTCATGTCGCGGATATTGAGCTGGACGACCGGCTGGCTGCCAACGCGGTAACGGTTCGCGACAATATCGACGCTAATTTGGCCGCCGGTGCGCGTGGTGAGTTGAAGATCGTCGCGCCGGACGATCTCCGCTTCACCGGTAGCCTTGACGATATCGGCGGCATCGGCGCAACCCAACTCGCGAGCGGCCTCCGCGATAGGCTTACCCACAATGTCCTCGCGCGCATATTCAATGCGCTCAAGAAAATACGGATTCACGTCCAGCACGGCCTCGGTTTCGGCATCCACCACAACGATGCCGTCTTTGGCGGTTTCGAAGAGGCGTTGGAAGCGGATCTCCGCAATCTCACGCCGTTCCGTAACGTCTTCCATGGAAAGCAGCAGCATGCGCGGGTAGGCATCCGGCCGCGGGATGCGCTGGCCGTTGAGGCGCATGGTGCGGGGTCCGATGTGAGGGAACTCATGGTGCACTTCAAAGTCGTGGAATGGTTGCAATCGAAACAGAGCGGCGCCAAGTAATTCGCGAAGGCGCGGCCGATTCCACTGCCCGTTTCCGAGGTCGTAGAGGAACCGTCCTTCGGTCTCTTCGCGCGAAACAAGGAAGGTCTCGTAGAAGGCAGTGGTGGCGCGTTGGACGCGCAAATCGGAATCCAAAACGACGAGGGGCTCGCGGACGGTTTCGATCATGCCTTCGGCGTAATCGCGCGCTTCCTGGGCTGCCTGCAAACCGCGTTTCAGCGGATCGATATCCTGGAACGTGATCAGCGCGCCGGCAATGCGGTCGTCGACGGTCCTATACGGACGGATCGCCAGGGCGTGCCAGCGGCCCTCGACGTCCTGGAGTTCTTCGCTGAAGACATGGAGGGATTCCATGACGTTTTTCACTTGCCGTTCCAGGCGCGGGGTCTCCATGCGGCCGCGGAGATGGGCTACGGGCCGGCCGATATCCAGAGGTCCGAGATCGAAAAGCTTAGCGGCCGCGGCATTAAAGCGGCGCACGCGGAGATTGGAATCCACCATGATTATCGCGAGCGTCACAGCGCCCAGGAGGTTCCGGAGGTCGCTATTGGTTGCGCCCAACTCGATATTCCGGTTTTGCAGTTCCTGGTTGACGGTGGTCAGCTCTTCGTTGGTGGACTGCAATTCCTCCTTGGTAGTCCCAAGCTCCTCGTTGGTGGATTGCAATTCTTCGTTTATGCTGCGCGCTTCTTCGTTCGAGGCCCGCAACTCTTCGGCATGCGCTTCATATTCTTCCGTCAGATTACGAAGATAGTCGCGGGTTTCGTTGAGTTCACGCTGCAATTTCAGGAGGCGATCGTCCTCATCTTGCGGCTGCAGCGCGGCCGCCGGAATGGGAGAAATTGGGTCCGGTATTTTTTCCCTTATGAAAACGATGAAGTAGAATCGTTCCCCGGGATTTTCACCGGTAATCGGCGTTACTTCAAGGACGATTTCTTCATGGCGTCCAGCGATCTCCATCGCAATTCCGTTCTCGCGAACCGTGACGTTGTTGTGCGCGGCGGTTTGGAGAGCACGGCGTAATGGCACCACGATGGTTTCCTTCGCCATGCGTAACAGGTTCAAACTCGCCTCGCCGGATGCCGGTTCGATGTAGGGACTGGTGTGGCCGCGAAACTGCACGATCTGTAATTCCTCGTTGACGACCAGCGCATCCGGAGAATACTTGCTCTGAATCAGACGGTCGAGCCTTTTCTGCAGATCGACGGCGGCAAATTGGGATACGCGGGCGGCGACGAAAGAAGACGTCTCGCCGGGGGGTGCGTCCGTGGGGAGTTCGAAGGGGACGCGGCTAGAGGTCGACCTTCGCGAATAAATGCGCTGCTGCCGATCGGCGGGAGCAAACAGGTCGGGGGCGGAGGCCGTCGTTTCCGCGGAGCCGAGCATAAGCAGGCCAGCCGGTTTCAGGGCATAATGGAAGACCGGAAGAACGCGGCGTTGCGCGGACTGCTCCAGGTAGATCAGCACATTCCGGCAACTCACCAAATCGAGGTTGGAAAACGGAGGGTCGCGAGTGACATCGTGGCGGGCGAAAATACAGCTTTCCCGGATGGCCTTATTGATTTGATAATCGCCATTCAGTTTGGTGAAGAAACGAGCCAGGCGGTCCGGCGAGACGTCATCCGCGATGAGAGCGGGATAAACGCCGCTGCGCGCCCGCTCCAGCGCCACATCGCTAATATCGGTTCCGAACAGTTGGAGCGGAAGAGGGGCTTGTTTCTCCTGCAACAACTCGAAGAGACAGATGGCGAGGGAGTAAACCTCTTCTCCGCTGGCGCATCCGGGTACCCATACCCTTACCGGATGCTCATTGCCGGAGCGCTCGTGGAGCTTGCCGGAGAGCAGTTGCGCGAGTGCCTCGAAGCTGGCAGGATCGCGGAAAAAACTGGTTACACCAATGAGCAGGTCCGAATAAAGCTCGCGCACCTCTTCAGGATGGTCCGCCGCATAGCGGGTGTAATCCGCCATGCGATCGATGCGCAGCACCATCATGCGGCGGCCAATGCGACGGCGGACCGTGTTGGGTTTATAACGGGAGAAGTCGACCTTGGTGGCGGCATTCAGCAAGGTGAAAATACGCTTCAGGCCGCCATCGCCTTCCGGTAAGGTTTCGGACTGCGCATCGCCGGGCTGGCGGGGCAGCAGATAAGGATGGCTAGCCAGGACGCCCAGCTCTTTTCCGATCTCCTCCGGCGGCAGAACGTAATCGACAGCGCCGGTGGCGGCGGCATTGCGCGGCATGCCTCCGAACCGCGCGGTGTTTTCGTCCTGCGCGAACGTGACCCCGCACTCGGCTTTGATGGCGCGCACGCCGAGACTGCCGTCCGACGCGTTGCCTGAGAGGACCACGCCGATAGCGCGGCTCCCTTGAACTTTCGCGAGCGAGCGAAAAAAGATGTCGATGGGAAGATGCAGACCGGGTTGACGCGTCACGAGCCGCAAGTGTCCATCCTGAAGCTCCATGCTGGTGTTCGGCGGGATCACATAAACATGCTCCGGCTGTATGGCGATTCCATCTTGCACCGTGACGACGGGCATCGGGGTTGCGGGCGACAGTAACTCCGTTAGCAGGCTGACGTGCTGCGGGTCGAGATGCTGGACCAGCACAAATGCCATGCCGGTATTGCCGGGTACGGCGGAAATGAGTTGGCTGAAAGCTTCCAGGCCTCCGGCCGAGGCGCCGATGCCGACGATGGGGAAGGGATTTCCGCGCGGATTAGTATCCGGCTCGGTTACTTCCGCGGCTGCACCGGACTCTTCGTCTGAATGTTCGAGTTCTTCGGAACGTTCCATCTGCTCTCCGTAAGGCACGAGCGCGAGTCTGGCGAGGGTCACCGCTGCATCTAGAGTATATCGCCGCATGCTGGCCGCGATACGTTTGTGTAGCGAGAGAAGAGAGCACGCGCGCGTGAGCTTGCGGCCGGACCCTATCGGCTTGAGTTTTTGGAAGGGCATGCTTTTCCTGTGCAAGGGCCGCGCTTAAGATTGTGCGGAGCTTCGTCCCATGGCGATCGCGCACCGGCGAACTGCCGCCGCCTTCGCGCGGTCCACGGTGTGAGAAACTCTTTGCATACCTATGCGAACCGCGTACCTTTCCTTGCTATTTACGATCTCTCTCGCCGCGCAGGCTCCCAGTCTTCCTCCCTTACGGCAGCAAGCGGAGATGCAGCAGGAATGGCTTCGCGTCCGGCTGGAACGTAATCTCCCGGCTGTGATGCGCAAGCACGGCGTGCAGATGTGGATCGTCGCCTGCCGCGAATACGCGGAGGACCCCGCCTTCTTCTCGCTGGTGTCGCCGACCGTTTTTGCCGCACGGCGTACCACCATCTACGTCTTCTTCGACCGCGGACCCGGTCAAGCGATCGAACGGCTCGCCCTCGGCGGCGACTCCAACGGCGGACTTTACGAGGTTTACCGCGATCCCGACGTCGCCAACCGTGAAATCTATGGGGACAATCAATGGCGGCTGCTGCGGAAGCTGGTGGATCGGCGAAACCCCTCTAATATCGCGCTCGACATTTCGCCGACGCACGCGTTCTCAGACGGCCTGACGGTAGGTATGCACGACAAGATCGTGGCTGCTTTAGGGCCGGAGTACAAGTCCCGCATTGTTCCGGCCGAGGACCTCGCACTGGAATATCAGGAACTCCGCATCCCCGAAATGCTCCCGACTTATCGCCAGATGATGGAAATCGTTCATTCGCTCATCTCACGCGCCTTCTCGAACGAAGTGATTACGCCGGGCAAAACGACAGATGCCGATGTGGTCTGGTGGTTGCGCCAGGAAGTGAACAACGCAGGTCTGGGAACATGGTTTCAACCATCGGTGACGGTTCAGCGCAAAGGTCTCACGGCAGGCTCTCCAATCCAACAGAAGGAAGGCGTGGTCATCGAGCGTGGAGACGTGCTGCATACGGACTTCGGCATTACTGCATTGCGCCTGAACACCGACACGCAGCATATGGGCTACGTGCTGCGGCCAGGTGAGACCGATGCGCCGGCAGGCATCCGGGAAGCCCTGAAGAATACAAATCGTCTGCAGGATCTGACGCTGGAGCGGATGCACCCGGGCCGGACCGGCAACGAAGTCCTGGCCGATGTTTTGCACGCGATGCGTGAGGCGAAGATCGACGGTACCGTGTACACGCATCCGATCGGCGATCACGGCCACGGCGCAGGTCCTCTAATCGGTCTCTGGGATCTGCAGACGGGCGTGCCCGGCCGCGGCGATGTGCGCCTGCTGCCCGGCACTTGGTTCTCGATCGAACTGGGGGCCAAGACGCCAGTGCCCGAATGGGACGGCCAGGAGTTAGAAGTGGCGCTCGAGGAGGATGCGGTCCTGGATGAGAATGGAAAGATGTCGTGGGTGCTGAAGCGGCAGAGTGAGTATCATCTGGTGAAATAAGAAAGCAACAGGCTGGATACAGCCCGCGGATTTATTCCGGAACCGATCCAGCCTTTCGATACATAACGCCATAACTCTTGGCGGATGTCCGCTTGCTCACGCGCGCCGTTCAGGAATGCGCGCAGAGCACCGCTCCCCTGAAGATCACGTATGATTGGGGCGACCGCTCCCTGCCGGTCACGGCTCGGTTACGGGTCGAAATTCTTCATCAAAATTGGTGGCCCGCAGGGCCATGGGCACTCCGTTGAAGAACATGTCGAGAAAATCAGGGGCTATTTCCGCTTCCTGCCGGGCGCGGCTCGGGTTACGGTCGTTGTTCTTCATCACCTTGGGTGGGCCGCAGGCCCATGGGCACTCCCTTCCGGTCACGGCTCGGAACGCAGCGCAATGGTGGCGCAGGCGATACACAAATACCTCTGACGCCCTGCTTAGCTCTGTTCCTGAGTAATGTGCGCGCGGCGATTTTTCTGCCAGCAGGATTCGTCGTGATCCGTGCAGACTGGCTTTTCTTTACCGAAGCTCACGGTTTTCAACTGCGCCGCGGGCACGCCCAGGCCGACGAGATAATCCTTCGCCTGCTTGGCGCGGGCGTCGCCGAGAGCGATGTTGTATTCATCCGAGCCGCGCTCATCGCAGAAGCCCTCGACAGTAGCAGATCCTGAATCCTTGCTTTTGTTGCCGCGTCGGGCATTCTGGATGCGGCGGGCGTTGAGCGCGCAACCTCAGTAGTTCTCATTGGGGCTGGCGTGGTTCTTTCGGGCGTCGCGGCCGCCACGGTGTGTTGCTGTGGAACTGCGGCCGTAGGGGCCGGGACTTTCTTGTGGCATGCGGTTACAGTCATGAACGCCGCTGCAGTGATGGCAATCGTGAATAATCTGATCTTCATTAGACCTCCTCCGGGAGGGTGGGACTTACTGGTTCTATGATGGACCAAGCCCAGTGCGATGCCTATAGGGTCTTTCCGGTATTTCAGAGTTGCACGTTTAATGTAAGTTCCTGGATCATGCGGTCGAGAACGGCCTGCGCGTCCTGTTGCTGCGCTTCGATTTTCGCGCTCTCTTTCTTCAAAATGTCCAGGCGGTTTTCCTGATCGTTGAGTTGCTGCGTGTAGCGTTGCGTGAGCGCCTTCTCTTCGGCGGTGCCTTTGAGCGCCTTCATGTTCTCGCGCAGCCGCTGCTGGTCGTCGTAGATTTCCTCTGCTTCGTGATCCCGAATATTCTTCTGCGCATCCAGCGCGTCGACAGCGTCTTTCTGCGCGAGGATTCGGCGCAGCGCATCTTCGACGGTTTTGTCGAGGGATTTCTGCTGGACAAACAGGGCAAGCTGATCGTTGGTGAGGTTGGTCAACTGGTACGAAGCGTAAATGGGACGGGCTTCTTCCACCACCAGCGTGTTGGTTTCCTTCGGGTTGAGGTGCAGACGGAATCGCATCCAGGCCGCCGTGGTTTCATCGGGACGCGCATCGCCGCGCAGTTCATAGCCCTGGCGGACGGGATGCTCCACGACGATGGTTCGAGGCGTGGTGTCCTCATTGCGGAATGTGTAAGTCTTCTTCTCGCGCATTTCGCTGATGTGCGTCATGACGCCGCGGCTTACCTTTACTTGAGTGACGCGCTGCTGCTCATTCGCGAGCTTGGAACTAGCGTTGACCGCTAGGTCGACGGCGTAGGAGACGAGCCGTTTTTCGGCGGGACGGATGGGATCCATCACGCCTTCGCCCGCGAAGGTTTCGTCTTCGAGGACGCTGAAGCTGCCGCCGTCGAGGGTCAAGCCGCTCGAGTTGGTGAGCCATAGAGCGCTTTGCGGGCGCGGCAATCCGGCCCCTTCGTTCCAGACGGAGACCTTCTCAGCGCCGATGGCCGATTGCACGATGGGAACCAGGGCGGAGCGGTTCTTCTGAATCGTGATGGGTTGTTTGAGCTTGTATTCGAAGAGGTCGCCGAGGGCTTGGGCTGTGGCGAGGTTGTAGACGCCGCCGCCGAAGTTGCCGCCGTGGCCCGCGCCATAGCCGGCGCCGGAAGCGGAGCCGATCCGTGGCGGCTCGAATTGTCTTGCGGCCCCGCCGAGCGCCGCCCCGCTCCCCAAGTTTCTCGCGGATCGCGAAACACTGCTCGACTCGGTTTGGACCGTTGGCGAGGCCGCATTCACGCTCACTGTCTCAGCGGTGCCGCCGACCCCTAAGGAAATATCCTGCCGATTTGCGCCCGTCCGCGACGCGACGACGCCGTTGATGGCAGAGGTCTGAAATCCCGGCGATTCTGCCTGAAGACGAATCGCTCCTTCCGGCAGCGACTGCAAATCGTAATTGCCGGCCGCATCCGTATTCGTTTGCCCAACAAGATTGTTGTTTGCATCGAAAGCTTTCACCGTGACATTTGGAATCACTGCGCCGGTCGGGTCGATGACAATCCCAGCTAGCCGTCCACCGCCCGGAGTGAGCGTCGATTCAAACGTCTGCGGCGCAATGTTCGCACTCTCCGGCAGCGGCACCACGGGCCTGCGCGAATAATACGGCTGCGACAAATTCTGAATGAACGATTGCGGCGCGCCTGCTACCAGCGACAACTGCACGTTATTCCAATCCTCACCCACCGTGTTGTCGACAATCGCCCAGCCCTGCAACAGCGGTCCGGATTTCGAGCCCAGCACGATGCGATATGTCGTCTTCCAGACCGGCACCTCACTGATGTAGCTCACGAACAGCGAACGCTCGCCGGAGCCTTCGGTCGAGATCACCATGCGTCGCACGTCGGGCTCTCGCGACAACGCGGTGAGATCGAGCAGACGATCCATCTTTCCAGCCAGACCCTTCTCCGCAAGCCTCACGGTAACGGCTGGCGTCAATTCGACCGAACGCAAATCTCCGCTCTCCGTCATCAACGACAGTTCGTCTACCTGTACGGTGGTCCCATTCGCCGTACGGAATTTTCGTTCAACGCTCAGCATCCTGCCCGTCACAACCGTCGCGCCGCTGTGCACTTCGACTTTCGCGCCGCGCAGCGCGCCCAGGATTTCAGGCAGGGTGCTTTTGTCGTTAATCGGCAGACGCAAATCGCCGATCTGCCGGTCGATTGGCGCCGACGATCCGTAGCCGACTCCGCTGATGCGCCCGCCGTTGAGATCGAGCACGGTTAAAGATTTCAAAACGTCGTTGAGCTGGCCCGAGGTAAACGATATGGTGACGTCCTGGTTGCCTTGAACGCGGCCGGCGTGTTCGAAATATCCGACGCCGTTTTTGTAGAGAACAACACGCTGTACGGGAAGTTGATTTCCGTCTTGCGCCAACAACGGAAATAAAAAAGAGCAAAACACGAGGACATGCAATAGGCGGGACATGTGGACCTCCAATTTCACAGGTGTGCCGGGCGGCACACATAAACCCCTGCGTTCGGGAACGAACTAGAGGCATTTTCTCGCTCCGCGCCGATTTAATGCAAGTGGCGTACCGCGGCGCGAATGGCGCGCTGCACATCATCCATTTCGCTTTCGGATTTATATGGGGTGCGGGGCCAGAAGAATCCTTTGAGCCCATCCCGCTTGCGCCGCGGAACGATATGTACGTGCAGGTGCATGACGCTCTGGCTCACGCGATTGTTGATGGCGACAAACGATCCCTCGGACTTCATCGCTGTCTCTACGGCGCGCGTGAGCAGTTGCGCATTGATGAAAAACGGTCCGATAAAATCCGTGGGCAGGTCTGACAGTGTTTCATAATGCGGCCGTGGAATAAGCAGGCAGTGTCCGGGGAAAAGAGGGCGCGCGTCTAAGAAGGCCAGCGATATTTCGTCTTCGAATACGACGCGGGCCGACTCAACCTTCTCGACGATCGCGCAAAAGGGACACGCCACGGCTACCAATTTGTTATGGACCCGTCGGGGCGGAAATAGGTCTGCGCACGATTGGTCACGGGTTGGGTGATCTCGGCAACCTGCGTCAACGGTTTCATGTCGAGTTCCACTCCTAATCCGGGCCGGTCGTTCGGATACAGTTTTCCATTCTTGAAATCGAGACAGACGGGCAGATGCGGCAGCGTGCGGCCCTGGAAGTTATATTCCATGAGCACCGGACCTGAAAATGTTCCCAGCGAATTGACGAGCGCCGCGGTCGCTATGGGACCGGTGAAGTGCGGGATGATGCCGACGAAGTGCGTCTCGCAGATCGCCGCGATCTTCATCATCTCGGTGATGCCGCCGACGTTGGGAAGAGTCGCGCGCACGTAATCGATATCGTGATTCTCCACCAGCTTGTTGAAATCCCACCGCGCGCCCCACTCCTCACCCGCAGCGATCGGTACGTGGACCATCTGCCGGAGCTTCGGCAGATCCTCCGAAAACGCTTCGGCGCGCACCGGATCTTCCACGAAATACGGAGCCAGATCTTTGATGAGATCGCAGCCGCGTACCGCTTCCGAGAGATCGAAACGCTGATGGAAATCGACCGCCCAATCGCCATTCTTGCCGACGCCTTCGCGCGCTTGCACGCACTCGTCATAAAGGCGGTTGAGCGCTTCATGCGTGTTGTAGGTCGTGTTCGCGGGCAGGTCGGCCGCGCCCATGCGAAAGGCGCGGTAGCCAGCTTCAATGGTCGCCTGCGCGCGCTCCTTCACGCCCATGCCCTGGCGAATCCCCGGAATAATTCCGGCGGTGTTGTAGCATTCGCAATGATTGCGCACCATCCCGCCGAGCACCGCGTGAACCGGTAGGCCGAGCGTCTTGCCTTTGATGTCCCACAGCGCGAGATCGAGCGCGCCGAGTGCATCCATCTTCTCGCGGCCAGGCGGATAGAAAAAGGCGCGCGACATGTCCTGCCACAAACGTTCGATGTAGTGCGGGTCCTGGCCGATCAACCGGCCGGCGCATTGTTCCAGAGTGTCCTTCGTCCCGCCTTCGCCGATGCCGGTGATTCCGCCGTCAGTCTCGACGATCACGACGTGGTCACTTTGATTGAAGAGAGGGTTGGGATTGGGAGGCTGATACACGCGCACCCGCGTGATCTTCATCTTCGGAACAGCGGCACGGGCGAGTGGCGCAGTTATGCCGGTGACGATGGATGCACCCGCGAGCGATTGAGTAAAGGTTCTTCGATTCACCTAAATCCTGAGCGATACGTTATCACATTGCGCGGTCATTCGAACTCGCCGTGCCTGCCTTCTCCCGCCGCAAATCTGCGCGCGCCGGCCACGGTTTCGCCGCTTTCGAGAATCGATTTTCCACGGCGCAGTTCGTTCCGCATCGCTTCATCGTTTGTGAGCGACCACTGCTCGTAAGATGACAGCCGGTCGGACCGCATGCACGCTTGCGGAAACTGGCATAACATTTCTCCAAGCTCGATGGCTCCGTCGAGCGCCTGTCCGGGCGCAGTCAGGCGATTCGCCAGGCCCATCGTGAGCGCTTCCGATCCCGATACGCCGCGGCCGGTCAGGATCAGATCGAGCGCGCGGCTTTGACCGATGAGCCTCGGGAGCCGCACCGTCCCGAGGTCAACGAGTGGAACGCCGAAGCGTCTACAGAATACACCGAAGACGGCATTCTCGGCCGCAACGCGCAGGTCGCACCACAGCGCCAGCTCAAGACCACCCGCCACGGCGTAGCCTTCAACCGCTGCGATCACGGGCTTACTGAGTAACATGCGAGTGGGACCCATGGGACCGTCACCTTCTTCGGACAACGGAACGGTGCGGCCGTCAGCGACGGATTTCAGATCGTAGCCGGCGCAGAATGTTCCGGCCGCGCCGGTCAGGATGGCGATGGAAGACGACTCGTCTGCATCGAACGCGCGAAACGCGTTCGCGAGCGCGGTCGCTGTCGATCGATCCACTGCGTTGCGCACCTGTGGCCGGTCGATGGTGACGATGAGAATTGCGCCGCGCTGCTGAGTCTTAACTGTTGGCACGTTGAGGAATGGCAGGAATTTCCGTCTTGCCCGAGAAAGTCGACCAGCCGCGGCGCGAGAGGTCCCAGAAAATCATGTAGCCCGCGATGGCAGCCACTACGATCATCGCGACTCCTAACATGACCTCGCCGAAAATGATTTTCCCGATTCCGAATAAGGACCCGTAAACGAGAATGCAGCCCATCAGCCAATCGAAGGCATTGTTTGAGACGTCGCGGACCTGCGGCATGTCCGGCGCGAGCGCGGCGATCGGCTTCCATCCATAAACGGTCGGATGCACGCGGCGATAAAACTTCAGCAGCGTATCGCGCGATTCAGGAGCGGTGACGAACGTCGCGACGATCCACGCGATGGTTGTGATGAGCCCGGTGATCAACGCGGTCTTGGCGTAAACTACGGCGCTGTTGCCCGCAAACGTCATTTGACTGAGAATTACGGTGGTCGCCGCGGATACGGCCATCGCCGAGATCTCGCTCCATGCACTGATGCGCCACCAATACCAGCGTAGGATGTACACCGCGCCGGTGCCGAATCCAAGGTTCAATACGATTTGCCAGCCTTGGCTGATGGAGGTCAGCCGGGTCGCGGTGTAACCGCTGGCTAGCACCAGGAGAACCGTCACCAGTTTGCTGATGAAGACGTAGTGATGCTCGTCGGCATCGCGCTTGATGAAGCGGCGATAGAGATCGTTGACGAGGTAGGAGCTGCCCCAGTTCAGTTGCGTGCCGACGGTCGACATAAAGGCGGCCAGAAACGCAGCGACCATCAGTCCGCGAAATGCCGGCGGGAGAAAATCGCGCAGCACCATTACGTAGCCCTGCTGCGGATTGTTCGCAAAATCCATGCTGGGATGCATGCCGCCGTGCGGCGAATAGACGACGATGGCAACCAGCGCGGTGACGATCCACGGCCAGGGCCGCAGCGCGTAGTGCGCCAAGTTGAACCACAGCGTCGCGGCGAGGGAGTTCTTTTCGTCCTTCGCGCTAAACATGCGCTGCGCGACATAGCCGCCGCCGCCTGGCTCCGCGCCCGGATACCACGCGAGCCACCACTGCATACCGAGATAAACGATGAACGTCAAAACGGGCAGCGTCCACAATGCGTCCGAAGTGAGCCCGAGTTGAAAATCCGGGAGGAACGTGAGCGGATTCGATATTTGCGTTCCACTCTGGCGCGTGGCCTCTTCTACCGTTTTTAAGTGACCCTTGAGCGCGTCCATGCCGCCGATTTTCGACACCGCAACAACGGCCAGCACGACGATCATCGTCATCTTGAGAACGAATTGAAAAAGGTCCGTCACCAGCACGCCCCATAGGCCGCCGATGAACGTATAGAGGCCTGTGAATGGAATGATGATGAACACGCAGATGAGCAAGGCCGTGACGTTGGGCGCGGGAAGTGAGTAGTGCATTCCGAGCAACGCCACCACTTTGCCCTGCGCGATCGCGGGGCCGAGCAGAACTTCGATGATGTTGACCATCGCCAGCGTGACCCAACCGAGGATGAAGCAGTTCATCAGAAGGCCGAGATAGATGGACTTGAATCCGCGCAGGAACGCGGCCGGTTTGCCGCCATAGCGCAGTTCGACAAACTCGACGTCGGTGAGAATCTCGGCGCGACGCCAATACCGTGCGAAGAAAAAGACGGTGAGCATGCCGCCGAAACAGGAGCCCCACCAAATCCAGTTACCCGAGATTCCGTTGGCCGCGACGACCCCGCAGACCAGCAGTGGCGTGTCGGCCGCAAAGGTCGTGGCGACCATGGACGTGCCCGCGAGCCACCAGGACACGTCGCGTCCAGAAATGAAAAATTCTTCCGTGTTCCCGCTGGCGCGGCGCCGGTAGTAAATGCTGATCATGAGGTTGATCAGCAGGTAGCCGACGATAACAATCCAGTCCGTCGTAGTAAGCGGCATTTGAATTATCGATTCTATCGCGAACCGCGAGGCTTTTCGCATCGTGAGCTAACCTGAGATTGTGTTGGCTCGGTTGTCGCTCTTGGTCGTCCTCCCGATTCCCGCGTTCGCGCAGACCCCTTGCGATAACACCCCCGCCTACTCGCCGTGCGAATTCGTGTTCGAATTGACAGGGCCGGAAGCGGCCGCGCATCCCGACCCGTACAATGATGTCGAGTTCCAAGCCGAGATCCGGTCTCCGCATTTCCGCACGTTTCTGATGCCCGCGTTTTGGGACGGCGGACACAAATTGATCCTGCGATTCGTCCCCACCGAGAGCGGGCAGTGGATCTATAAAATCACGAGCAATGTTGCGAGCATCGACGGCAAGGAGGGCTCCTTCAACGCCGCCGAATCCGATTCGCCCGGTTACGTTCATCCCGCGAACGTGCATCACTGGTGGACCGATAACAAGAAGCCGCATCTGTGGATGGGGTATGTCGCGGACCGCCTCGGGTTCATGAGCGCCGATGAATTTTCGGGCTTGCTGGCAACTGTCGCAGCCGAAAAATATACTCACGTCCGCGTCTCGATTTTAGGCGATCCAGGCGACCGCTCGCGCGTCATGCTGGGAGACAAGCCCAATCCGCAGTATCTGGATGAACTCGACCGCCGCATGATCGAGCTTCAGAAAAAGGGCGTCACTTCGGATCTAGTATTGGGTCCGAATCCCGCTTATCTGAGACTGCTTTTTCCATCGTGGCAGACGCGGGAGCGCTTCGTGAGATATCTCGTCGGACGCTATGGGCCGCTGAATATCACCTGGGAAGGCTTGATGGAATTCGAGGATTATCTCGATTCGCGCGCGCTTCTCAAAGAGATCGGGCTGGCGCTCAAGAAATACGATTCCTACGATCATCCACGTTCTACAAATGCGAAGATCACTTCTTCGCCGCTGCTCGGCGATGGCTGGATGAATTTCGTAATCACCAACTCCATGGACGATCAGCTTGGCTCCATCGAGCACCAGCTTTACACCGTCCCATTCGTCGGAATCACAACGCCGGAGCATCTATGGAACACCACCATGAATGGCCAGTATCCCGTGATTCGCGGCGATGCGCATGGCTCGGCGAAGGCCTGGTACGATTTCATCGCGGACACGCGGCACTGGGAGTTGGAGCCATATTTTGACGTCGATAATTCACGCTGCATCGCACTCGACGGGACCGAGTACGTGAACTACATCACCGCCGACGCGCCGGTCGAAGTGGAAGTGGAGAAGCACAGCTACGACATCGTCTGGTTCAATCCGTTGAGCGGCGAGACAGTGGAAGAGAAGAAAAAATATCATGGCGAGCACTTCACCGGCGACGTGCCGGACAAGTCGCATCCTTGGGTTCTCATGATTGCGCGTGAAGGCCGCAAAGAATCGATGCTGCGGTCTTATAAATTCGACTCGCGCCCCGTGCCGATACAGGAAGTGGAAATACTTCCCGCGAAGGTTCCGTACGCGCTCGCCGAGCCATCGACAGATCCGCTGATCGCCAGCCTGCCGACCCCTTATGAAGTGAAGCTCAAACGCGAAACGCGCGCGACCCGGCAGATGATGTATCTGTGGACCGGCGAAGCGGCTGCCGATGGGCAGGGTTTCCGCGTGCTGGGCACCGGTGCGAAAGGCAGCATGAGCATCTCGCCCACAATGGCCAC
>JBEKUT010000287.1:0-9277 GCA_049514735.1 Bryobacteraceae bacterium
CGCCGTGACTCCCGTAACCGCCGTGACTCCCGTAACCGCCGTGACTCCCGTAACCGCCGTGACTCCCGTAACCGAGCCGTGACCGGAAGGGAGCGGTTTTTCAGTAGTATGATGTAATCGCTCACAGAGATCCCACAATGAACCTGTCCCGTCGCAGTTTCTCAAAGACGCTGTTCGCCCTGCCATGGGCCGCCCGCGCGCAACAGCCCTCCCTCAACGCCACCGTCAAAGTGAACACGGAACGTGTCATCGGCGACATCGACCCCAAGCTATACGGAAACTTCATCGAACACCTCGGCCGTTGCATCGAAGGCGGCATCTTCCAGGAAGGCTCTCCGTTATCGGATTCCAACGGCTTCCGCCGCGACGTGCTCGACGCCGTGCGCAAACTCAACGTGCCGCTACTCCGCTGGCCAGGCGGTAATTTCTCTTCGAATTATCATTGGCACGATGGCATCGGTCCCAGAGATCAACGTCCTCCCCGGCTCGAGATGGCTTGGGGTACCGTCGAAAGCAATCGTTTCGGCACCCATGAGTTTCTGAATTATGTCGAGACTATTGGCACTGAACCTTATATATGCGCTAACCTCGGCACCGGCACATGGGACGAAGCGCAACAATGGGTGGAGTATTGTAACTGCGCCGAAGACACCGCTACAACCCGTTTACGAAAGCAGAACGGCCGGCAAGAGCCCTGGAAAGTGACTTACTGGGGTCTCGGAAACGAAATGGATGGTCCCTGGCAAATGGGTCATCGCAGCGCTGAGGATTATGGCAAGTTCGCGCTCGAAGCGGCCAAGCTAATGAAGTGGACCGATAAGAACATCAAGCTGATCGCGGCCGGGTCTTCTAACTTCAACCCCAATGCCGATTGGACCGGCTGGAATCGCACGGTGCTCGAGTATCTCAAGCATCACGCCGATTATTTGTCGCTGCACATGTACGTGGGAAATCCTAACAACGATTACTACGAGTTTCTAGGCAGTTCGATGGAGTTAGGCAGCCGTATCGAAACCGCGGAGGGAATCATACGGGCCGCCCTTTCGGACATGCCGGACAGGCGCCACATTTACATTGCGTGGGATGAGTGGAATGTCTGGTACCGCGCCCGCGGCGGCGACAAAGAGCGCGGCCGCCGGATTCTTGAAGAACGCTATAACCTGGAGGACGCCCTGGTGGTGGCGACTTTCCTGAATACCTTCGTTAACCACGCGAACATAGTGAAAATCGCAAACATGGCGCAATTGGTGAATGTGATCGCACCTATCTTCACGAATGACAAAGGACTGTTCCTGCAGACCATCTATTACCCGCTTCAACTCTTCGCCAACAATACGCGCGGCAAGGCGCTAGGATTGTCAGTCGATAGTCCGAAGTATAAATCAAAGCGATTTGATGAGGTCGCATATCTGGATGCGTCCGCAAGTTACAACGATGGCATGTTAGTTCTAAATGCCGTAAATCGTCACCGCGACCAGCCGCTTGAGACTGACTTCGTCATCGAAGACAAGCAGTTCTCCGGACCCGTGCAGGTGTCCGAGGTGAACGGACCGGATATCAAGTCTGAGAATAACTTTGACGCCACGTCTGTGAAAGCGGTGGAGCGAACCGCCAGCGCCGACGGCCGCAAACTCCGCGTCAAGCTCGCCCCGCATTCATATACGATGGTTAAGGTGAGGCTGAGTTAGAGGGAAGAGCGGATGAAAGCGATGCTGCAATTCATCGGTATCCGCGGAGACTGCGCTGAAACCGGCGAGGCGGTAGAGTACATCCGGAAACTTCGTAGCGGCGATCGTCTGGAGCGGCTTCACAAACAGTGACCGTATGGGTTGCTACAAGGGACTGAGACTTGGCTATTTCTTGAACAAAGCGTCCAGCGCCGCCTGCCCGATCGCCTCATCAACCTCAGACGGCGCGCCGCTCACCCCTATTCCGCCGATCGTCTGCCCATCGACTTGAATCGGCAAACCGCCTTGATTCGGGAACGCATCCGGGAACGCCAGCACCGATAAATCGCCGCTCTTAAGCTGATCGGCCGCGGCCTTCGACGGCTTCTTATAAAACGCCGAATGCCTCGCCTTCTTCTGAGCGAACTGGATCGTGTTCAGACCCGCGCCATCGCCCTTCTGCAGGAAGAGCAGGTTTCCGCTTTCGTCGACAATGCAGATTGTCACCTGCACGTTCCTCTTCTGCGCTTCGGCTTCGGCGGTGGAAACCAGGGTCTTGATAGCAGCCAGGTTCAATGTCTTCTTGGTCGGTAGATCCGCTGCGGTCGTCATCGTTATCAAAGTTAGCAGCAACGCGGCTTGTTTGAGCATCGGCAGCATTATACTAGGAAACACCACACCCATGAATCGGCGCAGCTTTCTGTCTATCCTCCCGGCGGGCTTGCTCGCAGCACGCTCAGCCCGCGCCGCGGATGCCGATATTCAAGTTTTCCTGAACGAACCCATCGGCCCCATCAGTCCGCTCATCCACGGTCACTTCATCGAGCATCTCGGTGGTGTCATCTACGATGGCGTGTGGGTTGGTGAAGATTCCAAGATCCCCAACATCGGCGGCGTCCGAAAAGCTTTGGTAGACGCGATGCGCGCCATCGGACCGTCCGTGATTCGCTGGCCGGGCGGCTGCTTTGCCGACAGCTACGACTGGCGGGATGGCATTGGACCCCGCGCCTCGCGCCCGCGTCGCCGGAATTTCTGGGCCTCGGAAGGACGCTTGAAGGACGTTCCGGAAGCGAGCCCCGCCAGGAACGATCCCAACTGGTTCGGCACGGACGAGTTTCTGCGCTTCAGCAAATTAATCGACGCCGAGCCGTATCTCGCGGCCAACCTTCGCGGCATGACCGCTGAAGATTTCAATCAATGGATCGAATACTGCAATTCTCCCGCGGGCGCTTCAACGTTGTCGGAACGGCGCGCGGCCAATGGCGACCCCGAGCCGTTCAATGTGCGTTACTGGGGCGTCGGAAACGAGAGCTGGGGCTGTGGCGGCGATTTGACGGCCGCAGAATATTCGGTCGAGTTTCGAAAATTTACCGCCTGGACGCCAACCTACGGCAAGCCCCTTTCGTTTATTGCGTCCGGCCCGAACAGCGGCGATTACAAATGGTCGCGTGGATTCTTCGGCGCGCTGGCGGAGAAAAATCCGGACCTCGTGAATCGCGTCTGGGGATGGGCCCTCCATTATTATTGCGGAACTACGGGCAAGGGCGATTCGCTCGACTTCACTTCTGAAGACGCCTACGAGCTTCTCGACAAGGCCAATCGCATGGAGGATCTCATCACGCGCCACTGGAGCGTAATGAGTGAGTTCGATCGCGAACATCGCGTCAAACTTGTTGTCGATGAGTGGGGCGCCTGGCATCACGACACCACTGCCGTTGCGCCGCATCATCTCTTTGGCAGCGTTCCCACCATGCGCGATGCATTAATCGCCGGCATCACGCTCGATACATTTCATCGGCACGCCGACAAGGTCGCCATGGCGAATGCCGCTCAGTTGGTGAACTGCATCCAGACCCTCTTTCTTGCCGACGGCGACAAGTTTTGCGTCACCCCGACCTATGAAGTCTTCGCGATGTACAAGGATCACAATGACGGCCAGTCACTTCGAACCGTTTTCGGGGCTCCGGACGTGAGCTACACGCTCGACGGGAAGCCACACCAGGTAATGCGGCTGGCAGGCTCGGCATCGCGCAACGGAAACGTCCTGACTCTCACGGCCGCGCACACGCATTTAACAGATCCGCTCGACACCGCGATCCGCATCTCAGGAGGAACGGTGAAGAGCGCCCGAGCCATCGTACTCACGGGACCCGATATTCACGCCCACAATGATTTCGCGCAACCGCACGCCGTGAAGACGTCGCCAGCGCAAGTGGAGGCGTCGGGCGGCGAGCTACGGATTCATATCCCGCCAGCATCGGTAATCAAAATACAGGCAGACTTAGCATGATTCAATTTCTTCGTTTATTAGTGTGCGCCGCCCTTCTTTGCGCGCTCCAAGCCGGACCCGCAACCACCAACCCAGCTCCGGAATTTGCCGAGACACAAAGTGAGATGCGGGTCTATATCGACCATTACACCGCCGACCACTCCCTCCTGCGCCGCTATCAATCCATCGAGCTTTCGCAAGAGCGGACGGAGCGCTTGAAAAGGTTCTATACAGAATGGCTGGAGCGGCTGCCCGCTCTCAACTTCGATTCGTTCAGCGAAGACGGCAAAATCGATTACCTCCTGTTCCGCGGACACCTGCAGCATGAGCTGCGTCAGCTCGACCTGGCCGCGAAAAATCAGGCCGAGGCGGCGTCTCTGGTTCCGTTCAGCCAGGCCATCATCGATCTCGAAAGCGCTCGACGCCGCATGGACCCTGTGGATGGCAAAAAGTCCGCGGCCGTCTTGAGCAGTTTAACGAAGCAGCTCGCCGACCTGCGCCGCTCCACCGAGACAACTCTCAAGACAGCGCCACCCAGCCGGACCGTTGCCAATCGAGCCGCCGGCGAAACGGTAACGTTGCGCGCCATCTTGAAACACTGGTTCGATTTCTACAACGGTTACGACCCGATGTTTACGTGGTGGGCAGCCGAGTCGTTCAAATCGGCCGATGCGTCGCTGCGCGACTACGCGGTCTTTCTTCGCGAACAAGTTGCGGGCGTGAAAGGCGGCGCCGCCGATCTAGATTCCATGGCTTCCATCGCCGCCCGCCGGAACGGCGCCCCATCGGGACCTCCGTCGGCCCCTGGAAGCGCCGCGCCACCGGCCAACACCATGTCGCGAATGGATACGACGGAGGACATCATCGGCGATCCCATCGGGCGCGACGGCCTGATGAGCGAGCTGGCGAACGAAATGATTCCCTACACGCCGGAGGAACTGATCGATATCGCCAACAAGCATTTTGCATGGTGCGAAGAACAGATGAAAAAGGCGTCCAACGAGCTCGGTTACGGTGACGATTGGAAGAAGGCTCTGGAGCACGTCAAGAACATGTACGTCGAGCCCGGCAAGCAGCCCCAGGCGATTCGCGATCTCGCCCGCGAAGCCGAAGCGTTCCTCGACGAGCACGACCTGGTTACCATTCCGCCGCTCGCGCGCGAGACGTGGCGCATGGAGATGATGTCGCCCGAACGCCAGCTCGTGAATCCGTTCTTCCTCGGTGGCGAGAGCATCATCGTTTCTTATCCCACCGACGCGATGACCTATGAACAGAAACTGATGAGCATGCGCGGCAACAACATTCCCTTTTCACGCGCGACGGTTTTTCACGAGTTGATCCCCGGCCACGAGTTGCAAGGCTATATGGCGGACCGTTACCATCCCTATCGCAATTTGTTCGGGACGCCGTTCCTCGTAGAAGGCTGGTCGCTCTATTGGGAAATGTTGATGTGGGACATGCATTTTCAAAAGACGCCCGAGGATCGCATCGGCGCGATGTTCTGGAGGATGCATCGCTGCGCGCGAATTATCTTTTCGCTGAGCTTCCATCTCGGCAAAATGACCCCGGCCGAGTGCGTCGATTTTCTGGTCGGCCGGGTCGGGTTCGAACGGGCTAACGCCGTTGGCGAGGTGCGCCGTTCGTTCCTGGGCACTTATTCGCCGCTCTACCAGGCTGCGTATTTGCTCGGCGGCATGCAGCTTTATTCACTCCATAAAGAGCTGGTCGATGCGGGCAAGACGACGAACCGGCAGTTCCATGACGCCGTGCTGAAGGAAGGACGCATCCCGGTGGAAATGATTCGCGCCAGCCTGACCAAGCAAAAGCTGTCCCGCGACTTCGTGTCAAACTGGAGGTTTTCGCAATAACGAGACCGTAGCTGGATAAACTGAATGGTCAACGTCGCGAAGTGGACGTTAGGGATTCTCTTCGATCTAATCGATCGGCGGCCCTATTTGGCGGCTGACATCTCGTCGGTGATGCCCCAGTTCCCTTATCGGGTGAACATAAGGTCTTTGGAGTTTCGCGCTGGAGAGCATGGCCAGACCTGATCCAGACAGGTGAGCGCGCCACCCGCCCTGGCTTGCGGCCACGCCTCTTTAGTCCAATACTAGTGGCATAGGTCGAATTGGAGGCCAATCGATGAGTTCACAAGCATCGGAAGCGATCGCGATCCCAACGGGTCAGATCGAATCCGAGGTATTGACACCCGGCGCAATGGCTTTGCTGTCGGGTTTGGCGGCTCGTTTTGAGCCCACTCGCAAACAACTGCTGCAGGCACGCGCCGCCCGTTTGCGCGATCTTAAGAACGGCAAGCTATACAATTTTCTTCCCGAAACAGCGGAAGTGCGAAAGTCCGAATGGCGTGTCGCGCCCATTCCCAGCGATCTGCAGGATCGCCGCGTCGAGATCACCGGTCCGGTGGATCGCAAGATGATCATCAACGCACTCAACTCCGGCGCGAACGTATTCATGGCGGATTTCGAAGACTCGAACTCGCCGACGTGGCGCAACACCATGGAAGGGCAAGTGAACCTCCATCATGCGGTGCTGGGCGGAATCGAATATACGAGCCCCGAAGGCAAGCAATACAGCGTTGGCGAAAAGCCTGCCGTCTTGTTTGTGCGGCCCCGCGGCTGGCACCTGGTCGAGAAGCATGTATCGATCGACGGCCAGCCGATTTCGGCATCGCTCTTCGATTTCGGTTTGTACTTCTATCGCAACGCCGCGGCTCTTTTGGCGAAAGGCTCCGGGCCGTATTTCTATCTGCCGAAGATGGAGAGCCATCTGGAAGCGCGTTTGTGGAACGACGTTTTCAACTTCGCACAGGATCATCTGAGCATCCCGCGAGGCTCCGTTCGCGCGACGGTGCTAATAGAGACCATCCCGGCAGCTTTCGAGATGGACGAGATCCTGTACGAATTGCGCGACCATTCCGCGGGCCTGAATTGCGGGCGCTGGGATTACATTTTCAGCTTCATCAAGAAGTTCAGCCACCGGTCGGATTGGGTCCTGCCGGACCGCTCCGTGGTTACCATGGACCGGCACTTTCTAAAATCGTATGTAGATCTGTTGATCGAGACCTGCCATCGCCGCGGCATCCACGCGATGGGAGGAATGGCTGCGCAGATTCCGATCAAGAACGACGAGGAAGCGAACAATCGCGCACTCGATAAAGTGCGGCAAGACAAATTGCGCGAAGTGAAAGCGGGCCACGATGGAACGTGGGTGGCGCACCCCGGCCTGGTCGGAATCGCGAAGGCGGTTTTCGACGAATATATGCCCGCGCCGAATCAGATCGGCAAACGGCGGCCCGACGTGAATGTTCAGGCCTCCGATCTGCTCAGCGTGCCCACCGGCGACGTTACGCAAGCGGGGCTGGAGGTGAATATCGATGTGGGGATTCAGTATGTGGAATCCTGGCTGCGCGGCAACGGCTGCGTACCGATTTACAACTTGATGGAAGATGCCGCGACGGCCGAGATTTCGAGAGCACAGTTGTGGCAATGGTCGCATCATGGGGCTCGCATGAAGGATGGGACGGTGCTGACCGTTCAAAGAGTCGTCGATGCAATTCCTGGAGTGCTGGACAAACTCCGTAAACAGATTGGAGCGGCGCGATTCGATGCCGGGAAGTTCGATCTCGCCGCACGGTTGTTCCGCGAGATGACTGAAGCCGCTGAGTTCCCGGAATTTCTAACCGTCGCCGCGTACGATTATATCGATTAAGCAAAAGGCACGCCCACCGAAGTCCTAGTACGTACATACGTTCTAGTAGATGGTGGACCAAGCTTCCGCGATGATACGGTTCTTACGGAGGCTAATTAGCTTAATGAACTCACGAATTACTAGATTCGCTCTCGCGACACTTTTTGTCTCGACGGCCGCTTACGCCCAGGCTGTGGGAGGGCCGGTTGACGCGTTCCAGATCTCATACGCGTCCAACTTGAACATCGGCGATTCTGTGGTGAATCTTGTCAACGCCGGGACACAATCCGGGATCGATCCGGCCGGCCGCATTTGCGCCAACGTATATACATTCGACCCGGCCGAAGAACTCATCTCCTGCTGCACCTGCCAGGTTACGCCGAATGGGCTGAACTCGCTGTCGGCGCTAACGGATCTGATCAGCAACACCCTGACGCCGGGCGTGCCGACGTCCATCGTGATTAAGCTTGTCGCGACCACGCCGGTCGGCGGAGTTTGCAACGCCGGCAATGGCGGCCTTCCGTTCCCGTCCACCCAGTTAGCTCCCGGTCTGCGCGCTTGGGGTACAACGCTTCACGCGAACCCCGCCGGCGGCTATTCGGTTACAGAGAATGTTTTCCAACTGGCAACTTTGAGCGCCAGCGAGGATCTCAAAGTGACCAGCTATTGCAACTTCATCCAGTCGGACGGCAGCGGCTTCGGCATCTGCAAGTCCTGCAACACTGGCGGTCTGGGAGCAACCACTAAGTAGTTCGACTCGTTCAAGCTTCAAGGCGCGAATCGGGGACGGGATGGCCTATCGCGAAATGATAGACCACCTGTCCCCGCTCTGGCGTCAGGTTGAGATAACGATGCACGGCATCGTCGTAGAACGCGCCGATACCGGTGGCGCCCATCCCGAGCGCTTCCGCCGCGAGGTACATCCGCTGTCCGATGGCGCCGGCTTCGAAATGCACGTAGCGATAGCCGCGGCCGCCATGGATGCAGGCGGCGCGATCGAGATCCCCAATCATCGAGAATGCCACGCAGGCATTACCGGCGAGGTCCTGGCCGAGGCTTAGGCCAGCCGCAACGACGCGCTGGTCGCCCAGCTTTATTGGCTCCAACTCGGCGCGGTCCGGCGAAAACTTGTAGACGCCCGGTTGCAATCCATCTACGCGATGCACGTACAAGTAAAGCTGGATGAAACGAGCGCCGCCGAAATCGGCGCGAAACGGCTCACTAGCCATGGCCAGAATTTCCATGAGCTGCGCCAACGGCATCGTTCGCTGACCGCCCTGAAAGTCGAGCGCTGAACGCCGTCTTCGCGCGACCTCGCCAAAGCCGCGAATCGATGGTGCCTCCACAACTGCTTTCGTAGCCTCGTGCACCGCGTTGATCGCAGGGTACGCGATGGATTCCTTCGAGAGTTGATTTGCGACACCGCCAAACCAAACGGCCTCGTGATTCTCCGTTTCAAGCCTCGGCCGAACCTCGACCATCAACATCGGCCACTCGTCTTCGTGAAGCCGGCAGAGCTGGGCGACTTCATCGTCCACGAAATGGCCCACCGCAAAGCTGTCGCATCCCATCCCCTGGGCGGCGAGCGCGAGCGCCTGCCAGGCGTGCCCGATATCCAGCAGACAGTATCGAT
>JBEKUT010000288.1:0-9241 GCA_049514735.1 Bryobacteraceae bacterium
AGCAACGCCGCCACGATCATGGAAAAGTTTTTTGTGTAAGCGAGCGGCTTGAATAGACGGCCCTCCTGCGCTTCCAACGTCAACACCGGCAGGAACGAAACCGCGATGACGAGCAGCGCAAAAAAGCTCGGGCCGCCGACCTCTTTCACCGCATCCAGCACCACGCGATGATAGTCCTCCTTGCGGCCGCCGCGCTCCCATTCCTCGAGCTTCTTGTGCGTCTGCTCCACCACTACGATAGCCGCGTCCACCATCGCGCCAATCGCGATCGCAATGCCGCCGAGCGACATTATGTTCGACGTCAGCCCCATGGCCTTCATCGGAATGAACGAAATAACGATGGCGATGGGGATGGTGAAAACGGGAATGATCGCGCTCGGAAAGTGCCACAGGAAGATCAGGATGATCAGCGCCACGATGATCATTTCCTCGATCAGCGTGTGGCTCAGGTTTTCGATGGACCGGTGAATTAATTCGGACCGGTCGTACGCGGTCACCACCTTGACGCCGGCGGGAAGGCCGGGCTCGATGTCGTGGAGTTTCTCCTTCACGCGATCGATCACCTGCAGCGCGTTCGCGCCCTGCCGCATGATGACGATGCCCGCAACAACATCGCCCTCGCCGTTCCAGTCCGCGACACCACGCCGCAGGTCCGGCCCGAGCGTCACGTCTCCAACGTCGCCGACTCGGACCGGCGTCCCGCTTGCATTGGTCGACAGCACGATGTCCCGAATGTCATTGGTCGACTTCGCGTAGCCGCGCCCGCGCACCATATACTCGGCCCCGCTCGATTCAATCAGCCGCCCGCCGACATCGTTATTGCCGGCGCGAACAGCCTCCACCACCTTCGCCATCGGCACGTTGAACGCCTGCAGTTTTTGTGGATCGACATTCACCTGGTACTGCCGCACGAAGCCGCCGATTGGCGCAACCTCCGCGACTCCGGGCACGGCTCGCAACTGGTATTGCAGAAACCAATCCTGAATCGAACGCAACTCTGCCAGATTGTGGCGATGCTGGGTGTCGATGAGCGCGTATTGGAACACCCAACCGACGCCGGTCGCATCCGGACCCAGTTCCGTTTTCACGCCCTGCGGAAGGCGCGGCAGCACGGCCTGCAAGTATTCGATCGTCCGCGATCGCGCCCAATAGATATCGGTGCCCTCGTCGTAAATAATGTAGACATACGAATAACCGAAGTCGGAGAAGCCGCGGACCGCCTTTACTTTCGGCGCGCCCAACATCGACGTGACGATGGGATACGTGACCTGGTCTTCCATAATGTCCGGACTGCGATCCCACCGCGAATACACGATCACCTGCGTGTCGCTCAAATCCGGAATGGCGTCGAGCGGCACGTTGAGCATCGACCATATGCCCGCCGTGACAGCAAATCCGACGAAGATGAAAACGATGAGCCGGTTGCGTCCGGAAAACTCAATGATGCGGTCAATCATGCTCGCCGCCGTTCTTCAGTTGCGCTTCCGAATCGATCAGAAACGCGCCGGACGCCACCACGCTCTCGCCCGGCTTCAAACCGCTCACGATCTCGATCCGGTCGCCGACACGGTCGCCCGTCACAACTGCGCGGGGCTCCAGGTAGCCATTGCCGCGATCCACAAAGACCGTCTTGCGCAGACCTGTGTTCACCACCGCATCGGCAGGCACTGTCATGCGGGCGCCCACGCCAATTCCGAACTCGACGTTGACGAACAGGTCGGGCTTCAAATGCATATTCGGATTGGCCGCTTCCAGGCGAACCTTCAACGTCCGCGTCGCGGGATCGATCTGGGGCTGGATGTAGGTCACCTTCGCGGGAACGCTCACGCCTCCGTAGGGCTGCGTGACTAAGGCCGGCTGCCCCACGTGAATCTTGGCGCTATCCGCTTCAAACACGTCCGCCATGATCCACACGCGGCTCAGATCGCTCAGCATGTACAACTCAGTCTCCGGCGTTATGCGCTGGCTCGGAAATGCATTGCGTGACATTACGAATCCTGACGCGGGCGAATAGATCGTGACGGTTCGCACCGTCTGCCGGCTCCGCTCGATCTCATCGATTTGGCTCTCTTTCAGATCGAACAGTTCCAGCTTGCGATGCGATGCTTCGAGCAGAATCTCGCTGTTCTCATACGCCTCGTGGCTCGGATTGTTCTTCATCGCGTCGCGCGCGCGAAGGGCGATTAGAAACTCCTGCTCGCTCGCCAGCATCTCCGGACTGTAGATGGTGAGCAGCGGATCGCCCGCCTTCACTAGCTGGCCGGTAAAGTCGACCTGTGTCTGATAAATCCAGCCTTCGATCTTGGAGTGAACGCGCGTAATCTTCGTCTCGTCCGCCGCCACCCGACCCGCTGCACGGATCGAATCCGTGGCGGTCGCCGGTTCCACGGTCGCGAACTTCACGCCGATTAACTGCTGCTGTTCGACGCCGACACGAATAGTCCCCCGCGGCATGGTTTCGTAAACCGGTTGTAGATCGTTGCCGGTCTCGGGATTCATGCCCGGCTTGTCGGAGTGAAATGCCGGCTTCTGTGGATCGCGATAGTAAAGGATTTTTCCCGTCGGAGCGGTGGGCACCGGCGAGCCTTCGTACACCGGCTCTAGCTTCATCCCGCAGTCCGGCGCGATACCCGGCTTGTCGGACTTGTACGCCGGATGCATGGGGTCCACCCAATATAGAATCTTGCGGCTGTTTCGCTTCGGCGCGCTGCCCTTGCGTTGCATGTACCACGTTCCGGCTCCGAACCCAATCGCTAAAGTGATCAACAATAAGATGGCCGTTTTCATCGGATCAACTCCACTCCCGTCAACTGCTCCAACTGCACCAGCGCCATATGGAAATCGTGCAGTTGTTCGTGATAATTCATTTCGTAGTCGAAGACCGCTAACTCACTCGTGAGTACCGACAGGAAATCCGAGCCGCCCGTCTGATACGAAGCAAGCGACGATTCCACGGCCAACTTCGCCTGTGGCATCACGGTTCTCGTGTAGAGATCCACGAGTTTCTGGGCCGTCTGCGCGCCCAGGTACTCGTCGCGGATTCGGTACTGCAGCGATTGCGCCGTGGCTTCGTACGTGTACTTCGCCTGCGAGACTTCCTCGCTGCGCTCAGTCACCTCGGCGCGCGTGCGGCTGAGCCGTAGCGGGATTTTCACATCGGCGCGGAACGTATACATTGGCGCCATGGAACCCATATAGAAATAGCCGGCGTTCAGCGTAACGTCGGGATAATAGTCCTTCCGCGCGAGATCCAGGGCGCTCCCCGCGCGCTCGATCATCTTTTGATCGCGTGTCAATGAGGGAGCCGACTTCGCCGCTTTTGCGATGAGTTCTTCGACGCTAAATGCGAGCGGCGCCGAGTGCAGCTCGGCGGGCCGCGCAACCGGCGTTTCCGGCGCCCGATTCAGCAGCGAATTAATTTCCAACTCGCGCGCATGCTTCTCACGATCGATCTGGATCAATCGCGTCTCGACGATCGTGATCTGCGTTTGCGCTTTGAAGACGTCCGCTTGCATGGCCTTGCCCACCGAATAGCGGGCCTCGGTCGAATGCAGCAAAGATCGCAGCACTTCGCGATTGCGTTCGTAAACCTCACGAATCAGCCAGGCGTGTTCCAGGCCGAAGTACGCGAGTTTGACGCGCGCCGAGACGCCCAATGCGATGGCTCGATATTCCTGCGCCTCCGCTTCAGCTTCTTTCGACGCCACCTCGCCGCGCAATCTCAACTTGCCGGGTGCTGGAAACTCCTGCGACGCCATGATGCCGGCGTTCGCCACCGGGTCCGTTCCAACTCCGGCAAACGGCAGTGGATTGCCTGTCGAGTTCCAGCCGAGCGAAAGGGTCGGATCGGGTAGCGATCGTTCTTGCGCCGGCCGCTGCCGCGCCGCTTCATACTTCTTGCGAGCTGCGAGCACCTCGGGATTACGGCGTAGCGCCTCGTCTACGAGTTGGTGTAAATCAAGACGCTCGCCCGATGTCTGGCAAATAGCCGCCAAAGGGAGCGTAAATAACAGTGCGATCAGTCGCACGGTGGTCTCCTTGTTCTGATAACAAACTGACTGGAATAAATAGAACTGGAGAGGGGATCAGATTAAGAAGACGGAGTTGAAGAGACTAAGATCCGGCGTGGAAAGATGAGTTTCGGGGGGCGGGGGCACGTCTAACGCTGAAACAACAACTGCGTTCTGCGTCGACGCTTCAAAGGCCGGGGCAACCGCATGATCCATTTGTGTCCAGGATTGTTCGAGGGTCGCCAGATTAGAATCGGGCGACGCACAACTTAGCGGGGCATGGCTCCTGGCGGGCTTCTCGCAACCGCCATGATGGCAGCAGGATGCCGGGGAGCGCGTGCCTGGGCTCGACGCAGAGCACGCGAGGCACGGTCCAGCCGCCGATAGCAGAATGAGTGCTATGACGATACCGAGGCTAACGAGGATTCGGCCCACTGGAGATCCTTGACCAATGCGAAGCACGCGATCTGCCAACATTGTTTTTATTTCGTTACAGCAAATTAGGCGATCCCTGCGTGTAAGTTAATTCGGGGCTGCCCCAGATCTGGGTGATAACCCCCACACTTATTCCGCTTCAATTGAGGTCACTTTTATGGTCTTGGTCTTCTCGTTCAAGACGCCAGTTACCTTCACTCGTTGGGCGGCAAACTTGGCCGGAGTCTTCCGATCGCTGAGCTTCAGTATCCTGCTGCCATCGTTCAGCGCGTACTGGCTGTTAGATCCTTTGACGCACATGGCGACGCATTTTTCGTCAGGCTGTCCCGGCAAGGCGGCGAAAATAATTTGCGGCGAAAACATATTTCATAGTGATGCTCCTTATTTCTCGTTCGGCTTGAGCCGCAGACGCACAAAAGCGTTTACGCCCCAAGGATGGCCGCCATAATACGGCTTGATCGCCGTTGGCAAAGTATAAGCGGTGGCATTCGCGCCAACACCCGTTTCGATATCTTTGAACGTCCCGATATCGCGCGTGTAGCCGGCCGTATAAGCGCCAATTCGGAACGTGCTGCCGGCCGTGCGCGCAAGCTGTTCTTCCAGATCCGGATTGTCGGCGAAGAGTTCATCTTTATCCACCAGCTCGATCCGTCCGGTGAGAAAATTCTTTTGACTCACCGGGTAGACAGTCTCCGCCAGATAGGAGTTGAGATTGTGCTGCGTGACCACATCGTGGTTGCGCCCCCAGATCAGACTGGTCGACCAGGTCTCACCATCCGCCAACGGCCTCGAATAGCTCAGCGACGCCGTGCTTCGAACCACGTCGCCCGGCGATTGCCGCTCCGGATTCGTCAACCGGCCCGCGGACACTTGCGCCATCCAGTTCTTCGTTGGAAACACGGAGAACCGGATCGCGTAGGAGTTCATCGGCCCCCAGTCGACGTGCCAGCGATTCTCGCCCGGCTCGGCGCCATAGAATCCGCTCGCTTCGACGCGCATCCATTTATACTTGAGCGCAACCGTGGCGACATCGTCGGCAATATGGGTCGAATCCTGCCAGTGATGCCCCAGCGTCGCCTGCGGCAACTCGTCCGCCGAAGCGCGATGCGGATACGCTACCGGCCCCAGCGCGGGATCGCCGACAGGCGCGTAATAGAGCTGCAGCATGGCGTTCTCTCCCAGCGGATGCGCATACTGGATACCCGCACTCATGATGAAGTTATGCGGATGCTGACCGTCGACAATCGGTTTTCCATAAGCCGTCTCGCCTGTTTGAAACAAAAGCGGGTATCGCCGGTCCGTGATGGTCAAAGGCTCCAGGCTGAGCATGGTCTGGATCATAAAGCTGCCGCCGCCGAGTGAGTGCTCCACATTAAACATGAAGGCGTTCGGTGAATACAGCTTGTCGCCTCCCCGCGGTCCCGATTGCTGCGTATCGACAATGAAGGCCTGCCCCATAATCATCAGGTTCCAGGAACCCAACGGGCGCATGAGCATCGGCATCGGCGCGGACGGCGGATTCATGCTGGTGCCCGACGCCATGGTCATGAGATACATCCCGGCCGGGTTCATCATCTGCATGCTCATCTCTTGTGCGCATGCGGTGACAGAAAAGAGCGCAATAACAACGCATCTTCCGTTCATAAACACTTCTCCTATGAATCGTCTTTGCTAACAAAAACCAGGAGGGTGTTCAGACTCGCAAAACGGTGGAGAAGTCGGGTTGGGGAGAACCGGGCGGGGACGCTTCTACGATCTCAAGCTTGGCAGCGTTCGTCAGGCTTGGCATGTCTACGCGCGCCATTGGCAGCTGCGGTGTTTCGACCGCCGAAGTCAAGTTCATAACGATGCGGCCGCGGCCTTCAGCAAGGAAGAAAGGATGCTGACAACGCTGCGGACCGTCCTGCTGCTTCGGCGAATGATGCCGATGACACGGTGGAGTTTGATTGATGCTGGATTCGTGGCATGGCTGCGCGGCGCACGTCACGATGCATTGAGCGCTCGCCACAGAAATGGCTATCGCCAACAACGCGACTTGTAGCCGGAGCCACTTCATCCTTCTCCGATCTTACCCCGAAATGCGTTCCATGCTTGCGCTGTTGTACTGTGGCATCAGATGCAAGTGAAGCGCGAAAGCATCGGCCATGCTTACGAACTGATCCGTCCGCATATTCGACGCACGCCAATTGTCGAAGTGGACGGCTCGGATTTTGGGGTCGAGGCCAGCTTGATTCTGAAACTGGAACTGCTGCAGCATGCCGGCTCGTTCAAGACGCGCGGAGCCTTCACGAACCTGCTCACGCGCGAGGTGCCGCCGGTTGGCGTGGCCGCAGCGTCGGGAGGCAATCATGGTGCGGCCGTGGCTTTCGCTGCGATGAAGCTCGGCATTCCCGCGACGATCTTTGTTCCCACCGTTTCTTCCCCAGCGAAAATCGATCGCATCCGCGGATATGGAGCGAACCTCATCGTCACCGGAGATCGCTACAACGACGCGCTTAAGGCCAGCGAAGAATGGACCACGCAAACGGGAGCTTTGCCGATCCACGCCTACGAGCAGATCGAAACTCTGCTCGGTCAAGGCACGGTTGGACTGGAGTTCGAAGAACAGTATCCGAACCTCGACACCTTGCTCGTGGCCGTCGGGGGAGGCGGACTCATAGGTGGAATCGCGGCCTGGTATTCCGGGCGGATTCAGATCGTCGGTGTCGAGCCGGAAGCCGCGCCGACCCTGACGCGAGCTCTCGAAGCGGGTCGCCCCGTCGATGCGGAAGCGGGCGGAATCGCAGCCGACTCGCTGGCGCCAAAACGTGTCGGTGAGTTGATGTTCCCGCTCGCACAGGCGTATTTGAATCGTGTGATTCTGGTTTCCGACGACGCAATTGTGGATGCGCAAGAGGCGCTCTGGAACATCCTGCGAGTCGCCGCCGAGCCGGGTGGCGCGGCCGCCCTAGCTGCGCTCTTGACACGCCAGTACCAGCCCCGTAGTGGGGAACGGGTCGGCGTACTCATCTGCGGGGGAAATACAACCGCGGTCGATTTTGGCAGGTCTGTCGCACGTGGAACTTGAATTCTATCCACTGCGCTTCCGCTTCCTCGCGAAGGATTCCATTTACTTTCCCGCGGGCAAGCCTGGGAATATTTTGCGCGGCGCTTTCGGAACCGTGTTCAAGCGTATCGCCTGCATCCCAGATTGCATTGATGCTCGCACGTGCGATCTGCGCGCTCAATGCGCTTACGCTCGCATCTTCGAACCGGCCTCGCTCGGCGCAGGTCCCAGCGGTCTCGCCGATTGGCCTCGACCATTCGTGTTTCGCGCCGCGCACCTGGATGGTTCCACCATCGCGCCCGGAGGAACGTTCCACTTCGATCTGAACGTCTTCGATGTGCGCGATCCATCGGTCGCATACTTCGTACAAACATTTTCCGAACTGGCGCGCGAAGGACTCGGACCGCACCGTGGACGCGCTCAGCTCGAATCGGTATGGCAGCTCGACCGCGCCGGCGAGCCCACGCTGGAACTGAACAAAATGTCCGAGCCGCTATCGCTGCCGCTCGCAGCAGGAGTCGAACTCGTCCCCACGGTACGCGTCGACTATCTGACGCCGACCGAACTGAAAAGCGGCCACGAGCTCGCCTCGCGTCCGGAGTTCCCCGTTCTGTTCGCGCGCATCCGCGACCGCATCAGCACGCTTCGAGCCCTCTACGGTCCCGGGCCGCTCGATATCGATTTCAAGGAAATGGGTGATCGCGCGGCTTCCGTTCGCATGACGCACTGCGATCTACGCCAGGTGGACGTGAGCCGCCGTAGTTCCCGAACCGGACAGACGCATTCACTTGGCGGCTTCGTCGGCTCGGCCGTTTATGAAGGCGATCTCACCGAGTTCGTGCCATTTCTCAAAGCCGCTTACTGGACCGGCGTCGGTCGCCAGACCGTGTGGGGCAAAGGTGAAATCCGCACATGCGAGAATGTCGGCGATGGCCCACCCCATCTATAGCGAGACGTTTCTGGATCATTTTCAAAACCCCAGAAACGTGGGCGAGCTGGCGCCGCCGGCCATCACGGTGGAAGTGATGAATCCGGTGTGCGGCGACATCCTGAAGCTATCGGCGCTCTTCGAAAACAATGCCGTCTCGGAAGTAGCGTACAAGGCACGGGGATGCACGGCGTCCCTAGCCGCCGGCTCAGCCTTGACAGAATGGATGAGCCGCAAATCGCGAGCCGAGTTGGCCGCCATCACGCCCGCGATTGTCGAAGAAGCGGTCGGAGGTCTGATCCCCGAATCCAAACACGTTGCGATCCTGTGTATTGATGCTGTGAGCAAACTCCTTCTGACTTCTTCCTTCTGACTTCTTCCTTCTGACTTCTTCCTTCTGACTTCTTCCTTCTGACTTCTGTCTTCTGCCTTCTTCACCTCGTCATCCCCGCCGCCAACGACGCCTCGTATAACTCCTTAACCCGCTCCACATCGTCGACCTCTTCCGGCTTCTTATCCTGCCGCCATCGCACGATGCGCGGAAAGCGCAGCGCATACCCGCTCTTATGCCGAGGACTCTTCTGAATCCCGTCGAACGCCACTTCCAGCACGATCTCCGGCCGCACCAACAGCACATGCCCGTAGCGCTCAATCGTCGACGCGCGCAACAGCCGAGTCAATTCGCGAATCTCCACATCGGTGAGCCCCGAATATGCCTTGCCGACGTTCAGAAACCGATCCCCGGCGCGGACAGCAAACGTATAATCCGATAACACCGTGGCGCGCTTTCCATGCCCCTGCTCGGCTGCCGTGATCACGACA
>JBEKUT010000289.1:0-9167 GCA_049514735.1 Bryobacteraceae bacterium
TGTGATTGCCTTTATTAGCCCAGAAGAGCTTGGTGAAATCGAGAATCTTCTTGTATGAATCGGCCGGTATGCCTTCGGGATGCGCCACCACGAGCTCGAGAACAGCTTTCTGCCGCAGCCCGAAGCTCGAGAGCTGATCGTAGACGATGGGATCGATTGCTATGGAAGCCTGGCTCAACCAGTAGGCAAGTTCCTGCTGCCTCGGTTTCAAATCCTTGAAGCTCTCTGCTTCGATCTGAAGAAAGCCGGTAGTGCCGACCCGGTCCACGAGGGTCTTGTGCTCTTGCGCGCAGGCGACGGAGCCGAGCGCGCAGAGAAGTGCGAAAGTGCGCCACATGCTTTTAGTTTAAAGCGCCCACTCCATTCCGAGCCGTGACCTGGAGCCACCAAGGCGATGAAGAACCTCGACCGTAACCGAGCCGTGACCGGAAGGGAGCGGAAATAGCCGTAATTGTTTCGACATCTTCTTCAACGGAGTAGCATGGCCCTGCGGGCCACCAAAGGTGATGAAGAATTTCGACCGTAACCGAGCCGTGACCGGCAGGGAGCGGTCGCCCCAATCATACATGTTCTTCAGGGGAGCGGTTGCCCAAGACAGGGTCGAAAATGCGGCTTCTCGACTTATCCACTATCTTCGGGACAATCGCTCCCTGCCGCTCACGGCTCGGAAGCGGCGCTCGTGATATGGCACATTTTCATGAAATTTCGCGGGCCGAAGGCCCATCCCAACAGACCACAAAAACCGATGGTCTGTCCTACTCATAGCGCAAAGCGATAGCCGGGCGTACGCGAACCGCTCGAATCGATGGGATGAGAGATGCTATCGCTGCCACCACCATAAGCGCCGCGGCAACCGATACGAACACCAGCGGATCGGACGGCCTCACTCCAAACAGCATGCTGGTCATCAGTCGTGTGAGTGCCAGTGCCCCGCCAATCCCGATCGCCAATCCGACAGCCGCGAGTTTGATGCCCTGGCCGGTCACCATTCGAACGACGTCCGCCGCGCCCGCCCCCAGCGCCATACGAATTCCAAACTCCCGCGTGCGCTGCGTCACCGTATACGCGAGCACGCCATAGATTCCGATGGCCGACAAAACCAGCGCCAGGCAGGCAAACACGAGGCAAACCACCATGGCCGCTTTGCGATTCTGCATCGAGGCCGAGATGCGTTCCGGCATCGTCTTCACATCGAACATGGGCAATTCCGGATCGGCGCGCCTGATTTCACGCCGAATCGCGGAGACGAGCGCGGGATCGTCGCGTTTTGTTTTGACGACCAGGTGCACGATCCTGGGCGGGAATTGGTTGTAGCTGAAATAAACCTGACCAACCGGATTTTGTTCGGCTAGATTACCCGTCTTCACGCTTCCAACCACGCCCACAATGGTGCAAACGGAGTTGTTGTTTACCATGCGAATTTTCCCGCCGACAGCGGTACCCCTTGGCCAGTATTTCTTTGCAAGGAACTGGTCGATCATCACTACTTTTTGCGTATTGACCCCATCGCTTTCGTCGAAGAACCGTCCTTGCAGCAATGGAATTCCCATCGCTCGAAGATATTGCGGATCGATGACATTCCAACCCGGCACGGGTGGGCTTTCGCCGGGCGCGGGCGTGTAGCCTTCGATGCCGATCGCGTACTCGTCTTCATCGCCGCCGAACGGTAAGTAGTTTGTCGTGCCGGCATGCGCCACGCTCGGAATAGCCCGCACGGACGTGAGCACGGCATTGACGAAACTCAGCGCTCGCGCGTCGTCTTGGTAACGCGAGGTTGGGAGCGACACCATCGCGGTGGTCACGTTCTCGGGCTGAAATCCCGGACTTACGGACAACAGCCGCACGAAACTGAGCGCCAACAATCCCGCGCCGATCAGCAGAACGAACGCTAGGGAAACCTGACAAACCACCAGGGCGGAGCGCGTCCAGAGGGCGCCTTTCTGTGTGGTGCCGGTTCTCTCGGTTTGACGGAAAACGGCATTGAGATCGCGCCGCAATAAATGATAGACGGGCACGCTGCCGAATATCAATCCGGTCACGATGGCCACCGCGGCGCTGAACGCGAGCACCCCGGTGTCGACGCGAATATCGGCCCCGCGCGGCATGTCCTTGGCGCCAAGATAATTGAGAAGGCGGACGCCGGCGAATCCCACGAACACGCCCAGCGCGCCTCCTGCCACCGCGAGCGCGAAGCTTTCCGTCAACAACTGGCGGCTCAGTCTCAGCCGGCCCGCGCCGAGGCTGAAACGTATGGCCATTTCTTTCATGCGGATGTTGGAACGAACCAGCATGAGGTTCGCGACGTTGACGCATCCGATCAGCAAAACAAATGCCACCGCCGCTTGCAAAAGATAGAGCGTCGGCCGCACCTCGCGCGTCAACTCGTCTTTCATGCTTCGAATTACGGTTCCGAATCGCGCATTTTCGAGCAGTTTTCGATATTTTGGAAAACGTTCGACATTGCGCTTGTTCAGAATATCGAGACGTTGTTTGGCGTAAGAAACCGTAACTCCGGATTGCAAACGCCCTATCATTCCCCAATGATTACTGTGGCGCTCACTGTCGGCCGCCTCTTGTGGCTTAAGAGCGATTGGGGTCCACAGCTTTGCGCCGGCCGTAATTGGCCGGAAGTTGCCGGGCAATATGCCAACGACGCGGTAAGGCACGCCCGCGATGCGGATATCTTTTCCCACCATTCTGGGATCTTGCGCGAACATTTCCTTCCACAGCCCGTAGCTCAGAATCGCGGCCTTCTCCTTTCCAATCGAGCCATCGTCGGAGTTGAATGTACGGCCAGCCATGGCCGATGCCCGCAAGACATGGAAATAATCCCGCGTAACCTTTTCGCCCTGTATCCGCACGGGAGAGCCCTCCGCCCCCATGTCGTAGCCGAAGTCGTGGACTAGCGCGACGGATTCGAAAACGTCGCTCATGGCGCGGCGATCGTAATAATCGGGTGCCGCATTTGCGCCGTGGTCCGCCAATCCGAGACCGGGGTAGATGTTATACATCGAAACCAGACGATCCGGCTCCGCATACGGCAGCGAATTCAATATCACGGCATTCAGCACCGTGAAAATCGCCGTATTGGCGCCAATGCACAAGGCCAGGGTCAGCAGTGCGGTAACGGTGAATGCTTTGTCTTTCCAGAGCAGCTTGATTCCGAATTTGAGATCCTGGGGCATATTAGAAAGCCATGACTCAGGATTATACATAATAAATGGCCGCATCGAAAATAATGTTGATTCGTCACGCCGAAAAGCCCACGGCGGCCGACGCGGGAGTATCGCCAACGGGATTGGAGGGACCGAAGGATCTGACGGTTCGGGGATGGCAGCGGGCCGGCGCCTTGGTCTGTTATTTCGCTCCTCCCGAAGGCACGTTTCAGGACCCCAGAATCGCAACGCCGCAATCCCTCTTCGCATCCCACAGCTCCAGCAGCCGGCCACGCGAGACGCTACTGCCCCTGTCCGAAAAACTCGGAATCGCGATCGATCTGACTTATGGTAAAGGTGACGAGGCGCGGCTGGTCGAGGCAGCGAGGCAGGGCAGTGGCGTGGCGCTGATCTCCTGGCAACACGATTTCATGGCCGCGGTTGCGAACTCGATTCTCGGCGACAGTCGCACGGCTCCGCAGCAATGGCCCAAGGAGCGCTTCGACCTCGTGTGGGTTTTCGAACTGGACGCCGCAACCGGAAAATGCGGGTTCACGCAAGTGCCGCAGCTTCTGCTCGCGGGCGATTCGTCAGATCCGATTCGATAGGCCCTGCATGCCATACTGAAGCCAGGGATTTTCGGAGTGATCGACAAAGAAACAATGAACGTGGCCGTCCTTGGATTGGGCTACGTCGGATGTGTCAGCGCGGCCTGCCTCGCCGAGCTCGGCCACAACGTTATCGGGGCAGACCGCGACGAACACAAAATTCGCAGCGTTCTGGATGGCAAGGCGCCATTCTACGAACCGCAATTGGACGAGCTGGTACGCAAGAATGTCGCTTCCGGCCGCCTGACCGCGACCATCTCCACCGCGGATGCGCTCAAAGATTGCGATGTCGTTCTAGTCTGTGTCGGCACGCCGTCGGAAAAGAACGGCAATCTCGGACTTGATCAGCTTCGCCGCGTGGTGAGCGACATCGCTGCCTTCGCATCGTCGTTGACCCGCCCGCTGGTGGTTGCGATTCGCAGCACAGTTTTCCCCGGCACTTGCGAAGAAGTGGTGCTGCCCGCATTCCATGGTCTCGGCAACATCACAGTGGTTTCCAATCCCGAGTTCCTCCGCGAAGGCGCCGCCGTCAAAGATTTCATCGAGCCCTCTCTGCTTGTCGTAGGCGGCCAGCACAAGCCCTCTGTCGATAAGGTCGCCTCGTTATACGCCTCTCTCGGCGTGAAGCCCTGCCTGGTCTCGCTTCGCACGGCCGAGATGATCAAGTACACCTGCAACGCCTTTCACGCCGTGAAAATCGCGTTTGCGAACGAGGTGGGGGCGCTGTGCTCGAAGCTCGATGTCGATTCGCAGGAAGTGATGTCCACGCTGTGTGAAGACGTAAAGCTCAATGTATCGGCGGCGTATCTGAAGCCTGGATTTGCGTTCGGCGGATCGTGTTTACCCAAGGATCTGCGCGCTCTGGTTTATCGCGCCTCGCGCCTCGATTTAAAGCTCCCGCTGCTCGAATCGGCCATGCCGAGCAATCGCGAGCATCTGCAGCGTGCCATCGATACCATCGTGGATCTCCCGCCGTGCCGCGTGGGCGTGGTCGGTCTGGCGTTTAAAGAAAACACCGACGATTTGCGCGAGAGCCCGGTGGTCACGCTGCTGGAGCAGTTGATCGGCAAGGGGCGCGACGTGCGCGTTTTCGACCCGCAAATCCAGCTCGATACTATCTACGGCGCAAATCGCAGCTTCGTGCTCAATGTGATTCCTCACATCGGCCGGCTGCTTCAAAAAAGTCTTGACGATCTGCTGCAGTGGGCCGAATACTTGGTGATCGCACAGAAGCAATCGCCCGCGGCAATGGAAAAGATACAGGCCTCCGGACTCCCGGTGCTCGATCTGATATCGGCGAAACCCGCGCCCGCCCGCGCCGTATCGTTAGCGGAATCCGGCGGCTGAAGAAGCGAAAAAACAGCGCCTTCACGCGACGAACCCTCCGTTCCGAGGCCGTGACCGGCAGCGAGCGTGAAATAATGGCTCCCGCTAACGCCCCAACGCTCGTAACCGAGCCGTGACCGGCAGGGAGCGGTTTTCCAGGAGTTACAGAACCGCGCCAGTGCAGAAGCCTCGCATCTCCAGACAGGTTTTCCTCATCAACTACGTGTCGAAATATTTTGCATTTGAATTGGAGAACAACATAGTGGGAAAGCTTAAAGATAAAGTCGCACTCGTAACCGGAGCATCGAAGGGTATTGGAGCCTCCATCGCGGAACACCTGGCCGCGGAAGGCGCATCCGTTGTCGTGAATTACGCGAGCAGCAAATCCGGCGCCGACGCGGTTGTCCAGCGAATTGAAGCACAGGGCGGCAAAGCAGTGGCCGTGCAGGCGGACGTCTCAAAACCCGAAGACATCGCGCGCCTTTTTAAGGAAACCAAGGCCGTCTACGGAAAACTCGATGTGCTGGTAAACAATGCCGGGATCTTCGAGTTTCTTCCTCTTGAGTCCATTACGGCCGAGCACTTCCACAAGCAATTCGATCTGAACGTTCTCGGGCTCATCCTCACCACCAAAGAAGCAGTCAAACTCTTCGGCGACAATGGCGGCTCCGTGATTAACATCAGCTCCATCGTGGGTCAGATGGCGGTGCCCGGTGGCTCGGTTTACAGCGCTACAAAGGCCGCTGTGGATGCCGTAACAGTTTCTCTCTCGCAAGAACTCGGACCGAAAAAGATCCGTGTCAATTCGCTCAATCCGGGCATGGTGGAGACTGAGGGGACCCACACCGCCGGCATTATCGACAGCGATTTTCAGAAGAGGACCGAAGCGGGAACACCGCTCGGACGCATCGCGCAACCCGACGACATTGGCAAGACCGCCGTATTCTTCGCATCGGACGATTCCGGCTGGGTCACTGGCCAGACGTTGATCGTTGCCGGCGGCCAGCGCCAATAAGGTCATTCGGACGGCCGCCCGCCACCCGCGCTACACTCAGTCTTAATGAAAATACGAGCGCTTCTGGCCACGGGTGCCGCGTGTGCCCTCCTCTGCGCGCGTGAGCCAGTGCGCGCCAAGCACGCGATGGTTGTCGCGCAGGAGCCGTACGCAACCGATGTCGGCGTGGCCGTTCTTAAGGCTGGTGGCAACGCCGTTGACGCTGCTGTGGCCGTCGGGTTCACCCTGGCGGTCACTTATCCTTTCGCCGGCAATATCGGCGGCGGCGGGTTCATGCTCATCCGCATGGCCGACGGCCGCACCGCTTTCATCGATTTTCGCGAGAGGGCTCCGGCCGCCGCTACGCGCAATATGTACCTGGACACCAGCGGAAAGCCCACGCGCGACAGCATTGTCGGATGGCGTTCGTCGGGCGTACCCGGCAGCGTTCGCGGCTTCGAATACGTGCACAAGAAATTCGGACAAAAGAGTTGGGCGGAAGTGATCGATCCCGCAATCGATCTTGCCGCCAAAGGATTCCCAGTCTCTTATCCCTTCAGTCAATCGCTAGCGCCCGGCGGCCGAACCGCAAAGCTGATGGCCGCCTATCCCGATAGCAAGCGCATCTTTCTCGGCCATGAAATTGGCGACAACTTCGTCCAGCCGGAACTCGCGGCGACGTTGACGCGAATTCGCGATCGCGGCGCGAGCGAGTTCTACGAAGGCGAGACCGCGCACAAGCTTGCCGCTGCGATGAAGGAAAACGGCGGTCTCATCACTCTCGACGATCTTCGTAATTACAAAGCGGAAGAGCGCAAGCCGCTCACGGGCAGTTATCACGGCTACGAAATCATCACGTCGCCTCCGCCGAGTTCGGGCGGACTCGGGCTTTTGCAGATCACCGCGATGCTCGATGGCGCCGGTTACGAAAAGGCGGGAGCCGGCTCCGCAGCCGCCATTCATTACGTCGCGGAATGCGAGCGCCGCTACTTCGCGGATCGCAGCGAATTCATGGGCGATCCCGATTTCTACAAGAATCCCATCAAACAGCTTCTCGATCCGGCTTACATCGCAAGCCGCCGCGCCACCATCGATCTGAAGCGCGCCACGCCGAGCGACGAGATCAAGCACGGCGACATCAAAGTCCACGATTCGACGGAGACCACGCATTACAGCATCGTAGACGCGGCCGGCAACGCCGTCGCTGTCACCTACACCTTGAATGCCGGCTACGGAAACGGCATCACGGCTCCAGGCCTCGGATTCCTGTTGAACGACGAAATGGACGACTTTGCCTCCAAACCCGGCGAGCCGAATATGTTTGGATTGGTTCAAGGCGAATCGAATGCCATTCAGCCTGGCAAACGGCCGCTCTCGTCCATGATGCCAACCATTGCGGTCAAGGACGGCAAGCTCGCCATGGTTCTGGGCGCGCCCGGCGGCTCGCGTATCATCACGGCCGTCACGGAAGTGTTCCTGAACATTGTCGATTTTCATATGGACCCGCAAGACGCCAACGATTGGCCGCGTTTCCATCATCAGTGGCGGCCCGACCGCCTGGAACTGCAACCCGGTATATCGCCCGACACCGTCGCAATACTCAGACAAATGGGCCACAACGTCGATTTCGCCAAACCGTTCGAAGGCGCCAAGGTAGAGGCCGTTGTTGTCGAAAACGGCTGGCTCGCGGGCTCCAGCGACGGACGCGGCAACGGCAAAGCGGCAGGATATTGATGCAACACGTTCTTTCAACTCACGTCTTCGCAAATCATCGGCTCACCGCCTCCTGGCTCGAAAAGATCTGGCAGGCGGGCATCCCGGCAGTCGAATTTTTTTGCGCCAGGCAACACCTCGATTATCGTGACACCGCCCAGATCGGCGAGCTCGGCCATTGGTTTCGCGACGCCGAACTGAAACTGCACTCGGTGCACGCGCCCATGTACAGCGACGACGTGTGGGGCCGTTCCGGGCCGCACTCGGTGATCAACATCACGGAAACTTCGAAACCCACGCGGCTCACCATGGTCGAAGAGATCAAGCGGTCGCTCGAAATCGCCGAGTACATTCCGTTCCGCTATCTGATCCAGCACATCGGCGTCGCCGGCGAAGAATACGACGAGCGCAAGATCGACGCGGCCTTCAGCGCGCTTGAGGAGATCAGCCTGTTTGCGCGGCAACGCGGCGTCGAGGTGCTACTCGAGAACACCCCCAACGCCCTATCCAGCGCCGAGCGGCTCATGCTGTTCCTGGGCCAGACGCATCTCAAACTCAACTTCTGTTTCGACGTCGGCCACGCGCACATGAACGAAGGCATCGCTGTCGCTTACGGCATCATGAAGAGCCGCATCCGTTCCATCCACGTCCACGACAATGATGGCAAAAAGGACCTTCATCTCTTTCCCTTCGACCCGGGCGGAAGCATCGATTGGAAAGAAACCATGGCGTTGTTGCGCTCCCAGCCCGATCAGTATCCGCTGCTGCTGGAACTGCACGACACGCCCGATTTCCTGCACTCGTTACCAGCCGTTACGAAACTCTTCGACCGCCTCGAAAACGCATGAGCGAGAAGATTGCCGGATGCTCCAACCGCCGCGTGGCTATCGTCGGAGCGCCTCTCGACTTGGGCGCCGGACGCCGCGGTGTCGATATGGGGCCGTCGGCAGTACGCGTCGCGAATCTGAACGCGCGTCTGGCCTCGCTCGGGTATAACGTCGACGATCTTGGCAACGTGCCGGTAGCCCAGCCAGAGTCGAATCCCGAAGGTCCCTCGAACGCCCGCTATCTGCCCCAGATCACGGAGACCTGTACGCGTCTTGCGACGCTGGTCGAAAATGCGCTTGAGCGCGAAGCGTTTCCCCTGGTGCTCGGCGGCGACCATTCGATAGCTGTTGGAACCGTATCGGGCGTCTCGCATTATTTTCGGAATCGAAACGAAAAGATCGGCATGATTTGGATCGACGCGCATGCCGACATGAACACGCCGGAATCGAGCCCCAGCGGCAACGTCCATGGCATGCCGCTCGCCTGCATCGCGGGACTCGGGCCGCCGGAATTGACCGGCATTTTCGGCTACAGTCCGAAAAT
>JBEKUT010000290.1:0-9133 GCA_049514735.1 Bryobacteraceae bacterium
TTTTTTTGGAGGCGGGGCGGATTCCGATCGCGCGTTTCCCTACAACGAAGCCGGCCCTCGCGACACCGGCATTGCGGCGGGTCCGGGAGGCATGACCACCCAGCCCACCGGTTTCCCTCTCGGCGGCAACGCGGTTCTCTTCCATCAAACTGAATTGCGATTCCCGTTTATTGGGGAAAATATCGAGGGCGTGATCTTTCACGACATGGGCAACATTTACAGCACGCTCGGCAACATATCGTTTCGATTCACACAGCGCAATATCGAGGATTTCGACTATATGGTTCACGCCGTCGGCTTCGGCATCCGCTATCGAACTCCGGTCGGCCCGATTCGTCTGGATCTCGCCTACAGCATCAATCCTCCCAGTTTCGACGGGTTCAAGGGAACCCTGCAACAGCTCATCCAATGCAATCCGAACGCGCCTCCCGATCCTTCAAAACCATTTTGTACACCCGTTGTTCAAAGCACCAGCCACTTTCAATTCTTTTTCTCCATCGGGCAGGCTTTTTGAAATGCGCCTCCCTCTTACAATCGCCTGCATTATTGTTTTGGGCGCGTGCATTATTGTTTCGGGGATGTTGAGCGCCGAGGTTGTGGACCGCATCGCCGTCGCGGTGGGGAACCGCGCGATCAAGGAAAGCCAGATCGACCGCGAGATCCGCTTGACGGCTTTTCTCAACGGCGCCACGCTCGATTTCAGCGCCCCTTCGAAACGGAAAGCGGCCGATCGTCTCATCGATCAGACCAACATTCGCGCGGAGATGGCGAAAGGTTCCTATGCGGCGCCCTCTGAAGCGGAAGTGAGCGGAGTGCTGACGAAAATCAAGCGGGCGCGTTTTTCAAAGAAGGGCGAATTCGAACAGGCATTGCAGACCTACGGGATCACGGAACAGGAATTGAAAGCGCACGTCGCCTGGCAGATCCAGGTGTTGCATTTCATCGATCTCCGCTTTCTGCCAGCGGCACGGGTAGAAGCGCGCGTCAACGAGGCCTTCTTTTCCTGGCTCGACGAATCGCGCAAACATGAACGCATCCAGTTTCACGACGAGGTGTTCCAGTGACCCGTTGGAAGCGCGTTCTCTTATGGATCGCCGGCGGACTGGCCGGCGTAGTTCTCCTCGCAGTTATCGCCGCGCTCATCGTGGTTCAGACCGCGTGGTTCCGCGATTACGTCCGCACCAAGATCATCACCTCCGCGGAAGATGCCACCGGCGGAAAAGTGGATATAAAATCGTTCAGCTTCGATTGGACCCACCTGCACGCACGCATTACCAGTTTCGTTCTGCATGGAACCGAGCCCCCGAACGTTGCGCCGCTCTTCAGCGCCCAAACCATCGACGTGAACCTGAAGCTTCTCTCAAGCTTGCGTAATTTTGTAGAACTGGAATACCTCGGCGTGGATCAGCCGGCAGTGAACCTCATCGTCTACCCGGACGGTCACACGAACGTTCCTTCGCCCAAAGTGCAGCCGTCGGCCAGCAACACCACGGCGCTGGAAGATATAGTAAATCTGGCCATCCGAAAATTCGATATTCGCAATGGCGCGATCCAGTTTGGCGAGCGGAAATCGAATTTCAACGCGCACGGGGAAAATCTGCGGGCGCAGTTGTCCTACAACATCGTCAACGCAACCTATGACGGCCAAGTTTCCATGGCTCCGCTTCATGTCAGCCAGAATGGCCGTCCGCCGCTCGACCTGAACATCGCCGTTCCCTTGCACCTGGAACGCGACAAGATCCAGATCAGCAGTGCGAGGATCGGGACGCCGCAATCGCAAATCCTAGTGAGCGGCGAAATGGACCACCTGTTGCAACCGCACGAATCCGCGCACGTGAACGCCACCATATCGCTCGCCGAAGTGAAACAGGTCCTCGGAACGCTGCCAATCACGATTCCGCCGCACGGTCCGGGCGTGCTGAATGCGGACGCCGACGTCTCCATGGATCGGGACAATATCCAGGTAAGCAGCGCGCGCATCAGCCTCGGCCATTCCACTATCGAGGCGTCGGGCAAGCTGAAAGACACTGCGGGAAACGGGGCGCTGCAGTTCAAAGCGTCGCTGGTGCTCGACGAATTAGGGCGCTTGTATCAAAACGCTTTCAATCCACGCGGCGTCGTTGCGCTGAACGGCAATGCGCGCCTCAAAGGCGCCAATAACGACTACCAACTGGACGGGAACATCGACGCGAAGAACCTCTCGTTCACCACGAGTGGAACACACATCGAGGGCGTGAATCTCAGCTCGACGATCGACGCCAACAAAGACGCCATCGAGATGAAGGGCCTGCGCCTGGCGGCTTTCGGCGGATCTTTCAACGGCAACGCCGGAGTGGAAAAGCTGGAGCGCTTCCACGTCGATGGACGCCTCGCCAACTTCGATATCAAGCAACTCGCGGGCATGTTCGCGCAGGAAAACGTCGGATACGATGGCGTCATCTCGGGACCGCTCACCGCCTCGGGGGAGTTGAAGACGCCGTCGCATCTCCGCGCGAACGTGCATCTTGCCATCGCGCCCGAAAATAATGGCGTGCCTGTGAGCGGCCAGATCAACGCCGATTATAACGGCGCGGCCGATTCCATCGACCTCGCGCAATCCTATATCGCGCTCCCCAACACGCGGCTCGATCTATCCGGCTCAGTCGGCCGGCAGCTACAAATTCACCTGGTCTCGCATAACCTGAACGATTTTCTGCCAATCGCAAAGATGCCGATCGCACTCCAACAAGGCGGCAGCGCGACTTTCACAGGCGAGGTTACGGGCAAGTTAAGCGCTCCCCAACTCACGGGGCACCTGGCTGTCTTGAGCTTTGAAGCGCAGCAGCGGCCCTTCGACAGCCTTGTCGCCGACCTGAACGCATCGTCGTCGGGAGCTAGCATCCAAAACGCCGCCTTAACCCGCGGCTCTTTGCAAGCGCACGTGACTGCGACGGTCGGCCTTCACAATTGGAGCGCTCCACCCACCGCGCCCCTCACCGCCAATGCCACCATCGCCAATGCCGACCTCGCCGACATCATGGCGGTTGCGGGACAAGACGCCAAAGACTTCAGCGGAACATTGAACGCAACGGCGCAGATTGGAGGAACCATCGGCGATCCGACCGGCAGCGCGAACCTGACGGTCGCGAATCTCGTAGCCTACCAGGAACACTTCGACCAGCTCGCGGGACAAGTGAACTTTTCGGACCGGCTCATCACGATTCCCGACATGCACCTCACCTCAGGCCCCAATCGCATCAGCCTGTCCGCGGCCTATCAACACGCGCCGGACTCCCTCGAAACGGGGCAGCTTCACGCCACGCTCGCCAGCAATTCCATGGAGCTTGCCCAGTTTGAAACGACAAAGAAAGGCACCGCGCAACTAACGGGAACTTTGCAGCTCAACGCCGACGTCAGGGCGAACGTCAACCAGGTCAACAACGAAACAGAATTCATGTTGACCAACGTGAACGCGAACGCCTCAGCTCACGGCTTGAAATACGAGGGCACGAATTACGGCGACTTCACCGGGACAGCGCAAACCTCGGGCAATCTCGTCAGTTACAACGTGAATTCGGATTTCGCCGGCTCGACGATCCATGCCGTGGGTGAAACACGGCTGGTCCGCGAATATCCAACCACGGCAAATCTCGACATCAACAATCTTAGAATCGAGCGCGTGCTCGCCGTCGCCAACCGAAAAGATATCGCTGCTACCGGAGTGCTTTCAACCACCGCGAAATTGTCAGGCACGCTGAACGATCCGCATGCGAATGCCGACATCCACCTGACGAACGCCACTTATTACGAACACTTCGACCTGATCCAGGGCCACCTCGATTATTCGAAACAAGCGATCGACATCCCGTCGCTCGAAGTAACCTCGGGAGCGGCTCATGCGCAACTCTCCGCCAACTTCGTGCCCACGCCTCCCGGCCAGTTCGACGCCGGACACCTGACGTTCAAGCTGGACACCAACCAGATCCAGCTCGCCCAATTCAAAACGCTGCAAGATGCGCGCCCCGGAATGGGCGGCACGGTTCAAGTGAACGCGCAGGGCGCAGCCACCATCCAGAACGCTGCGGGCAAGCCGCCCGTGCTCTTCTCGCGTCTCGACGCGAATGCGTCCGCCACCGGGCTCTCCATGAACAAGAAGCCGTATGGCGACCTGAAGTTCACGGCGAACACCAGCGGATCGGATCTGGTGTTCAACGTCGATTCCAATTTCGCCGGCTCGAAGATTCACGGCGAAGGCCGCGCCGCCCTCACCGCCGACTATCCGATAAACGCCACGCTGAACTTCTCCAACCTGCATTACGCCAACGTGCGCGACTGGATCGGCGCGAACGCCACGCTTCAGGACGCCGATCTCGACGTGCTCATAGACGGAACGGCCAAGGTTTCCGGCCCGCTAACCAAAGTGGACGATCTGAAGGGGTCCATGCAGTTGCCCACGCTTGAAGTCAGCGCCAAAGAGCGCGGCGCGCTGGTCACCACTCAGCGCCACGTGGTCTTGAAGAATCAGGGCCCGATTGTCGCATCGCTCGACCGCTCCACGATCCGCGTCGACAGCGCCCACCTCACCGGCCGCGATACGGATATTTCGGTCACGGGCGTCGCCACGCTTCAACCCAAGCAGGACCTGAACCTCACGATCAATGGCAAGACGAACCTTACGTTTCTTCAGGATTTCGATCGCGACATGTACTCGAGCGGCGTAATCATCCTTCAGGCTTCCGTGCGTGGAACCTTGACCGACCCTGCCATAAACGGCCGCGCGGAATTGCAGAAAGCTTCGATCAACATGATAAATTCGCCCAACGGAATCTCGAACGCGAATGGCGTGATCGTGTTCAACGGTAAGACGGCGACCATTCAATCGCTAACCGGCGAATCGGGCGGCGGAAAAGTAACGGCCAGCGGCACGGCCACCTATGGGAATGGAACGCTCGCATTCCAGCTCGCAGCCAACGCCAGCCAGGTACGCGTGCGTTATCCGGAAGGAGCGAGCACCGTCGCCGACGCCAACGTCAAACTCACCGGCAACGCCGATAACAGCACGCTCTCAGGCACGATTACAATTCGCCGTATCTCGTTCAACCCCCGCAGCGATTTTGGAAGCATGTTAAGCAGCGCCGCCACGCCCGTGCAGACGCCCGCCGCGCCGTCGCCCCTGCTCGATAACATGCATTTGCAGATTCAAATCCAAACCAGTCCCGATGTGGCGTTTCAGACTTCGCTCGCGCAGAACATCCAGTTCGTCGCCAACCTGCGCGTTCGCGGTACGGCCTCGACGCCCGGCGTGCTGGGTCGAATCAACATCACGCAGGGCACCCTGATATTCTTCGGCACCAAATACACCTTGGACCAAGGCATCATTTCGTTTTACGATCCGCTGCGCATCGAACCCGTGCTGGATATCAACCTCGAAACTCACGTCCAGGGGGTGGACGTGATTCTCTCCGTGACAGGCCCGATCGATAATATGCAGCTCACGCACCGTTCGGACCCGCCGTTGCCTTTCAACGAACTAATCTCGCTGCTCGCGACCGGGTCGACGCCTACATCGGACCCGGTCCTGGCCGCGCACGCTGCTCCCGCGGCGCCGCAATCCGTGCAGCAGATGGGCGAGTCGGCCGTCCTAGGCCAGGTAGTCGCGAATCCCGTGGCCAGCCGCCTCCAGCGCGTCTTCGGCGTGAGCGAGTTAAAGATCGCCCCGGCCTTCGTCACGGGTACCGAGTTGCCGGAAGCCCGTCTGACGCTGGAACAGCAGGTCACCAGCAACCTCACGTTCACCTACATCACCGACCTGACCAACTCCAACGAGCAGGTGGTCCGTGCGGAGTGGGCGCTCAACCCGACCTGGTCCGCCGTCGCGACGCGCGACGAGAACGGCATCTTCGCGATCGATTTTTACTATAAGCGGCGCATTCACTAAACCGCGCTCAGGCCGCTTCGGCCAGAACTACCCGCTCGCCGGTGCGCAGGAACTTCATGCCCTCCGCGCCCGCCTCGTGATCGATCGACAGAACATCGCCGCCCCGCACCTGCTTGGACGCAATCAGGCTGGCCAGCGGCTGTACCAACAGCCGGTCGATCGCGCGCTTCAAGTGCCTCGCGCCATACCGCACGTCCGTCCCCTCCTCAAGCAGGAAATCCTTGCCCGCCTCCGTCACGATAAATTCGAAAGAACGGTCCGCGGACTGATTCCAGATCCGCTGCTGCACCTGGCCGAGTTCCAGCTCGACAATCTGCCGCAGCTCTTTCGTTCCCAGGGGCTTGAACACGACGATCTTGTCCAGCCGGTTGACGAACTCCGGCGTGAACTTCCGGCGCGCTGCCTCTTTCGCGGAGCGATCCATACGGCCCGAAGTCTCGGCGCTCACAACTCCGTCTTGCGGTCTGATAGAAGCCCCAAATCCCAACCGGGGCCGCAGCAGATCGCTGATTTCGGACGCACCGATATTGCCCGTCATGAAAACCATCGCCCGCGAAAAATCGACAGTACGGTTGTCACCCAACGTCAGAACGCCCTTGTCCAAAATCCCGAGTAGCAGGTTCCATAACGTGTCGCTCGCCTTTTCGATCTCGTCGAACAAAACGAAGCTGATCTTCATCCGTTCGGTGTGGAACCGGTCGATGGCTTCCTGGCTCAAGAGGGCATGCGTCTCGCGATGCCCCAGGTACCCAGGAGGCGATCCGATCAGCTTGGCGATCTCATGGCCGTGCTGAAACTCCGCGCAGTCTATTTTTATAACCGCCTTGGGATTGTTCAGCAGGCACTCGGCCGTGGCCTCCACAAGACGGGTCTTGCCGCAGCCCGTCGGCCCCAGGAACAAAAAATTGCCGATGGGACGGCCCGGCGCATTCATGCCTGTCAGGTAGAGTTGGTACACGTCGACAATCTCGGCGATCGCCTCCTCCTGCCCAACAACAAGCTGCCCCAGACGCTTGTTCAACCTCTCGGCTTCGGTCCCTCTCCTTTTCGGATCGAGCACCAGTGCGCTCTTCATATCAACGCCTCCACAATTTCGATGTGCCTCATAGGGGCGGCGAAGTAAAGCTTTAGTAAAAATTGGTAGCGGTGCGATTAACGGATGTCAATCGTTGAAGAGAGATATCGTTGAAGGATGATAAACGTCAGGTTAGAATGACGCGAGCGCGCCCGTGATCATCCCAGTGATAAAGAGCGCCAGGCAAAGCGACCCCACCAGCCAGGACAACAACGCAGTATAGTTGAGCTTCATACCGCCTCCCATGAGAGAGCCTATCGGCGGAAAGCCGACCGAAAAACAGTGCTCCGCTATCGTTGTTCTGGTTGATGCGTCACGCGAGTTGCCGGTTTCAGACTAATACTGAATAGGAGCGCTATGCAGCTTCCCAACGCTTCTCGAAGAGCGACTTCGCCACGCCCTGCTTGAGGGCGGCTTCTTCCGTGCACAGCCAGTATTCCGGCTGCCAGCGCTCTTTCCGGTCATAGGGAGGGCGATACACGTAAAAGTCACGAGCCTTGCGCGTCAGCCGAGGCGTGACGCGAGTCTCGTTACCGAGGAGCATCGCTTCCTGGAGAGCGTCATCGAAGTTTGCAAACGGACCTTCAATATAGTCCCGGTGATTGATGATATGCCAATCCATCTCTGTGTGTTAGATGAGCCTATTAATCATTTTGATGCACTCGCGCGGTTTTCACAAGCTCGGAGAAGATATTTTCTTGCAAGCTATTGAAGGGGGGCCACTTCTAGCCGCGCTCACCAGCGCTGATGAACGCCCTTCTTGATGCGAAGGTCGTAGATCTGGCGAATAGCGGCCATGGCAGCGGCCGATAACGGCGCAATCTCCGAGGCGGCGCAGTTCTCGCGCACCTGCTCCGGCCGCTTGCCGCCGGGAATCGCGCACGTTACCGCCTCGAACATCAGAATCCAACGCAGCGCGAACTGCGCCATGCTAACCGAGCCGTGACCGGAAGGGAGCGGTATCCGCCGTAATTCCTCCACCGCTTCCAAGGCAACGCCGTAATCCACCCCCGAAAACGTCTCCCCGACATCGAACTCCTCGCCATGCCGGTTGAAATTTCGATGATCGTCGGAAGCGAACTGCGATTCACGTGTCAGCTTGCCCGTCAGCATTCCGCTGGCTAGCGGAACGCGCGCCAGAATCCCCACCTGTTTCTCTTGTGCCCGTTCGAAGAAAAGATCCGCTGGTCGCTGACGAAAACAGTTGAAAATGATTTGGACGGTCTGGACGTTGGGAAACTCGATCGCCTTCAGAGCTTCCTCCACGCGTTCCACGCTCACGCCGTAGTGCCGGATTTTTCCGGCTTCCATCAAGCCATCCAGCGCCGCGAACACTTCCGGGCGGTAATAAACATCCGTCGGCGGGCAATGCAATTGGACCAGATCCAGGCAGTCCGTCGCGAGGTTCCGCAGGCTGTCCTCGATGAACGCCGTCAGGTTCTTCTCGTTGTAACCGGCAGCAGTGTGCGGCGACAATCGCCGGCCAGCCTTGGTTGCGACGATAATCTCTTCTTTACGCTCCCGCTTCAGCGCGGCGATCAGGCGCTCGCTGCGTCCCGAACCGTAAACATCGGCGGTGTCGATGAAATTCACCCCGCAATCGATAGCGGCGTGCAGCGTGGCCAGCGATTCCGAGTCGTCCACGTTGCCCCACGACCCGCCGATAGCCCAGGCCCCGAAGCTGATCTCCGAAACGTTCCAGCCCGTTCGTCCCAACGCGCGATATTTCATTTTCTACGGCGACGTTACGATGGTCGTGAAGATCCGGTTATTATTCGGATCGAGCGTGCTGATCGCCCCGTTCATATCCACGGCGACGTTTACAGTACCAGGAGGAACGCTGGCCGGCACGACGACATTGAGTTGCCATAAGCCAATGAAGCCAGGCGCGACGCCGGAGTATTGAACCGTAGCGTAGACCCCGTTGATCACCACGGTAGGCGTGATGGAGGTCGAAAGCGCGCCCGTGGGCGGCGTCCCGTCCGGCGGCGCGCCCGCGATGACGCCCTCACCCGTGCCATAAAACGTGATCGTCGACCCGGCCTTGGCCGGGTGACTGGTACCGTTCAGCGATCCGTCCGGATTCTGGGCGATCAACGGTCCCGAGCCCGAGGCATTCAGAGTAAATATGCCCGGCGAGA
>JBEKUT010000291.1:0-9131 GCA_049514735.1 Bryobacteraceae bacterium
ACCTGATTGCTGGCCTCCTTAGGGAGACCAAGATAAGCGGCGTTGGTGATCGCGATAAAGCACAGGGGGAAGGGCGCGACCTGAAGCACTCGCAACCATGTGTTGAAGCCAAAGCTCTGGTTAAGCGTGATGTGCGTGGAGGTGTAATAGAACGCCCCCACAAATAATGCGAACCCGATAGCGGCGATATTCCTGGCGGGGAAGCGGCCCGTAGCGATTCCCGACAGCGGCATGATCACCAGGAGGGCGAGACCTCCGCCGGTAAGCGCCTCTCCGGCAAGGGTAGCCGTGTAGTGGAGAAGCGCCTGGGAGAACTGCGGCTGAAGCACGGTGGTGGCATTGATCAGGCCACCCACCATAATCATCAGCAGGGCGCAAACGGCGAAGTTCTTATGTTTGAAGAGTTTCAGATTCATGATGGGGCTCTTGGCCCGCCATTCCCGCCAGATAAGACCGATCATCCCGGCGACGAACAGCGTGCCGAAGACTCGAATGAACCGGGAGGCGAACCAGGCGTCCTCTTCGCCCTTGTCGAGCATGATCTGCATTCCACCCATGGCGATGGTCAGAAAACCGAGGCCCATATAATCGAGCCGCTTCAGGTTCGACCGGTCGGCCTTGATCCAGGGCGGGTCGTCGACGAAACGGCTTACCAAGAAGACCGCTAGAATTCCGACCGGGATGTTGAGGTAGAAGATCCAGCGCCAGGAGTAGTTGTCGGTGATCCAGCCGCCCAGGGTAGGGCCTATGGATGGCGCCAAGACGGCGACCAGACCGTACAGAGCAAACGCCTGGCCGCGCTTTTTTTCCTCGAACGAGTCCGCCATAATGGCTTGCGCCATCGGCTGCATGCCACCGCCGCCGGCGCCCTGGACGACACGCGCTAGAAGCAAAATAGGGAGCGACGGTGCGATGCCGCAGAGAAAGCTCGCAGCGGTGAAGATAAGGATGCAGAGCATGAAAAACCGCTTGCGCCCGATAACGCTCGAAGCCCACCCGCCCATCGGCAGAACGATGGCGTTCGAGACCAGGTAGCTGGTCAGGACCCAGGTCCCCTCATCGGTGCTGGCGCCCAGATTGCCGGAAATATGCGGCAAAGCAACATTGGCGATGGAGGTATCGAGAACCTCCATGAACGCCGCCAGCGCCACTGTTGACGCAATCACCCATGGATTGACCCGCGGCTTCCATTGCTCAGCGGCGGGATCAGCGGCCATCGTTATTTCCCAATCTCATGACTCTTGCTAATAAATCAGGGCTTGCCGATTTGTCCGCGCGCATGGCTTCCACTGTGACAGCAACCAAGAACCCATTCCGGTGCTCTGCCGCCAAAGGCCCGAGCGCAGTGTGGCCGTTCGTAAAGGCCATGGAATCAGCCGGGGACGGTGAACATTGTAATTGACCATATAACGTCGTGTGACCGTCCGAGGTCATCACTTCAGCAGGTGTTGCCACGACCGCTTTTCATTCTGGTGGTCCCTGCTTATAAGCTAGTCAGGCCGATTGCCGCGATGGCAAAGGACATTAGCCCCGCAACTGTTCGAACCATGTGAAACCGAAGCCATCGGTCTCTCGTGAACATCCAAGTCGACGGAGCAGCTCCAGCGGTCCAGGATTGCACCTGCCTGTTGATCGGCACATTGATCGCCATCGTTATTGCCAGAACGGTCAGGATGAGCACGGCGGCCGCGGCGAACATCCCACGGGCATCATCATGCGCCAGAAAGAGTAAAGTGACTAATCCGATTGCCGGCGCTATCAAGAATGGAGGCATTGTCTTAGCGAAGAGGTCGTTCTCCGATTGGAACCGAAGCGTCCAACTCCTCTCGGGCAGCGCGCGAGCCGCATAGTTAGCTATTCCGATCGCCAGCATCTGGCCGGCAATAAGGCCGGCCGCGAAAACAGAAAAGATCGCGACAGCGTGGAGTACGGTTACTGAAGACATGGGCTCTCCTTCTCAGGCTGATTTCAATGGACCGCTCATGCCTCTTATCGCCTGCCAGTGAGCTGAATTCATTTCTTTCTCTCGAGCGTCATGTTGGTCATTGTTGACTGGACGCTCCGTTCGTGCGCGGCCGTTCATGGAGGCGAAGGCGCGAGGGCTGCGCGGCATTGTGGTAGTAGGTGTCGGCGCCGGCCTTTTGGCCGTACCAATGCGTAATCGGCGCCTCAGTGGTAGTCGACCAATCGATGCCCGCCACATGTTCGATCATGTCGTGAATCGCCTCGCTCTCGGTGCGCGAAACGGGGTCCCACACCCGTTCGGATCGGCCCATGCCCGGCGTGTCCATCGCGACATAGGCGTAGCCCTCATCGAGATAAAGCTGCATCGGTCCATACTCGATGAACGGAAACGCGGCTGGGATCGGCGGCAGATGGCGCAATGACTTTCGATAAGGCGAAGCGCCGAGTAGGACGGGAAACGGGCCCGCGCTATTGCGCGGAAGGTAAACATCGGCACGAACCATCTCGCCGTGACGGGTCTTCGTTTCAATTTCGAAAGGAGTGACATTCACATCCATTAATAATTTCTCCTGTTCTGAATGTTCAGTCTCGTTTACCTGACTTTGCCCCACAGTTCCCATGCCCTAGCGGAGCGTGAGTAGCCAATCGGAGATTTGACGCCCGATGATGTCAGCGTGGTCCTCTTGGACAAAGTGGTAACCCGGTCCAAGCGGTACGGACCTGCACGCTTTCAGCCGTGCCCTTAACCAATCGGCCCGCCGGGTTGAGATGATCGACCCAGGTTCTGCCCAGAAGAAAAGCTTGGGTACCTCCGTGTCCAGCAGCCACGCGTGATAGGCCTCGGCCATGGCCCAGACATCGACCGGAGCGCCGGCGATCGGAAGCTCGTTGGGGAAACGATAGACCGGTTCGCGAGAGGCCGGATCGAGAAATGGTTCGCGATACGCAGCCATCTCCTCCTCCGTGAGCTTGCGCATAACCCCACCTGGGAGCACCTGTTCGATAAAACGGTTCTCGTCGATGAGGAGCTTGCGCCCCTGGTCAGACCTGAAACCTCGAAAAGCTTCGGCACCCTTGGGATTGACGTCAAGCCAGGTTGGTATCGGCCAGATGAACTCCATCAACGCCAGTCCGCGGACCCGGCTTTCATGCCGCCGCGCCCAGTCGAGGCCGAGAGCAGAGCCCCAGTCGTGTAAAACGAGCACGACGTCTCCCAGGTTGAGCTTTTCGACAAAAGCTTCGAAGTAGCGGGCATGATCCTCCACCCGGTATGCGATGTCGGGCTTCTCAGAGTGCCCCATGCCGATGAGATCGGCGGCGATACAGCGCGCATGCGGAGCCACATGCGGGATGACATTCCGCCACAGGTATGAGGATGTCGGATTACCATGCTGGAAAAGCACCACTTGGCCCTCCCCAGCCTCGACATAACTCATCTGTGAGCCAAGCACTTCGATACGACGTGTCACCTGATTCTCGATCATGACGAACTCCTATGTTTGAGATAAAAAGTGAGCGAGCTTGGAGCCTGCAACTTGTCAATCTGACGAATGCAGCCCACGCAGAAAATCCGGCGGCAGTGTACTGGTAGCATCGGGCGCGCCTCGCGATGCGCCCAGTGACCGACGTCGAGTGACATTTACATCCATTTAGAATTTCTCCTATCTCGAAAGGGATCTGGCGATCTCCTCTTAGACTTTCGGGCGACCGATCGGTTTCATCACTTCACAGCTCCAGACAAAGCAGTGATCCGCAGCACCTGGTCGACCACCGCGTCGGGGCGTTCTTCGGGAATGAAGTGGCCGCAACCCGGAAGCACCACGCTACCGACTTCACTCGCGACCATCGAGACGAAGTGACCCACGCTCGCCCCGAGCCCCCTCTCGCCGCCCATCGCCACAACCGGAACCTTGACTTTGCTGTCCTGTAATGGGGCTGTTTGAGCGATGGTTGTAAAGGCGGCGCGATACACACCCTCCGCTCCTAATACGCCCTCCTTGCCGGAAAAAGTGCGCAAGTACTCATTCACGGACTCAGGTGAAATGGCTTCACGCGTGGCGCCGGACGGGCCTTTATAAAACCAGTTGAGATACTCGCGCTCTCTCCCGACGATCAAAATCTCCGGCACGCCCGGCGCTAGGGGAAGAACCCACCACCAAAAGCTTCCCTTCGCCATAGCTTCAGGCGTGTAGGCAATGATCTTCCCCAGCATTGCCTGCAGCATCACAGGCCCTTCCACATAAATGAGCCCCGCAACCTCATCCGGATGATCTGCCGCCCAGAGCAACGCCGGCGGCGCGCCCATGTCGTGTGCGACGAGAGTCAGCGGCCGGCCGACCCCGAAACCGATCTGCCGCCTCAAGGCGCGGAACTCTTCGGCCAGCGCACGCCCGTCATATCCTTCGGTGCCTGCGGGCTTGTCGGAGTCCCCAAAGCCGCGCATGTCGGGAACCAGTACCGCGCAACCAGCCTCCACGAGAAATGGCATCACCTTGTGCCACGAATAGCTGGTTCCCAGGAAACCATGCCACAGCAGCACCGGAGGACCATCCGGATTTCCTCCGGCCCAGTAGTGCAGACGGACCGCGTTTACCGTTGCCGTTGCGCTTCGAAACGCCGCCATCTCTTTGGGCATGGATGTTTTTTGACCGGTCATCTTAAAGAGCCTGTTACACCTTCGGTACCGTAGCCATCAGCAATTGAATAAGCTCTGAGCCCTGAGGAGTGCTCCAATCCTGCACAAGCTCAGCGATCGCGGTGTTCGTTGTAGTTAGGACCACGCCTGCATCCTCCATCCGACGCCGTGCCAGCGTCTCCTGAACTTCGTACGACGACCCCGAGGCGTCCAGCACAGCCAACACATCAAACCCCTCCTGGACGGCGCTGATGGCCGGGAATATTAGGCAGATGTCGGTTGTGACTGCAGCCATGATGAGCTTTCTGCGTCCCGTCGCGCGGACGGCGGCGCTAAAATTTGGGTCGGCCCATGCGTTAACAATCCCGGTACGCTTGACTCGATTCTTGTAGGCCTCCGGCAATGCTTGCTGCAGCGCGGGCGCGGTCGGCCCTTGGGCGTGATCTTCCTGGCTGGTTGTCAGGACTACGGGCATGCTATAGGCCTTCGCAGCTCTCGCCAGCATGACCGCGTTCCGAAGGGACTCATCCGAAGACATGTTATGAACAAAAGTCAGCGTTCCCACTTGATGATCGATCAAAACAAGTGCGCTGTTTTCGGGCGTGTACTGACTTTTCATCTCGTACTGCTTGCTGCTTTGGTTAGACATTCGTCTACCTCTTTCTTTGTGGGTTATGGTGACCAAAATAGGGAATTCTTGTCAGTTCTCCGATTCGGGGGCCTCGACGCCTGCCGGCAGCTTCGAAGCTTCAGGCTGCACCCGGGACAGCAACTGGACCTCGGCCCCCCCGCTTGAGCAGCTCTTTGACTTTGCGGCGTGAAATGATTGGAGTTTGGGACCTACGCCTCTTTAAGTAGTTCGGTCCGGTACTTGGGTGCGAGCGCTTTCACTTTCTCAATGAATGCGGCAGCCTCTTCCTTGCCTAGCTTCGGCGGGGGCGTCGTACGCGTGGCGACCGGTACCCCAACCTCCATGAAGAATCTCTCCTGTCCCGCCGGAGAGCAGATACAGAGCATGCGTAGCGGCCGCGTGGACGTGTTGTGAAACTGATGGGGAGCGTTGGCAGGAATGTTCAGCGTGGCGCCAGCGCTCACGATCGACTTCTTGCCACGGAAGGTCGCTTCCATCTCGCCTTCGAGCAGGATAAAGGTCTCCTCGAAGTCATGCCGATGCGGGGGCGGCCCGCCTCCAGGCGGGATATGCATATCAATAACGCAGAAGCGTCCATCGGTCTGCTCGCCCGTAATGGTGACGGTATAGGTATCGCCGACCAGACCGATGTGAGGAAGGTTGTCGGCTTGCCCCAGCGTGAGATTACGTTTGGGGTTGTCCGCCGGAATCGTTGGTAAAGCGGTTGTTAGAGCGGATGACATTTCGTTTCTCCTTTTATGTTTCTTTGTGTTGGCTGCAGGCTACGCGGCGAGGGCGGGATAATCGGTGTATCCTTTGGGGCCGACGCCGTAGAACGTGGACGGATCGAGCTTGTTCAGCGAAGCGTCGTGCTGGAACCGCTCCGGCAGATCCGGGTTGGCGATGAAGAGGGTGCCGAAGGCGACGAGGTCTGCATCGCCGCTCGCCAGAACCGCCTGCCCCTTTGCTTTGTCGAACCCGGTGTTGATCATGAGCGGCCCGGAAAAGAGCGGGCGGAAGGTCTTCGCGACGTGCTCAATCTGGACCTTCCCGGTCGCCAGATCCTTCGCGTTAGGCTCAAGCAAGCAGAGATAGCCGACGTGCCTGGCGCTGAGCTCGCCGATCGTGTAGCTGAAGGTTGCCAGGGCATTGCTGTCGTGCATGCCGTAGAGCAGGCTTGAGGGCGACAGGCGCACTCCCACTCGTTCCGGCGACCAGGCAGCGACCATGGCGTCGACAGTCTCCAGCATGAAACGAGCGCGGTTTGCCACTGAGCCACCATAGCCGTCAGTCCGTTGATTGCTGCCGTCCTGCAAGAATTGGTCCTGCAGGTACCCGTTCGCCCCGTGAAGTTCGACGCCGTCGAACCCCGCTTCGCGGGCGTTGCGCGTCGCCTGGGCAAAGGTCACGACAATCGGCGCAATCTCCTCGATGCCGAGCGCGCGCGGCGTCGGGAAATCAACGCGGCCAGACGGCAGAAAGAAGTCGCCCGTGGCGGGGATTGCGGATGGCGCGACCGGCCGTTCGCCGCCGCGCATGCCGGGGTGAGCGACACGTCCGCAGTGCCAGATCTGATTGTAGATATGGCCGCCAGCCGCATGGACTGCATCGGTGACCTTCCGCCACGCGGCGATCTGGTCCGCGCGGTGAATTCCCGGCGCGCGAACTATGCCATGCCCCTCGTCGGATACCTGGGTGCATTCGGTGACAATGAGCCCAGCCGATGCCCGCTGAACATAGTATTCGCCGATGAGGCCGGTCGGGACGTCATCCTCGGTTGCACGGGTCCGCGTCATCGCCGACATGAGAATTCGATTGGGAAGTTTCAGACCGTGAAGATCGAAGGGTTCGAAGAGGTTAGTCATCTTAAGTTAATCCTTTTTGAGAGTGGTGATCGGGGTCTCTGCCGCGCCATGTTTCCGTGCGACGTCGCCCATGCTTCGCGTTCGGGGGCCAGCCCGCGAATCTTCACTCCACGCTTTGCGAGCGCTGCTGCAACGAGACCGGCGAATTTGCCCGCCCCGCCTACGGCGGGGATCGTCGCTGTCTCTATGGCTTGTTTTCTCATAAATTATGATGCCCGGTCACAGCAGGACGTTAGAGTCTCTGCGTTTGGTTCGTAACTTCAGCATGGAGCTTACTTCAGAGCTTGCCATGAATCCGCAGGAAGACTCTGTTCCGTTTGGCCCACGTGAACCAATTATTTCCGGTGTGTGGAACCCGGTTCGAACTGCTTCAGAAATCGAGGCCGCTACCAGCGGGCGCGTGCTTAGGAGCGTGGTTTCTTGACATGCTTGTCCGGAGCTTTATTGATCCTGTTTACTACCTTCGCAATTCGCTTAGCCGATTTCGAAGCGCCAGGCGGAGTGCTCAGAAGGTCTGCACTCTGGGCGTTTTCCTCGAACGGCTGGTCGTGAAGCACCACGTTGAGCAGAGACTTGTTCACCCGGATACGCCCGTTGTACTCGATGAAGCCCAGTTTACGGAAACGGTTCATAAAGCCGCTCACCTTGGAGCGAGTCGCCCCGATCATCTCCGCCAGGGTCTCCTGCGTAATTTCCGGCAGGAGCGTCTCGGGCTCGCTCGATTTGCCGAATTCGGCCATGAGCAACAGAACTCGGGCTAAGCGTTTCTCGCTCGAATTGAAAAGCTGATCCACAAGATCGGCTTGAGTCCGCATGCTGCGAGCGAGCAAAAATGCGAGGAACAAATCGGACAATGCGCGCTCTTCGTGGATCACGCGGATCATCTCCTCTCGGTCTATCTTCAGCGCTGTGCAGGCCGTGATCGCTATTGCTGTCGCCATGCGATTGCCAGCGATCGCCGCGACAGCTTCTTCGCCCACGAACTCGCCCGGAGCCAGAAGTGTGATCGTTGCCTCTTTCCCGGTATTCGAGACGACGGTTAGCTTCGCACGGCCCTTTTGAAGATAGAACACGGAGTCGGCGACATCCCCTTGTACGAACAACGTCTCTTTCGATTTCAGGTGAACAAGTCTTTTCCCCAATCCGGCATTGAGCAGGAAGGCGTGAGGATCGAATGCCGTTTGCTTCGAGTCAGTCATACGCTAGCTGTCTACGGAACCTGCGCTTGTCTGTGAATTTTTTTTCATTGCCGCTTTATTCAGGTTTCGATGTATATACGCTTCGCCGAACTACTTTGATACACCCTCCGGCGCAATACAGGATTGCATCAACGCAATACAGTGGTAAACTCAACAGAACTGAACTTTGTCGTGGTACCTGCGAGCGAACCAAACCGCGTGCAGGTTTGTTCCATTGCCGCCCTTGTGTGGCCGGGAGAGGAAGGCGAAGCCGATGACCGACCTCGATCTCAACGATGTCCGTACGTTCGTCGCGGTCGCGCAGGCGGGTACGCTGACTGCCGCTGCAAAGGAGATGGATCTTCCCGCTTCCACCGTGAGCCGGGCGTTGACCCGGCTTGAAAAGCACCTTGGCGTGCTCCTCGTGCAGCGAAGTCCCAGAGGTCTTTCCATGACCGACTCGGGAAAGGAGTACTTGCAATCGTGCAGACGCGCGTTGCGGACTCTCAAGGATGGCGGCGAGTTGCTGGAAGGCCGCCGCACGAGCCCAAGCGGGCTCATTAAGGTGGCTTGTCCCTTCACCATGGCCCAAGGGGTGTTCGCGCCGCTGCTAAATGAATTCCTTGGACGCTACCCGGATTTGCGCATTCAGATCGAAACTTTCGCGCCGGGTTGGGATCAGGAACCGCGGGAAGACGTGGACATTTTTTTCAAGTTGCGGGCGCCGAAGGATTCCATGCGACGTGTGCGGCCATATCCGGGCACGGTTCGGGGACTTTTCGCCAGCCCAGGCTATATCCAGTCATCCAGTAGCCCGTCGACTCCGGATGACCTCACCACTCACAGCTGCGTCGGTT
>JBEKUT010000292.1:0-9117 GCA_049514735.1 Bryobacteraceae bacterium
TTCTGTCCGGAAGGGGAGAATAGCGTCAGTGTGAACGCGAGCGCCGGCGTCCGGAAGATTTGGCGTCTTGCGCCGCATCGGCTATTACACGAAGTGCGCGATTCACCGCCTCGGCGTCAGGAAAAACCTTCGCGAGATCGGGCTCGATAAGTACGAGATTTGTCGCTGCAGCGGCGCGGCGATAGTACTTGCCTCGAACGCCGCCCCGCAATTTCGACAGATCGTACTCCTGTCTCAAGTCGTCGCTTTGTTTAGCTTTCAATTCCTTCTTCATACTGTCTTCGTTCGGCCGGGGTTGCTACACGTGCACTTATGATCCGAATCCTGCGATCACGCTCACAGTGGGAAACGAATGCCAGACGCCTTTTAATTGTATAGCCTATCGTGATCTCGCGCCTTTCAATCACGGAGTGATCGGGGTCGGGGAACGTAGTGGCCAGCGCGTCCCGAAATATCGTCGCTGCTTCCTCAAAGGCAATCCCGTGCTTCCGGATATTCGTCGCCGCTTTGCTCAGATCCCACTCAAAAGTCACGACCATCGAGTCTATCTCAGAAACGTTGTCGTGAATGGCGTCCGTTGCCCCCAGGTCTGTCCGGGGTTTCTCAGCGCCGGGCGAGGGCGTGGGTTAACCGGTTTCGCATCGATTCGCCTGCCGATGTTGCTGGCGATACCGGTGCTGGGGCTGGAGGAGCGGCTTCAGGCGCTGCTTCTTCCACCTTTTCGCCGAGTGCTTCCGGCTTGAGAAAGCCCATCACAACCTCGGGCAGGGGCCGGTTACTCTCCAGAAAGTCCATCCCCTCCACCGTGATCTGCAGGCTGCTCTTGTCGTCAGGCAGGCAGAAACTGCGCTTCTTCAGATACCACAACGCGAAGTTCAGTTCTTCGTTCGTGGCGGCGATCATACCCTCAATGTGGCGCATCGATATGCTCGGCGTAAATGGCTTGGTCCGGCGCCGGTCATAGAGCAGAGAGAGTATCGTGGAACGCAATCCCGATTCACGGCCGAGGGCTTCAAAAAATTTAATGCCGCTGAACTTCGGCATGCTCGCGCCTTCGCCGATGCCTTTCAGCTTGTCGAACTCGCGGCGCAGCATGGGGTCCGAGAGAACTTCGAAGGCGTGGTTGACGGCGTCGAATTGTTCCTTGTCGCCGGTGGGAGTATTGGGCTGAAATTTTTTAGCGAGCTTGGAGTAGGCGGCCTGGATGGCCTCGGAAGTCGATTTTGGATCGACGCCAAGAACGAAATAATGATCCTGAAACTTGCCGGCCGACGATGAGGACATAGGTCTTCTACTCTATCGGCAGAACCGCGCCAAATCGTGCTCGGGTTAAAGCCTGACCTGGGTCCTACTGCGGCTCGGCTTCCGATTCGGCCTGGGCCGCGAGTTCGTCGTCGGAGATGGGAGTTTCAAGGACCAGGCGCGCGTCATCGGCAAACTCCGGAGCCACCAGCAGTTCCAGGCAGCAACCGGAAGCGCCCGGCAACAGCTTGGCGCGGAACTTCGGATCGTTCGAAAGATAAGACTGAATACCGTTCACTTCGAGTAGGCCTTGTGCGAAATTGGCTTCATCCTGGCGGTCGAATTTCGCAACGGCGACGAGTTCCGGAAGGGGTTCCGTGGAATCGTCCACGGTTTCGTCCGATGCGGTTTCCGCATTGAGACCCCGGCTGGCGATCTCCTCGTCGTAGCAGAGTTTGGCCGGCTCGGCGAAATCGTCGCGATTGATTTCGAGCAGGGCATCGTCGGAGAGGCTCGAAAAATGGCGGCGAAAATCGTCAGGAGAAGTTTCCATCCGGTATCCCCTAATTCTACGCCGAAAGGACTACGGACGCGGAGTCGTCGGCGCCCGGCGAAACCGTCACGCGATACAAACCGGAACCCAGATTAACAAGGCGCTCCGCGCGCCCCTTGACGCCTTCGACCAGCGGCTTCACCGGCGAGTAAAAAATCAGGACCACATCCTCTTCACCCGCGGCGAAACTTACGGAAACATCTAGAACCCCATCGTCGGTTTTGGACGCGATCCGTTTCTTACCACAGGACACGAATCTGCCCGCATCGCCGATCAGAGCCATACCCGACGCGCCGATCGGCGCAACGACGTAGTAAGACCCGTTGTAATCGACCGTGTCCGTAAACGGCGCGGCGGCCTCGACGGCGGAGCCCTTCTTTCCAAAATAGTCGTACACGTAGGCCGCACCCGCGATCCCCATCGATTGCGCCGTGAACGAGATGGGGCTTTGAGCGCCCTCGGTCCGGCCGTAGCCGAACACATAAGCGGTACGCACGCCGCCGTGATCGGTATACGTGGACGCTACAACCGGCGCGGTCTGGCTGGTGGACATGGCGAGATACGTCGCGTCCGAGGGCGTCAAGGGAATATCCGGCTTGACGATAACGCCGTCCCGCCGCACGATCTGCCGAAGATTGTCCGCGTCGATCGCCGCGAGCGAATCGCCCGCGCCTACCGGACCAGCAGTCAAAGTCGCCAGCAGAGCGTCTTTGACGCTGGTGCTCACGAAATTATCCGCGAAGGGCCACAAGCCCACGGCGCTCGCGATTCGCGAGTTGAAAATCAGCGCGTCCCAATGCGCGCGCTTCATAAAATCCGGGCTCACCCGCACGGCGACCACGTTATCGTAATGTGTGGACTGCAGGATGTCCACCCAGCGCGGCATGCAATAGACGAGGCTGCGGCCGGCCGCGGCCATGGCGGACGCCATCTTATCCAGAAACGCGTACGGATCGTTCAGATTGAAAGCTGTCTGCGCATAGGAGAATAACCAATCCTGCTCCAGCACCTGAACGCCGTTGGACGCGAGAAAGCTGGCGTACGCCTGCCAATAACGGGGATCGATACAAACGTTCCCCGACATCGTGTAAGTGGCGCAGATGCTGCTATGCGGATCGATCCAGCGAGCGTGCGTCGTGAGCGGCAGGCCGAGCGATTCCTGAAATGCCGCGATCCCTTTCGGGAAAACGGCCGGGTCGGGCTGATACGTATCCATGCCGTAGCCGTTGTTGACCCACGACGGCGGCGATCCTTTCGGGTAGTACCAACTGTCGAGTTCTATGGAAGCGATGGATATGCCCAACGCCTCGAAACTTGGCTGCACATTCATGAGGGTCGGGATATATTTCGTGGCGTCCTGCGGTTCGTAATAATAAGCGGCGCCGGCATCGGTCCAATAACTAATCTTTTCGAGCAGCGTGAGCGCATCGTTCGCGGGACGCTGTTTGCCCGTCAAACCCGTCAGCGCTTGACCCCAGGTATCGAATGCATTGTTGATGCCAGTGCCGAAGGCCAGCATGGATTGATGCGTAAAGCCGGCGGGGAGTGAATCGATCTGAGGATCGATGGCCGCTTCCATGGCGCCGTCGGATGCCATCTGGCTCACCGCGGTGAGGAGATTCGTGGCCGGCGAGAAGAGAAACGCGTTCGCGCGCTCGTCGTAGAACAGCCAGGGGCTGACGGTGTTCAAGGTGCCGAAAGCGAACTGCCAAGGCGCGGCATAACTGAAGGTGAACAATCCCGCCGGATAAGTAGTCAAGTGAGGAAAAGCGTCCGCGTTGGGACTTGCCACGGAGTAAGTGGTGGAAAACAAAACCACCGGAGTCGAGGTATATAACCGGATGGCGTTGCTTCGTCCGTTGGCGTGATCAAACGAAACTTCGGTCCACGATCCCGATTTGTCGGACCCTTCGCCAACAACAATATTCTGCGTACCGCCTACGATAGTTCCTCCAAAGGTCCAGCCATAATCGGACGCGATAACCTGATAGCTGCCGTTCGTTGAGACCCAGGCGCGTAGCCCGGAGGGTGAAGAGATCTGTTGTGCAGAAGCGGCCTGCAACCGCTCGAACGCCGCGACGCCGCATGCCGCGGCAATTTTAAGCACACTTCGACGAGTCAGAAATCCCCCTACCGCGACGGATCGCGAATCACAGCACTGATTTGCAGCGGTGCAATCAGTTTGCCACGACCGTAGTGGCACTGGAAGTTAACTTATCGTCAATTTTCCATTTTGTTTTATTTGGGCTTGGGATTAGGGGAGGATTAGGGGCTGGATTAGGGCAATTCGGCGGACATACTCGCTTCGATGATGCCGCCTGTGAACGCAGAGCTCAGTAGTGGATAAGAATACCCGGAGACAACCACTTTCACCCGGCAATCGGAGTTGGATGCCACTTCACAATTCGGGTTACTTACCGACACATTCGACCGCTTGAGCCCCCAGAACGGGGCATCTGACGCAGCCGGGGCCACAGCACCGTAGAGCACCAGGTTCTGCATCGCGGCCGCGTCGAAGCGGTGCACTGCGCCCCAACGCACCGACTCGCGCGCGCGCTCCACCAGCGTCTGATGCAGGAACAGCATCTGCCCCACATCCAGGATTCCCACTACCAAGGCGAAGAAAACGCCCAGTGTCAACGCACTCTCCACCAGCGATTGACCTTTTTGACGGGATCGTGTCACTTTAGGACTCCCGTATAGGGAAACGTCAGGCTGGGACGGCCATCCAGATTCAAGACCGAGAAAATCGAGTTGACCTGAAACCGGCTGATCGAGACCGTCATGGAGGCGGGCGCCACCAGCGATCCTCCCGTTGGACCTCCCGTAACGGTGAGTTGCACATTCGATCGCGTTAGCCCACCCAGCACTGGCACGGCATTGCGGGGAGGGTCGGGATCGCCATAGACCACCATGTTCTGAACGGCCAATTGAAACGCCTCGCTCGGACTGGCGCTGTGCGAGTCGTACGGTTTGAGAGAGGCGTACCGCGCGCCGGAGCGGACGGCATTCACCAGGACATTGTAGGCGTAGAAGGCGTATCCGTATTGAAATATTCCGGTGAAAAAGCCGGCGAGAAGGGTCGCCGACAGCACGAACTCGATCATCGCGCTACCTTTTTCGGCCCGGATCACTCGACTAACCTCACCACATAGACGCCCGTGTCGCCCAGCGTATCGGCACCCGCGCCCGGATAGAGCGATCCCTGTACGAAGGGTCCAATGCGCTCCACTTCGCCCGATTTCACGAAAAACGCGCCTCCCGCCAGTCCCACGACACGGCGGCCGTTGCCTCGGCCCATCTTTAGGTAGGTCGCGTAATCCGGCGATTTTTGATCCGAATCTTCCGTAATCCGAGCCTGGACGGTATTGGCATCCGGGTAGGTCGCCGGAAGGTTGGTGACCATGGTTTGCCCCGCCACGCTCGACGCAGCAATCGGCGATTCATCCATGTTCTTGCCGCTCGAATAGGCGTGGAAAGCTCCCATGAAACTGAGCGGCAGGGCGACCCGGGCCACAACGCGTGTGAACCGGTAATACGAGGCATCGGCGGGGTTTGCGCTCCACGTCGCGTCATCGGGACTGTTGGGCGCGGCGCTTAAACCTCGCGCAAAGCTGGTCGTCAGATCCGAGACAGTTCTTGTGTCCATGTCCCATTTGAGGGCGTTGGCGCCGCTTAAAACACTTCCCGCCGCGAGTTGCGCGCGTACGATCCCGGCACTGGTTCCATCGAGCTGGAGCGAAGCGGTGAGCGCGGCCGAATCGGCCAGGGATTGTAACTCACTCTTTACGATGTACATGCGGCCCACGTCCACAGCCAGTCCGGCGAACCCGGCGATGACGAGGAGCGCGAGGCACGTCATGATCAGGACGTACCCATCGCGTTTTGAGCGCGCAATCATGCTTCCCAGTCGTTTTATCGACAGACAGCGGGATTTTCAACAGTAGAGTAGGCCATCGTTTTCCAGTGGCCTGCTGTCCCCACACCTTCGTAACAAAGTACGATGGAATTAATGGCTGATCGAAAGCTGCAGATCATCCCGCTTGGCGGACTCGGCGAGTTCGGGATGAACTCGATGGCGATCCGCTACGGTGATGACATCATCGTGGTGGACGCCGGAATGATGTTCCCGGACGCGGAACTCCTCGGGGTTGACATTGTTACACCCGATTTCGCCTACCTGGAACAGCACCGCGAGCACGTCCGCGCCCTCATTCTGACCCACGGACATGAGGATCATATCGGCGCCGTTCCTTTCCTCCTGGGACAGCTCAATATCCCGGTCTACGGCACGAACTTTACGCTCGCTTTGGTCGAGCGGCGACTGGAAGAGCATGAGCTGCTGAGCAGCGCCAATCTGAACCTGGTGCGTCCCGGCGAAACTGTCACGATCGGTCCGTTCAGCATCGAGTTCGTCCACGTGACGCACTCTATCGTCAGTTCCGTGGCGCTCGCGATCACGACGCCACTCGGCGTCATTATTCACACCGGTGACTTTAAAGTCGATCCCACGCCCACCGACAACAATCTCTTCGATCTGCACACCCTGGCCGCCTACGGCAAACGCGGCGTGCTGCTGCTCATGTCGGATTCGACCAATGTCGACCGCCCCGGTTATACCGAAAGCGAACGCGCCGTTTATCCAAGGTTCGAAGAGCTGTTCTATCGCGCCGAGCGGCGTCTGGTGATCACCTGCTTCAGCTCGTCGATTCACCGCCTGCAGCAAATTCTGGATGTCGCCTTCGAGTATGGCCGTAAAGTGGCGTTTATCGGACGGAGCATGAACAGCGCCACCGAGATCGCTCATTCCCTTGGACACCTGCATATCCCCGACGGGATTCTGCTGCGACCTCAAGATCTCATGCAGACCGCGCCGGAGAAAGTAGTGGCTGTCGTCTCCGGCACGCAAGGCGAGCCGATGTCGGCCATGTCGCGCGTGGCCGTGGACAATCACAAGCATCTCTCGATTGAAAAGGGCGACACCGTGGCCATCAGCGCCCGCATCATCCCGGGCAATGAAAAGGCCATCTACCGCATGATCAACCACATCGCGAAGCGCGGCGCGGACGTGATCTACGGCAACATGAACCCGCCGATTCACGTCTCGGGACACGCCAGCGCGGAGGAGCTGAAGCTGGTGCTCAACCTTACGCGTCCACGCTATTTCATGCCGATTCACGGCGAATACCGGCAGCTCGCTAAGCACGCCTCGCTGGCGCAGCATCTGCGCCGCGCGGGACTCGAAGAGTCTTTCATTTTGGAGACTGGCGACACGCTGGAGATCGACGAGCGCGGGGCGCGGCGCGGCGAACGGGTCCCGGTGGGACGCGTCTGCATCGATTCGGGCTCGCTCGATGAAGTGGTTGAGGACATGATCATTCGCGACCGCCGTCATCTCTCCGAAGACGGCTTCGTGCTGCCCATCATCGCGATCAACAAGCGCTCCGGAAAATCGGAGGCGCTGCCGGAAATCGTAAGCCGCGGTTTCGTGTCGTTTGAGGATGTCAACTCCACCATGTTGCAGGAGGCGCGCCATGTGGTGCTGCGCACGCTGGAATCGTCCACCGAGGAAGAGCGCGGCGACTGGGGCGTGATGCAGGAGAAAATCCGCGCCGATTTGCGGCGGTTCCTGAATAAACAGACCTCGCGGCGTCCGCTGATCATGCCGGTGATTCTGGAGGTTTGATCTTGCAGGTGATAGAGGACGCCTCCGGCTTCCGCGGCGAAGCCGAGCAACTATTTGTCCCCGAGCGCGACACCGAAGTGGCGGCGATTCTCGCGCGGGCCTCCGCGGAATCGACTCCGGTTACCATCGCGGGCGCCGGCACGGGTCTCACGGGCGGCCGCGTGGCGGAGGGCGGCTGGTCCCTCTCGATGGAGAAGTTCCGCCGGATCCAGATTCTCGAAGGTCATGCGATAGCGGGCGCGGGCGTAACGCTGCAGGAATTACAGGAAGCGGCCGCGCCATCGCGCCAATTTTATCCGCCCGATCCGACCGAGCGGACGGCGAGCGTGGGCGGCAGCATCGCTACGAACGCCAGCGGATCGCGCAGTTATCGCTATGGCAGCACGCGCCGCTGGGTCAACGGCCTGAGGGTCGGGCTTATTAACGGGTCCATTATTGAAGTACGCCGCGGTGAGCCGGTCGATTTCGACGTGCCGCTGCTTCCCGCGCCCAACACGACGAAGAACACGGCAGGCTATCCGTTGCGGCCGGGGATGGACTGGGTGGATCTGTTTGTTGGATCGGAAGGGACGTTGGGCGTGATTCTCGAAGCCGATCTGCGCTTGGAGCCCACGCCTGACGAACTGCTCTCGGGCGTGATCTTCTTTGCGAGCGACGATGCAGCGCTCGATGCCGTGGATGCGTGGCGCGGTCTCGATACGTTGCGCATGATCGAGTATTTCGACGGCAACTCGCTGCGTTTTCTGCGCGGCCGCTATTCCGAGGTTCCGCGGAACGCGGCTGCCGCAGTCTTGATCGAGCAGATTGGCGAGGACACCGCTCCATGGGAGCCTTACGCGGAAGGCGATAGCTGGTTCGCACTGACGCCCACGGACCGTGAACGCTTTCGCGCATTTCGCCATGCGCTACCGGAGATGGTGAACGACCTGATGCGGCGCCGTGGTTTCTTAAAGCTCGGCTCCGACTTCGCTGTGCCCATCGGCCGCAATCGCGAGATGCTGCGCTTCTATCATCATTGCCTCGCGGCTGCCCGGCTCGATTATGTGATCTTTGGGCATATCGGCGATGCGCATGTCCATGTCAATATTCTTCCCAATTCGCCGGAGCAATTTGAGGCTGGAAAACGACTCATGCTCGATTTTGCGCGAGAAGCCGTGTCGTTAGGCGGGACAGTGTCGGCCGAGCATGGGCTGGGCAAGCGCAAATCCGGATTGCTGTCGATTCAATTCACGGCGGCGGAGATTGAGTCGATGAAAGCGGTGAAGCGTCGGCTGGATCCGAAATGGCTCCTAGGTCGCGGGAACATTTTCGGAACAGCCGCCTCAACCTGATTTCAGACGGCGCACTATGGCAATCTCGGCCGCTGATAGCGCGACAAGTCCTGCTGTCTTCCGAAGAAAAATACAGTCACTTGAGCCGGGCTGGTAAAGGAGGGTGTAAAACAGATTGTGTAAACGATGTTCTCCTAATTTGAAAGGAGACGGACATGGAACTGAATCAAGAACTGGTGGAAAAGTTGTTGAAGGGCTACCAGAAACCAGAGGACCTGATCGGCGAAAGTGGGTTGTTGAAGCAACTGACGAAGGCGCTGATCGAGCGGGCGCTGAAAAGCGAGCTGACGCAGCACTTGGGATAC
>JBEKUT010000293.1:0-9090 GCA_049514735.1 Bryobacteraceae bacterium
GGCGTGGGCTCGCCGGCCCGAGTCAATGTGATTCCCTCGATAGCCGAAGCCACCCTCGATTGCCGCCTGCTTCCGGGAACGAACGCGGACGAATTTGTTTCGGAGATGAAGGCCAGAATCAACGATCCTAAAGTAACGGTTGAGGTGATCGGCGCCGCTCCAGATGTCGCCATGAGCCCCAGCAATACACCGCTCTTCGCGACAATGCGAGAGACGATCCTTAAATATCATCCCGGTGCGGTCGTCACGCCGATGCTGGTGCCGTTCGGTACCGACTCGGCTTATCTGCAGCGCCGCGGCGTAATCGCGTATGGGTTCACGCCCATGATTCTCGATGCCGCCACAGCCGCCACCATGCACAGCGACTCCGAGCGCATCCCGCTCGAAGAGTTCAAGACCGGCATCCGGATCTTTTACGACATTCTCAAACAGCAGTAGCCTGCTCATCGAGCCACAACTCCATGTAGACGTTCGCCCGGGCATAGGGAGAAGGCACAATCCGCTCCGGTGGAAGATGGCGGAAGCCGGCCGATTCATATAGCCGGATGGCCGGGGTAAGTTTATCGTTGGTCTCGAGATAAAGCCGCTTGGCGCCCGCGGCGCGAGCATCCGCGATCGTTCTCTCCAGAAGAAGCCGTCCCAGTCCGATGCCTTGACACGACTCTGTGATCGCCATTTTCGCCACCTCAAACTCTCCCGGACTCATCGCGAGCAGAGCGCAACACCCAACCGGCTGGCCATCGCGCAAGGCTAGAAAAATCCTGCCGCCGCGATTCAGAATGGTTCCCCAGGGATCCGCCAGCGACTTCTTATCCTTCTCCTCGAGGGCAAAATAGCGCGTGATCCACTCCTCGTTGAGCGTTCGAAAAGCCGTTTCGTCGCCGCTCTGAAATTCACGAATGGTCAGTCCTGTTTCCGCCATAGATCCACATTAAGGGGAGCGAAGCCAGATGTCCAATGGCTCACACAGTAAAATGAATCGCATGTGGCCGCGCATCGCCCTGTTGTTTTTTCCCGCCCTCGCGATGGCCGCGCAAACAGTGCAGCAATTGGAGGCTTCCGCCCGCCAGCATCTCGCCGCCCGCGATGCCAGCGCCGCCCTCACCGATTACCAACAACTGGCGAAGATCGTTCCCAAATCGGCCGTCTACCAGGACCAGATCGGGTTTCTGTTAGCAGCAACGAATCGCCAGCTTGAAGCAATCTCCTACTTCCAGCGCGCAACGGAGTTGGACCCCAAAATGGCGCAGGCCTGGTTTCACCTAGGCGTGGCACTGCGAATCTCGCAGCAAACCGATCCAGCCATACAGGCCCTTCAAAAAGCGGTCGCGCTGGCGCCCGATCATGCGGATTATCGTTTCCGCCTCGGATCTGTCTACGAGGATGTCGGCCATGACCGCGAAGCTGCTATCGAGCTCAGCAAAGCGGCCCGGCAGCTTCCGGCCAACGCGCCTGTTTGGGAAGCTCTGGCCGAAGCTTATCGACGGCAGAAGCGCTACGCCGAGGCGCGCGATGCTTACCGCCGCGCTCTCGACCTCGATCCCAAGAACAACACGGTACGCAACAGCTATGGGAACACCCTGGTCAACTCGGGCGATCCGTCCGGGGGCCTGCGCGAGTTTCAGAAAATCCTCCGGGAAGAACCCGGCAATGTGCATGTTCAGGTCAACGTGGGCTACGCGTACATCGCCGCTGGACAGCTTCAAGCCGCAATACAGCAGCTATCGAAGGTGGCGCACGATCATCCCGAGACCGCGTCGGCCTATTACGATCTCGGTGTGGCTTACAAAAAAGCCGACGACCTACCGCATGCCAGAGCGGAACTGGAGCAAGCTGTCAAGCTGGAGCCCACGCTCGCCGCGGCGCACTATACTCTGGGCATCACGTACGTTGACTCCGGAGATCCCGACAAGGCTGTGGAGCAATTGCGCGCGGCGGTCGAGAGCGACCCGCAATACATCGACGCCTGGTATGAACTGGGCACTCTGTTGAAGGAGCAGGGCGATAACGACGGCGCGATTGAAGCCCTGCGGCATTCGGTGGCGCTCGACGGGACCGACGCCGGAGCGTGGAACAATCTGGGACTGCTCCTGCGCAAGAAGGGCGATGCCGAAGGAGCCAAACACGCGTTTGATAAAGCCGCCGAGATCCGCAAGGCGGAGGAGCAGGCCAAAGAGAAGAAACTCGGACAGGACCGCGAGCGGTAACATGAATAGCGGATATGGCGGAACCAGTGATCTTGAGAGACCCAGACGTAATGAGTGGGACGCCCTGCTTTCGCGGAACTCGCGTTCCATTCAAGAATCTCATCGACTACTTGGAAGGCGGCCACGGCCCGGGTATGAAGTTTTGATCGGTTCTTATCCGCGTTAATCGGAGTTAATCGGCGGCCTTCTTTTCATGGTGTTCACCAAGCGGCTTCGCGACGGAGTGCGCCGCGGAGAAATCACTTGCAGCGTCCGAATCTGGACGCGTCCACACGTTAGAGTCGGCAAACGATACCGCATGGAAGAAGGCGAGATAGAAGTGGATTCCATCGAGCCGATCGGCTTTCCGGATATCACGCCGGAGTTGGCGCGCGAGTCGGGATTTCTGGGCCTCATCGACCTGTTAAAGGTCGCGAAACACGGCAAAGGACAGAATATCTATCTTGTCCGGTTCCACTATGTGCCTCCACGGAGCAAGAAGAGCTAAAACAAATTCCCCGCGACCTGTTCCGCCACTTTCCGGGCCTTATCCCGCAGCAGATTTCGACTCACCGAGCGATCGTCGGTTGTCATCGTGATCGTGAACGCCTGGTCGCGAACTCTTCCAGCGACCTGTTCGGCAATCCGGCCGTCCTTGGACTCGACAGCGCAAGCCGCGGCCTCATTCCCAATCGCCTTGAGCTGTTCCGAAGCACCGCTGCAATGATCCGGGTGCGAAGCCGCGATGGTTTCCACCTGAATTCGCAACTCACCCTGGCGGCTCACGAAACTGCAAACGTGCGGCGTAATCTGCGTTTGAACGGCCCCGCCGAGCACCCCGCCAGCCGTTGCCGCGTTCAGCCATGGACACGTCTCCTCTGCCTGACACGCTGCGGCTAAAACGACAATAACGAAGGCGCAGCGAAAGATCATCCCTTCAACTTTTCCGATTTTAGAATCTTGCCGCCCTCCTGAATCACGTACAGCCGGTTGGCCTCCAAATCCTTAAGTTGATCTACCTTCCCGCTGAGCCAGCGAATCTGTACGCTGTCCACGCGCTTGGCCTGATCCAGTCCAAAATGCATGCGCAGATCGTTCTGCGAAAAATAGCTGCCGCCGCTACGCAATTCGTCCATCTGCACGAGTGGCATTGGGGAATCCGTCTTGGTCTTCGCGACCACCGTTACGCGGCTTCCGATGCCCGTCCGGTTCGACGTAACGCCCACCAGCTTGATCTTGATCCAATTTCGATTCAACGTGGAGTCGCAGCGCAGAAGCTGCGGAATCGCATTTACGCAGTTCACCGCGATGTCGAGATAGCCGTCGTTGTTGTAATCGCCGAAAGCGCAACCTCGCGCCGGCGCGTTCTCCAGAATTCCCGGCCCGCCCATGGATGTCACTTCCTCGAAGCGTCCGTTCTGCAAATTCCGATAGAGATATTTGTGCTCGGCGTATTTCAGATCGGCATTGGACTTGTCTACTTCGGGATAAACGTGACCGTTCGACATCAGAACATCGAGCCAGCCATCGTTGTCCATATCGAAAAAGCCCACGCCCCAACCAAGCAATCGAGTGTTGACGCCGATGCCGCTGGGATACGTCCGATCTTCGAACGATCCATCGCCCAAATTCGTGTACAGCGAATCCGTGTCGCCCGCGAAATTGGTTTTCACCACGTCCAAGTTGCCATCGCGATTGTAATCGCCAATGGAAACGCCCATGCCCGCTTGCGGTTTCCCCTCCGGCGACAGCGCCGCGCCCGATTCGATCGCGACGTCTTTGAAAGTCCCGTCCTTCTGGTTCTCATAAAGCGTCGCGGTGCTGGAATCGTTCGCGACATAAATGTCTGGCCAGCCGTCGTTGTTGAGATCGGATGCAGCCACGCTTAATCCGTAGGTCCCCGATGTGTTCCAGATCCCGGCCTTCTCACTAACATCGGTGAACGTGCCGTCTCCGTTGTTGTGATAGAGAATGTTCTTGCCGCCGCGCAGCCCCGGCGGTCCGCATGCCACTAGCACGCCTTTATAAGTACACGGACCGGCTTCCGGCGGAGGCGCGGTCTTCAAATCGAAATCGACATAGTTGGCGACAAACAGGTCGAGATGGCCGTCGCGGTCGTAATCGACAAATGTGCATCCCGTGTTCCAGCGCGTTTTCGGACCCGGTTGGATCAGCCCCGCCTTCTCCGTAACATCCGTGAAAGTGCCGTCGCCGTTATTGCGATACAGCGCGTTCTGTCCGTAGTAAGTCACGAAGAGATCGTCATGTCCGTCATTGTTGTAATCGCCGACGCAGCACGCTTGTCCCCAACCAGTGCGTTTATCTAACCCCGATCCTTTGGTCACATCCGTAAACGTGCCATCGCGATTGTTCTTGAACAGATGACAGCGCGGCTCGTGTCCCGCTGGAAAACCTTCCAGCCGCCAGCCATTCACTAGAAAAATATCCTGCCAGCCATCCTCGTCGTAATCGTAAAACGCGAGCCCGCAGCCGGTAGTCTCGAGAAGATACTTGTTCTTCCCTTCCCCGCCGTAAATCGTCTTCACGGCCAGCCCGGCTTCTTTCACGACATCGACAAAACTCACTCCAAGCGGCGTGCCGTCAATCGGCGACTTCGGGCCCTTCGGCGCGGGCATCGCTTTCGCGTTGTAACTACGCTCCGTCGGAGCGATTGTTTGCCCTGCCATCGCCAGCACATCTCCAAACGGAAGCACAAGCGCAGTTCGGCTCAGTGAACGAATAAAACGTCTTCGATTCTTATCCAAAGTTAGACTTCCTCGGCAATCAAGGTTCTTTGTGGACGTGCCACGGCACGCTCTCGATCGATATCTCGGGATGCTGGCGAAGGAATTCGAGTGAGTAAGTCGGCGCGCCTGGATCGACCTGTTTCGTCGCAAATAATGCCGCCTGCTCGGCTGCCTTCTCCTTCATGCCCAACCGCCGATAGATCACGGCGAGATTATAGTGCGCCGCAAGATCATCGGGTTCGATCGCCTGCAGCGCTTCAAACTGCTCTCTGGCCTCTTTGTAAAGATGCTGCTGGTAATACGAAATTCCTAATTCGCGCCGCGCATCGCGCGACAGCGGGTATCTCTCTACCACCTCGCGCAGATCCTCAACTTCCTGGTTACAATTTCCAGCGCGCCTCTCTACCAGACCGAGATAATAAAGTGCGCGGGCATTGCCAGGACTCAGTGCGAGAGCCTTCTCCAGGCTGCCGCGCGCTTCCTCGTATTTTTCCCATTCGATATACGTCAGACCAACATTGATGTGTCCGTCTGGGTAATCGGGCCGCAGCTTCACAACCTCGCTGAAAGACCGCAGAGCGTCGACGTATTGCAATTCGTCGAGATACCCGATTCCGAGATTATTCCAGCGCATCCAATCGGGATTGTCTTCCGGATCGGGAGGCACAGGCGTGTTGTGTCCAACGTTAAACGTGCGCGTGCGAGAAGTGAGTTCGACCACGGGATAAGCGGGATGATCGGGTCCGAAAATGTTGTTAAGATAGCTCTGGCGCAGATGCCGGTAATTCAGTTTCACTGTAACGGCGAGCGGCGATTTCGCATCCGGCGGTATGCGGAATTGATAGCGCACCAACACGGAGCGGCCCGCTTGAATGGTGTTGTCGTACGCCACCGAATGAATGGTCCAGACTTTGTGATTGTCGACAAACTCTCCATCGAGATTGACCGGCCGGTTTGTGAAACTATGAGCCCGCTCATCGAGAGACCCATCCGGTTTCAGGAACCCGCTGTGATAGACCTCGCGTCCGCCGGCGTCCTTGACTTCGAATTCGACCCACGGCTCGTATAAATCGCGGACTTCCGGGACCAGTGAGTGACCGATATTCTTGTTCTGGATCACCACCATCATCTGAATGGTCTCGCCCGGAGAAAGATCGAACGACTTCGAACCGACCGGTGCGATGACTCCCGCCGCGCCCTCTTTCTGGATCGCGAACAGATCGAGGTTCAGATACATGCCCGATTTCAAAAACTCAACCGTCTTCTGCAACTGCTCGTCGTAACCGTAATAGAAGGGCACGGCAGTGTTGCCCGCGAGCCAACGGTGCGAAGCAAATGTGCCCTTCTTAGCGCCGTATTCGTCCGCCGTAGCGGGCACCCGCACCATATGGCATTTCTGGCACGTCCGCAGATCGGCTGAGTAAAACGTCAGCGGATTTCGCTGCGAAAACTTGGAGTTCTGCCACTCGTCGTAGGCCGTGAACGCGCGAATGAACTTGTAATCGTTCAGGCCGTTGGGCAAGTTGGCCTTGTGACACGCGGCGCAAAATTCCGAGGTGCGATAAAAATCGCGCATCACGGCTTTCGCATGTTGCTCCCTATGCGCCATAATCTCGTCGTCCGGAACTTCTCCGGGAACCGGCTTGCCGCTTTCGTCCACCATCACTGCCGGCACTCCCATCACGAAACTGCCGTTCCCGGACGAGGGCTGCAATTGCTGGACGGAATGGCACGTCATGCAGGTCAGGCCATCGGCGTCGAACTTGCGATCGACTATCGAGTTCTGAGTGAGAGCGCCGGTCAGAACGCCAATCGGATTATGGCAACTGTCGCAATGCCGCGTAAACTCGATGCCTTTGGTTCGCAACAGGATATTGACGCTGGTTCGGTAGAAGGGAGTGCGGAAAGAATTGGAATGCAGCGCCTGACGCCATTGCGCGTAGGCATCGGGATGGCAATGGCCGCAGTATTCGGCGGTGGGAAACGCCCCCGGCTGGATAAAATCGCCGCCCGCGACCGCGGCGTTTCCAGGCGCAGAGATGGCCTTGGGGCCAAAACGGAAGTTATACGATTCACGTACCTTAGCCGCGTAATCGGCTCGCGGGTCGGGCACCTGGGCCGCCGACTGCGCTAAGAGACAATAACATAGGCAAACCGCTATCCACCCGGCCCGCTTCATGGCGTGACTAAAACGAAATCCCGGCATTCATCGCAGGAGACTGGCAGCGTTTTTCGAGCTCAGCCGGGCCCCTCACCAATGATATCCTACCCTACTGCCGCCTCAGTCCCCAAACATCGATTGGATTTCGTCCGACTGCAGATTACTTTGATAACTTGCCACGGCCTGGGTAAGCGATGAAGAAGACGCCGTGCCTCCCGTGGCGCCGGATGTTCCTGGGGATGCGTTCTCCAGCGCCTGGTAGAGGCTCTGAATAGGGGTCGGTGTGGAACCCGGACTCGACCCATCGGGATACAGAGCGGAAAGGATCGAATTTGCGGCGGACTGATTCGAAGTGGCCGTCGTATCCGTATTTGTCTGCCCGAACAGCACTTCCAGCCCTTGCAGTTGGCTAGCCTCGGCGCTTAATTGGACGATGTCGCTGGGCGGCGCTTTCTCTAAAGCCGCCACCGCCGTCGGCGAGGATGCTAGCGGCGAACCGACATTAGTAAGGTCCTGGAGTAAATTTGCTACACCCAGATTGACTGAAGACGTAGTGCCCATTTGATGCCTCTCCGATCTTCTATCGGCCGCAATGTCCAATACCTTTATGCGAGCAGATTGACCACCGTCCCGGTCGTCGAGCTGTTTGAGTAACCACTCGGGGCATTAGAAGAAATGCTCGCGGTTGCCGTGCTCGCATCGCTTTCGGCCGCATAATGGGGGTGGTGTGCCCGATGCGTCTGGGATGTGGCCTGCGTCTGTTGAGTAGATTGCGTTTCCGTAGATTGCGAGCCCGTAGATTGCAATATAGACGCGTCCTTCTGAAGCTGCGCAAACGCCGTCTGAGCTCCTTGAATGTCGTTCGATTGCAACGCTTGCCCGATCGCCTGAACATCCTGCGCCAGCGGGCTGTTTTGATTGAACGAGGAACTGGTGGAGGAATTCTGCGTGAGCGCGCTGTATGCCTTCTGCGCGCCGGCGAGATCGCTCGCCTGGATTGACTGCGTAAGCTGTTGAAATTGCCTGCGCTGCTGTTGCGAACTACTTTGAGCGGGGGAACTGGCGTAACTGGGACTTATTGAGATGGGAGATATCGACATAGTGGCCTCCTGATGGGCTTTTCGGCCAATAGCTCAAATTCTTTATATTTTTATTAAGCGACAACAGGCTCCCAGGCCTTCGAAAGTACACGGCGGAAGTTCTCACCCAGAATCAACCGGATATGCTCGTCGGTATATCCCCGCCGAATCAGGGCATCGGTCAGATCGTAGGTACGTTTGGGGTGGTCCAAACCCTCCACGGCTTCGCGTTTGTGGACGCGATAGCGCTTGTCGGCGCTCGTCAGCATGCGTTTCAAGTCGGCGGGCGGCTCGAAATCGTTGCTTTCGATTCCGATATCGCTGCCCACCCCCACGTGCTCAATCCCAACCAGGCGCGAAACGTAATCGAAATGATCGATCACATCGTCAATCGAGACCGGCTCATGCTGCTTCACCATGAAGCTGATAAAGTTGATGCCCATGACGCCGCCCGACGCGGCCATTTTACGAATGGCTTCGTCGGTCACACAGCGCGGATGGCCGGCATTCAACGCGCGGCAATTTCCATGCGAAATAATCACCGGCCGCTTCGAAATTTCGAAGGCGTCTAGCTGCGTGCGGTCGCCCGCGTGTGCGACATCCACTGCCATTCCTACCTGGTTCATCCGCGCGACGATTTTGCCGCCAAACTCGCTGATGCCATCGTCGTGCGGCTCGAACGCGCCGTTCCCTACCAGGTTCCGGAAATTGTAGGTGAGTTGCGAAACGCGTTGACCCAGGCCGTAAAACGTGTCGACATCTTCGGGACGCCGGAAGTGCGCGGCATTCTGCAATCCGAACAGAATCCCATAGTGTCCCGACGATTTCGCGCGCATAAAATCGCCCGCGGAGCCGACGCGCAGCAGCCAATCGGGATGGCCGGCGATGAAGCTGTTCCAATCGGCGAACAACCGGAT
>JBEKUT010000294.1:0-9084 GCA_049514735.1 Bryobacteraceae bacterium
CGAACAGGAAGTAGAAAAAACATTGTCGCTGTCGCCGAGGTGGTGGGCAGGCAAAAGGGTGAGACTTGTTTCATCCGCAATCTTCGTGCGCGCAGCACGAGAAGCTGCTACTACGATCAAATAAACCTTCCCAACGCCAGCCAGGAGAGCGCCAAAAGATGTTGCCGGATCGTTCCATGCGTCACAGACCTGTTTTCCGGTCCCTGTAAAATCATCAAGGAGAACCACGGTGGCATCGTTTCCCAACTTTTTCGGGTCATCATCTGGAAGCAATGTACGCCGGAAGAGTTCGCTGCGGTTTACGAACGTGTCATGGTATTTTTTGTTATCAAGTCCATTGGCAACGCGAAATTGATATAGCATTGCGTCACCGCTTTCCCCGGCACTTCCCGACATCGCAGCGAAACACCATTTTCCCTGTCTGTTGGCTGGGTTCTCATTCCATCCTTGCAGAGCGCCAAGCGCCTGACGATAGGCAGCGTGAATCTGTGCCTGCCCATAAAACTCGACAGAGTCGAGAACACGCGCCGCGAGATCCTTGTCTCCGTCGTCGAATTGGTTAATCCATCCCTCAATCGTGACGTTCGTAACCGGGTCGCGATAGGCTCCGAAACGATTGGTCCAGCGACGATAGCGACGCGCATCGATCGGTGTACCGCGTTGTGAAGGCGCACGCACAATTATTGTTCCCTCCGGCCAAGGGTCTTCAGCTTCTGACGAATTAGGTTGGCAAGAGCTTCGAGGCGGCTCCACATTGCCTCTTGGCCGTAAAACTCATCAATGTCTATGTCGTATATTTGCTCGTAAAGAGTGTTTGCTGATTTGAGTAGTTTCTTGGCCTCGGCTGCGACAGCAGCGGATTCTATATTGAGGTGATCCGACTCGAGCTTGGGGTCGTCGGCATATTCTTTTAGCCGCTTCGAGATAGTAGCGACCTTATTGGCCTTGACCGCATTGTTAATATATTGCTTCACGATGCGGAATTCGGTGACGGATTTTAGGGCACCCTGTTCGGACTTTTCGAGCATCGCGTCTGTGAACTTGTCCTTGTTGAACCATGGGAATTTGACTACTTCCCGATCATTCCGCACCGGGTATAATTCGATGAAAAAATCTGCTTTGACACGCTTATCTGGATCGGCGTCCAGCATGAGGTCTTGAAAACGCTTGTTGTAGGAGAGAAGCTTCTTGCACCGAACCACCACGGCCTCATCCAAGCCAGTAAGCTCGGCCAAACGTTTTTCCTTGCGCTCTCCGAGCTCTCGCATTAAGAGCTCCAGCTTGATGGCCGTAGGCATCAGTTCCCAATCGAGGCGCAGTTTGTGGATCTGGAACATCGTTACGATGTTCTGAACAAGCGTCGGTTCAGCAACCTCATTGACGGGTATTTCCTTGAGGTCAATTTTTTGGGCACAGATCCAGCGGCGCTGTCCGTCGAGAATGAAGTATTGGCCGCTTCTGGATTCCTTGTAGACCGTCAATGGTACGAGAATTCCAACCCGGGCGATTGATTGCTGCAAAACGTGAAGGTCTTCTCGATCAAACAGGGTGCGCGGATTGTGAGTATTCGCTTTGAGCTTGTCTGTCGTTATCGACTTTACGCCAATGGCGTGAACGCCATATTGATCGGGTTTTGGAACATCCGGCATAGTCTCCCCTTCGAGTTGGTGAGGTGGTCACCAAGGCTCGATCCATCGTTCCGTTTGGAACAACAAGGATAACAAGGCTATGATGGCGCGGGGGGGAGACGTTCTGTGCCTGCTGGAGGATGGGATGCCGTTCTGCCTGAATGTGAGCCTGAGTTGAGTCGAGCGAAACCAGGCGATACAGCGAAGCTGAAAAGCAGCAACTTAATCCATGAGGATACTTCGCGATACTCGTTCGTTTGGGTTGAGATGCTAGCGGGAGCAATCTCGGGGGGGTTCAAGGCCCCCTCTCCGCACCAAACATTCTAAAGTACTTAATGGCCATCGGGAGTCGCGCTCCATTAGGGGAGGGTGCTTTTTAGATGGATGGCCGTAAGAGAAAAAGCGCCGTCGGCAACCACGCCCAATTTCCGCTAACGAGCGCACCAGCGCCGGACCAGAGCGAGGGCTACTAAAACCTCCGCCTTGGGCTGGGAGTCACATCGCTGATTAATTCAGCGCGATCAAGCCTCTAGGCTTGCCGCCGCCATCTGGAGGCGCACCGCCGCTTCCCTTAGACGCGCGATCATCAGTACTTCCATGTGAACGCGATATTCGTGCTCATGAGCGGGCGTGCAAAACGGAGGCTTCGAAAGAGCTCGGACCATCATAGGCAGCTGTTTTTCGCAGTGAAGGCACTTTTTGTAAGTGCGTTCATGTTTTACCGCGCGCACCAGGCCTTCCTCCTGTGCGGCGCGGGCGCGATCCGGAATACTAAGGGCGCCGGTCCCTACGAGGCTGATTGCATCCGAGTTCATTCTACATATCTCCCTGAATTGTTACGTTCGTTCCATCCGGGCTGGCGCCGCCCGCTCCCCAAACAATGCTGCTCCCCCAAACTACGGAGAAGCCTTCCATGGTGCTGCTTCCCCACACCACGCTCGACCCCCACACAACACTGGATCCCCACACGACGCTGTCTCCCCAGACTGCGTCCGTTCCCCAAATGGCGCTGCTCCCCCAAACCACCGAGGCTCCATTCACAATCCCAACCGTGCTATTTGCGGCGTTGTAAATCGCTTGCGGCGAAGCCGCGCTCACGGCGGGAGCTTCATCCTGAAGATTGACGGCCGCGCCGATGTCGAGATAGCCGGCGCCCACCGTAAAGATGTCGTTCTGAGCGGCGTATTGAATACCAGTCACAGGGTCCGTTGAGACCGACGATGCCGGAAAGCTCTTGCGAGCGGTTTTCATGAGCTTTGCTTTGATCTGATCCGGAGTGAGCCAGGGCTTCTCTTGAAGCAGCAGTGCTGCGGCCCCGCTCACCATGGGCGCCGCCATGCTGGTGCCACTCAACATGAAATAGTTGGGCGCGCTGGTATCCGATGCATCGGTGCTATACAACGAAACCGGCACGCGATTATCGCCATACGCTTGATCCAAAGTCGATCCGGCTGCACGTAGCGATAGAATCTGGTTGCCGGGAGCCACAAGGTCGGGCTTCACGATGTGATCGATCGGCGTAGGGCCTTTCGAGCTGTAGCTCGCGATTTTGTCATCCGTTCTTGAAAGCGTCGCGATGGTGTTCATGGCGCCCACGGTTATGACATAAGGACTGTTTCCGGGCGCCGTAATGGTTCCATATCCGTTGGTATTTTGTGAATTGTCGCGGCCGCCGTTGCCCGCCGCCACGACGACGACGAGGCCAGCCTCCCAGGCCTTTTGGACCGCTCGGCACAGCAGGTCGGCCGTGTAGGAATCCGAGATGTTGCGTCCGATCGAAAGATTGACGACGCGAATGTTGTAGAACTCTTTCAGTTGGATGGCCTGCTGAAGAGCAGCGATCACGGCGCTGTCGGAGCCCGCGCCGTTCTGGTCCAAGACGCGAAGACTGACGATGTGAACCGAGGGAGCGATTCCGCGGATCGTGTAATAAAACCGGCCTCCTGTGGAATCGCTCCCGTTCCCCGCCAAAATGCCCGCTACGTGAGTCCCATGGCCGTATGCATCCGCCGTTGTGGCGTCGCCGGGGACAAAACTTTGTTGGTAAACGATGCGGGATGCGCCGTAACTGGTTCTTAAATCGTCAACGGCGTTTACGCCGCTGTCGATGATTGCAACGCCGATGCCGGCCCCGTTATACGCGTAAGGCGTCGAGGCGTTGGCGACATCCAGGGCCGCCATCCAACCGTAGTCGAGTCCGCCCGTGAAATCCGTTGCGCGCACGGTGCGATCGGGAACCACGGAAACGACGCTGGGATCGTTAGCCAAGGCTTGCAACTGAGATCCGGACATTTCCACCGCGGAGCCGTTAACCAGCGGAAGATAGCTGTTGAGGCGAAGTCCATGGCGCGCCAGCACTCGTTGGTGAGTCTCGATGGCGGAGCTATCGAATTGCACGATGACGCGTCTCGTTGAAGTGGCGTCAACAGCCTGGAGTTCGGCCGACAGCTTAGTCGCGCCGAACGCCGTCAAAGACGAGAACAGCGTTCCGAGGATAGCGATCTTGCAGTTGATGAATACCATGCTTCGTTCGGGAGTTCTGAAGGCAGGCGGAATTCCAAAGAATGTCCCAGTGCTATCAGAGACTTACGAGGGCGAAGCGGGGGCGAGCGCCATTGTGTCGCAAAGCGCGGCGGACAGGCTGTCTCAAACCTTGAATCTGTGAGTACTGGTATTTGCATCATAGTGAGGTAAGCGAACGGGCAGGATACGCTGGACCATCATGTTTCGCGCAGTGAGAGAACAGATCGACACAATTTTCCGCGAAGATCCCGCGGCGAACAGCGTTCTGGAGATTCTGTTCTGTTACCCGGGATTTCACGCGGTGCTGCTGCATCGGCTGGCGCACCAGTTGTACACCAGGAGGTTTCGTTTTCTGGCTCGTGTTGTTTCGCAGATCGGGCGGGCTTTTACGGGCATCGAGATTCATCCGGGCGCGCGCATCGGCCGCAGGTTCTTTATCGATCACGGCATGGGCGTTGTAATCGGCGAGACGGCGGAAATCGGCGACGATGTTCTCTTATATCAGGGCGTGACGCTGGGCGGCACGGGGAACGAGCGCGGCAAGCGGCATCCGACGATCGGAAACAACGTGATTATCGGTACGGGCGCGGCGGTGTTGGGCAATATTGTCGTCGCCGACCATGTGCGCGTTGGGGCGGGCTCAGTGGTGATCCGCCCGGTACCGGCAAATTCGACCGTCGTCGGTATACCGGGCCGCATAGTAAGAGGACCGGCGCATATCGATCTGGAACACGGCCGCTTGCCCGATCCGGAAGGTCAATTGATCGAAGATCTGGCAAAACGGGTGCGGGAACTTGAGAGCGAAGTTAGCGAGATGCGGCAGGAGCGAGTAGGACGTCTAAGAAGCGTTGTTGGTTCGTAGTTCGTGGTTGTTGGTTCGGCGTGGTTAGTTGTTAGTTGTTAGTTGTTAGTTGAGACGATGGCTTGATTTGCAAGGGCCATCAACTTCTCGCAACAGCCGGTGAGGGTGAGAGTGGCGTCGCGGACTGAGGCGCCGATCACTTTTACGCGGGGACGCTGACGGTGGTCCGGGCAGTAGACGTCGCGGAGTTTGCGTTCCGTGGCGCGTTTAAACTCTTGAACCGGCGCTTGTTCGAGCGTGCTGTGCAACTCCCAAACATTTTAGCATCAAATTGTTCAGGCGATCATATTCAGCGCCGCTCTTTGCATTGCGTCGCCGGTTTTTGCGGCGCCGACGTTGGCCATAAAATTATCGCGGGAGCTTATCAGGGAAACCATATCGGAGCTGAGATCGAGAGTATCGCCTCCGTTCTGTGGGAACTGCGCGATCTTGTTGGCGGTGGTGTTGAGCTGCGTTTCGGCTTTTTGCATACCTTGGAGGCTGGCGGCGGAAACGGAGCTGGCCACGGGGTTAATCATTGCGGACACACTCCTCACTAGACTCTTCGACCCGCGTCCGACAATATTTAACCTAATTTTCTAAAATTCAAGAATCCTAAGTAAGCCCGCGACACGCTTGGATTTATCGGCTCAGGCAGGCCGGGTACCTTCGGCATGCGCTACGCCGGGATTTCCACTTCCCTCAGATTCTGCTCACCGGCCAATCGTTTGGCGACTTCGAGGTATTCGCGAATTGCGTTCTGAATGTTCGCCAAAGCTTCTTCTTCAGTGGCGCCTTGCGACCAGCAGCCGGGAAGGCCAAGGCAAGAAACGCTGTATCCCTCCTCGGTTGGCATCAAAGCAACTGAGTACTTCATACGTCTCACTGTAGCATTTGAGCTTTTCCGTCGTATGAGCGTTAGCGCTGTCCAGCATTGTGCGGCGAGAGCAAAGAGTTTTCAAAACAATTCATTTGGTTCCGGTTTCTAAAATTCAAGAATCCTAAGTAAGCCCGCTACACGCTTGGATTTATCGGCTTCAGGCAGGTAATCCACAACGACGTGGAACGGCTTTTGCGGACCGCATTGGAATTCGAACGTTCCCTCACCGGAGTGTTTGAGGGTGACCTTGGCAGGGTCGTCGATCTTGAACACCATGGTGTCGTGCCCGACCGTGACGTGGAGCCGTGCGCCTTTGCCGTCGCATTCGAGTTTCCGGGCCTCGCCTTCGGCGCGCATCAAGAGCGAGTTGGGAGCCACGGCTGGCGTCAAGGCCTGGGACGTTTCGGCATTGGCCTGGGCCGTGGTGGATTGGGCTGGGGGCGACTTCGCGGCTTCATCCATTTCCTTCTTCGCGTCCAGATAGCGCAGCAGCTCGTCGGCATTATTGGTCTGTTCCGGGGTTTGGGCGTACTGCTTCGCCTTTTCCGCGTTGATGCGGGCCTGGTTCAAATCGCCGGTTTGCGCGAAGGCATGCGCCAGCCCCGCGAAGAGCCACGGCGCCTGATCCGGGTCGACTTTGTGGATTTGAGTGAGCTGAATCAGCGCCCGGCCGTATTGCCGATCGTTGAGCAGCATCAGGCCGAGCTGCAAACGCGCATTGGGATAATCGGGCTTCAATTCGACGGTCCGTTCCAGGGCGTTGGTGGCGGATTTCAGGTCGCCGCCCGCGCCTTGTTCGAGCATGGCGTAATCGAAGCACATGCGGGCGTTATGACTGCCGGCGGCGACGGCTTTCGCGAAATGCTCGCGCGCGCCAGCGCGGTCGTGCTCTTGCCATAGCATGTATCCCAGCGATTCCTCGACGTCGGGCTTGCCGGGATTTTCTCTCGCGAGGCGCTGGTATTCCTGCTTCGCCTGGTCCGTCTTGTGGCCGGCGGCGAGAAGGTCGGCCAGCGAGAGATCGACGTCGAAAGCGGAGGGAGTCTCGGCTGTAGCTTCCTCTTCCGATTTCTCCAGTTTGATATCGAAAATCACGCCATGCATACTCGTGGCTTTCATGTACTTGCGCAAGTCGCTCTGGACTTCGGGGAGCGTGCGATTGTAAACGCTCTCGAAGGCGCTGGCGGTATCTTTTCCGCTGTTCACCGCAACCACGAATTTCGTGAAATTCGGCCTGTAGGCGTCCGACAGATACAGCATGTGGGTCAAGAACCAGCTTTCCGCGTAGAACATGCCGGCGCGGTCTTTTTCGTTGTAAAACGGGGAATCGTGTTGGACGGAGGTGAGGGTGCCGAGGTCGATCCATTTCTCGCGAAACAACGTTTGCGCGCGGCCCGGTAAAATGTCGCCTACCAATACTTTCTTGCCGTTGGGCCGCAGCGTGGAATAGAGGTCCGCCCAGCCCTCGCTGAGCCAGACGGGGAGTTTGAGTCCGGCGTGTTCGGCGATCAAATGCGTATATTCGTGAATCGCAACCTGGTAATGCTCGGAGGAGATGTCCTGCATCACGATGTAATCGCGCATTTGAGTCTTGAGATAGTAAGCGAAGGCCACTTCATTTATGCGATACGGTTTGTACTGCTTCTCAGAGCGGAACGCGACGATTCTCACGGGAGCATCCGGCGCGTGCTTGGAAGGAGACGCCTGCAGGAAGAAGCTGCGAACCTGTTCGAAATAGAGAATGGCCTCGCGGCCTTTCTTCTCGCCTGCGGTCGTAAATAGCTCAAAATGGGGTGTTGTGAGCTTAATCCACTCGTCCGCCGCGGCGAGCGGAAGCGTGGAGACGAAAAATATTGCGAATAACGTATGCCGGGACATTTGGATTGTTGAAGGTATTATATCGGCAGTTGGGGTCCGTTTCCTGACGGGTCTGTGAATTTATCGGCAGTTGCGCTCCGTTACCGTCGCGGTTCTGGCCCCCCGCGCGTGACGGGCGCGGTTCGCAACGGCCCTTCCTATAATGTGCGCGGTTCAGTAGGCTATGATCTGGGAATGCCTCTGCCGTCAGCGGGTCGACGTGTGTGTTTCCTCATTCCTCTTGCCCTGCTTGCTTCGGCGGCGGCGTTGCGGGCGCAGGCGGTTCCAACGCCGGAATCGGTACTCGGCCACAAACCGGGAGACGATTTTTATCTCGCCAATTATGACGCCTCGCGAGACTACTTCCGGAAGCTGGCCGCGAGTTCCGACCGCATCAAATTAATCTCCGTCGGCAAGACCACGCGCGGGCTGGATTGGGAGATCGCGATCGTCTCTTCGCCGAAGAACCTGGCGCAGCTCGATAAATATAAGGACATCTCAAGGCGTTTGGCGGCCGGCCGCGGGCTCAACGATGAGACGGCGCGCGCGCTGGCTCGCGAGGGCAAGGCGATCGTTCACATCGATGGCGGTCTGCATTCCACCGAAGTGGCCGGCGCGCAGCAATCGATATCTCTAGCGTACAAACTTGTCTCGACGCAGGGCGACCCGGAAATCGACGCCATTCTGGACAACGTGATTCTCATGTTATGGCCCACGCTGAATCCCGATGGACAGAACGAAGTGGCCGCCTGGTATTCCAAGAACCTCGGGACTCCATACGAGGTGAGCCCGCTGCCGGATCTCTATCAGGAATACGTGGGACACGACAATAATCGCGATGGCTACATGCAGAACATGCTCGAATCGCAGGAGGTCACGCGGACGGAACTCGAATGGGACCCCGTGATTTTCTATTGCCACCATCAGACGGCGCCGTTCCCGACGCGCATTTTCATCCCGCCCTTCACGGAGCCTATTTCATCGAACATCGACCCGACCATTGCGCGCTGGCTGAACGTGCTGGGCATCGATATGGCCGCTTATCTGGACGAGCATGGCATGCCCGGCGCGGTGCATCGCGTCGGCTTCGACAACTGGTATCCGGGCTTTCTCGATTTCACGCACATCTTCCGCAACAGCATCTCATTCTTCACTGAGACTGCTCTATATCGTTATGCGACGCCGCACTTCTATACCGTCGACGAATTCCCGAAAGACAAACAACAACTCACGTCGGAAGTGTTTTATAGCAGTCCTTGGAAGGGCGGGTGGTGGCGATTGAGCGACGCCGTGCGCTACATGCAGGGCGCATCGATGGCGGTGCTCGACACGGCGGCGAAGTATCGGGAGCAGCT
>JBEKUT010000295.1:0-9069 GCA_049514735.1 Bryobacteraceae bacterium
TATCGGATCGGGCGCGGGCGCACAGCTTTCGGGAGCGCGGCTGTTGTACGGCATGGGACGCGACAACGCGATCCCTCGCCGCATCTTCGGCGCCATCGATGCGAAGAAAAACATTCCCGCGAACAATGTGATGTGGATCGGCGTCATCGCGTTTGGCGTCGCCATGCTGATCACGTATGAAACGGGCGCGGCGCTGTTGAACTTCGGCGCGCTCATCGGATTCATGGGCGTCAACGTCGCGGCGTTCGTTCGCTACTTCGTTCGCGCCGATGAAAAGAAGCTGACCCACGCCATCCCGCCTCTACTCGGCGCCTTGATTTGTTTCGGAATCTGGCTCAGCCTGGAGACGCCCGCGAAAGTTGTCGGCGGAGTGTGGCTCGCGCTGGGCATCGCCTACGGCGCTTGGAAAACATCCGGATTCAAGCGCAGCATCAACTTCGAAGTCCCCGCGGAGTGAAGTTGTTAGAATGAAGCTGATTCACGACGAGGCCAATATCGAATGATCTCTGCAACACAACTACGTCCGGGGATGGTGGTCAAGTGGAATAACGAACTCTATTCCATTTTCAAAATGGAGCACCGCACACCGGGCAATCTCCGCGGATTCGTTCAGGTGAAAATGCGCAGCCTGAAATCCGGATCGATGACGGAACACCGTTTCTCGTCGGAAGACAAGGTCGAACGCGCGTCACTGGAAGAACATGAAATGGAGTATTTGTACGACGACGGCGAATACTACTATTTCATGAACACCGCTGACTTCGAGCAGATGCATCTTACGAAGGAACTGCTCGGCGACGCCGTGGATTACCTCATTCCGCAACTGCACGTCAATGTCGAGTTTTACGAAGGCAAGCCGATGAGCGTGGAACTGCCGCCCACGGTGGATATGAAGGTGATCGAGACGGAACCCGGCTTGAAGGGCGCGACGGTCTCGAACGTGACCAAGCCCGCAAAGGTCGAGACGGGATTGGTGGTGATGGTCCCGCCGTTCATCAATGAAGGCGAGAAGATCCGCGTGAGTACCGCGGGCGGCACTTACCAGGAGCGCGCGTAGGATTATCGGCGGCCCAATTTTTTCGAGTTGACACGTACCCACTCCCGCAGATACAGTTATCGTTTACGTCAACGTTTTTGACGTGGAGCGGAACAAGGAGTCAACACATGAAACTCACCAGAAGAGATGCGCTGCGGCTCGCGGCCGGAATTGGCGCGGCGGCGGGAACCATGCGCGGCCAGGTTGCCGAACCGACCATCTTGCCCGGACCCTTCAAGGCCAGCCGCGAATCGCTCGGCACATATCGCGTGCCGGAGTGGTTCCGCGACGCGAAGTTCGGCATCTGGGCCCATTGGGGCCCGCAATCCGCGCCCGAATACGGCGATTGGTACGCCCGCAACATGTACGTACAAGGCAGCCGTCAGTACAAATATCACTGCGAAAAGTACGGCCATCCTACAAAATTCGGATTCAAGGACGTCATCCCCACATGGAAGGCCGAGAAGTTCGATCCGGACGCGCTCATGACCTTGTACAAGAATGCCGGCGCGAAATATTTCGTGAGCATGGGCGTGCATCACGACAACTTCGATCTGTGGAATTCGAAGCTGAACGAATGGAACGCCGTGAATATGGGACCGCACAAAGACATCGTCGGACTGTGGCAGAAAGCTGCGCAGAACAACGGTCTTCGTTTCGGCGTGAGTGAACACCTCGCCCCCAGTTACCACTGGTTCCAGACCAGCCACGGTTCGGACAAAGATGGACCGCTCGCCGGAATCCCCTACGATGGCGCCGATCCGAAATACTTCAGCCTCTATCACGAAACGCACCAGGCGCCCAAGAATCCCTGGGATCCGGAAGGCGTCCCCACAAAATGGAAAGAGCGCTACTTCCTGCGCATCAAAGATTTGATCGATCAGTATCAGCCCGACCTGATGTACACCGACGGTCCCATCTTCTTCGACGAGTGGGGAGTCGCCCTGATGGCGCACCACTACAATCGCACTGCCGCAAAACATGGCGGCAATGTGGAAGGCGTCTGGGCCAACAAAGGCAAAACGGATTGCGTCCACGGCACCTGCCTGCTCGATCTCGAGCGCGGCGTGGTCGACCGCATCTGGGACGATCCCTGGCAGACCGACACGTGCGTCGGCAACTGGCATTACGACAAAGAGGCCAAGTACAAATCTCCCAAAATTGTTCTGGATATGCTCGTCGATATCGTCAGCCGGAACGGCAATCTGCTTCTGAATTTCCCGCTGCCTAACAACGGCATGCTCGACCCCGACGAGCTGAAAATTGTCGGCGAAATCACGAGTTGGATGAAGGTCAACAGCGAAGGGATTTACGGCACGCGTCCTTGGACGACATTCGGCGATGGCCCGTCCATGCCGGTGACCGCGGCAGCGCGTCCGGGAACTTCCAGCCACCATCAGGAGGACGCGTTCAATGAGCGCGGGCGAAAGCCACTCACCGCGCAGGACGTCCGCTTCACCACAAAAGGCGACACGCTGTACGCCTTCGTGATGGGTTGGCCCGAAGGCGAGGCCGTCATCCCCGTTCTTGCGCCGGGTGGCGAGCACTCCGTCACTAAGTTCCGCAATGTCGAAATGCTGGGCGCGAGCGGGAAACTAACGTGGCGTCAGGATGACAAAGGACTCACAGTCCAGATGCCGCCGGATAAGCCGACAGACCACTCCGTTGTTCTGAAGATCGCCACCATCTGACCGCATCCATCGCCATGACATTCGCATCTTTTGTTTCGGCCTTGAGACCGCCCGTCACTTTTTGAAAGAAGGCACGCGCGCAGCGATAACGGGGAAAAATCCCGCGCCTTTGAGGTGCCGCCCAAAGAAGTCGGGAGCGGCGTTTTGTTTATCCCGTCCGAACGCAAGCGACGCAGCCGCTCAGAAGTTTGTAGCGGAGACGCTGCGCCGCGAATTCGGAGGACTCGATATCCTGTTCGTGAACGCCGGCATCGCCGACCTCAAAACAGTCGAGCAGTGGGACGAAGCCGCGTTCGACCGCTCGTTCGCGAACAATATCAAGGGACCGTTTTTCCTCATTCAGGCGCTGCTACCAATCTTCGCGAATCCAGCGTCCATTGTGCTCAACGCATCCGTGAACGCGCACATCGGAATGCCGAATACCAGCGTCTATGGCGCATCGAAGGCCGCGCTGCTGTCGCTCACCCGCACGCTCTCCGGCGAGTTGATCTCGCGCGGCATCCGCGTGAACGCAGTCAGCCCCGGCCCCATCGCAACGCCCCTCTACGACAAGCTGGGATTATCGGCGGACGATCTGAAAAAGGTGGCTGCGTCCATTCAAAGCCAAGTTCCGGCCGGCCGCTTCGGAAACGCCAGCGAGATCGCCAATGCAATCGTGTTCCTTGCGTCCGACGAATCCGCATTCACCGTGGGAAGCGAACTCCTCATCGACGGCGGCATGAGCCTTTGACGGTTTAGCCGGAACTGTCGATCTCGAGATCCGTAATCGCGATCCCCAGCACCCGGTTGTCCCCATTCACGCCCGGAGGAGCCGCGTCGGGCAAGAGCAATTGCACGCTTACGGTTGCGTTGGGTTGAATGATTCCTGGCGGGATTTCAAATGCCAGAGTACCTTCGTTTCCGATAACTGCCGTCGTTATCGTCTTGCCCCGAATCCGCAACGTGACATGCTGTTTTCCAAACGTATAGCGCACATCGAATTTCAGTTTACACGGGCAATTCCAGTTGTCCGTTCCATTCGTTCGAAACAGAAAGCCAGTCTGTGCTTTATCGGCCGACCAGCGGTATCCGGCTTCGGGTCCCGCCCATCCTATCCAGAGGAGTTTGCGGGAATCGCTGTAAAGGACCACGTCGCCGGGATGGTAGACGGGAAGAAGGTGAAGTTTATCCAGGCGCGCGAAATAGTTCAGCTCATAATCGCGCTGCGATTCAAAAAGATAGACCAACCAGGCCGCCAGACCGATCCAAACAACGAGCGCCAGACCGAGAACGGCATAACTCCGGTGCGTCACGGCGTCGTAAGACATTAGAATACAAACTCTAATCGATAGAAGACGACTGTGTATAACATCGCCAGATACGCGGACACCACAAGCAACAGAGCATAGGGCAGCACGGAAACTAGAGCTATACAAGCACACATGGGCTGACCGCGATCCGACGCCGCGCTAATGAGATTGCGAATCCATCCGGCGACGGCGCGCGGCTCCAAGGCCAGCACCAGCAGGAGCGGCACAGGAAAGAGCAAGGTGAAATGCCGGCCCATGTCGACAATGGCGCCCTCATTCTTGAGCAGCGTGTAGTGAAAGAACAGAAACATCAGGACCGCAAAAAATAGAGCGGAAGGAAACAACCGTCGGCCCAGCAGAATGAGCAACACAGGTGTTGCAACAAACCACAAAAGACCGGTCACGATAGGATGTGTCAACTTGAAGTGCAGCAAAGTAGTGCCGATCAACGGCACGAAATAACGAAACGTGAGCGCGTCGGCGATTTGGATTCTCCCTCCCATAATGCCCCAGGGTTTCAGATTGTGCGAGAACGCCAACGGGTCGTCAAAACGGTAACCCAGATAAAGCGTGTACGCTATCAATCCACTGCAGCAGATGGGAAACAGGACGAGCATTCCTTGTAAGTACCGTGACCGCAATGACCATTTGAAACCATATTCGATATAGTGCCGCCGCGCCATCTCAAAGACCAATACGAACGCCAATAGACAACCATAAGGGCGCGAGGCGGAGGCTAAGCCGGAAATGAGAGCGGCGCCGGTGTACGATCCTTTCGTAAGAAAGTAAAAGAAAGCTACAACCAGGCAAACATACAACGCTTCTGTATATCCCGCATACAAGAAAACCGAGAAGGGACTGATGGCGAGGAACAAGACGCAGGCGCCGGCCAGGAATGAGGAGTAATAGCGGGTCAAGAGCCGGTAAAGAAGTAACAGCATCACAAGCGTGGAGCCCGCGGATACTATCAACATCGCGGTCAGCGTCTGCACCCGAAGAACCTGCTTCACGATCCAGCAAAGAGCTGGATACAAGGGGAAGAAAACAACGTTATGCTCCACGTTGTCATTGCCGTCGGTGCTGTAACCGCGCTCGATCATGTTGCCGTACCAGCCCATGTCCCACGGGGCGTTGCTGGCTTTGTATGGCAGGCCCGCCTGCGCGTATTCACGGCACACCAGAAACATCGACAGCGAGATTAGGAACGCGATCAGCGGAACCTTGAATGTCCTCGCAAATTCGCGGATCGAGGCCGCGATTGTGAGCGAAACGCGGCGCACTTCCCTTTGTCGGCTAAGAAACATCGCAACGCCGGGACTTCCTGGTGCCATAAGACAGTGGATATTACTCTAGCATTATTCGAAGTGCTTGCACGTTAATAAAATGTCTAACATGTCTCTTCCTGTCGACCATTATGCGAACTGTCGCTGCGGACTACAAATGCTGGACGCCGGCGGGTGTTCTGAAGAGAAAGCCAGATGTACTGGCCGACCACCCCGAGCGCCAGTGAAAACGATCCGCCAAAGAACGCGATCACCAGCATGAGAGGCGTATATCCGAGCACCGGGATGGCCCCCCGCAGCCACGCTAGCATCACCACAATGGACGCCGCTACGGCCAGAAGACAAGCTGAGACGCCAATGAAGAGCAACGCTCGAAGGGGCAAGTCCGTGAAGTTGAAAATGCTGTCGACCGCATAACGGAGCTTCTTTCTGAAGGTCCACGCGCTGCGGCCTTCCAGACGAGCCTGCCTTTGGTAGGGAACAAACTGACGCCGGAATCCCAGCCAGAACAGTAAAGCGATCAGGTTGGTCTGAACCTCTCGCAATTTCACAAGCTCGTCGCGAACCTGGCGGGTGCAGGCAAATACGTCGATGCCGCCCTTCGGCATATCTTTTACAACCAGGCGGCGAAAAACTGTCCAGAAACATTCCGAGAGAAATTGGGACCACCACGGATCGGCGCGGCTGACACGATATCCAAAGGCGATGTCGGCATCGCCGCTCAGCAGGACGCGATAGAACTCGAACAGGAGTTCCAGCGGCTCCTGGAGATCGGCGGCGAGCACTGCAAAAAAATCGCCCTTGCCGAATCGCAGGCCGGCCGCGATGGCTGAGAACGATCCGAAATTCCTGCTCAACTCGATCAATTGAGTGGTCAGCGGAAAGCAGGGAAGGCGATCGCTCAGGATGCGAAACGAGGCGTCCGGGCTGCCGTCCACAACAAAGACGATTTCCAGCGGATGCGCGAATCGGCCGCCGAATGCTTCCAGTTCCCGCAAGAGCCGCGGAAGATTCTCTTCGTTCTTATAAACCGGAATGATCAGCGACAACATCATTGTGGACGCCATGAGTTACACGCCTCCACGACATAGTCCGATTCCGCGCTCGTGAGATAAGGATGGATTGGAAGGCTCACCTCGGAGTGACAAAATGCGCGCGCGTCCGCGGCTCCGCCGGCGATTTCGTATCGCGTGGATGCCATCGCCGGCTGATCGAACAGCGCTTCCGGATAGTGCTCCGCCACGGCGATGCCGCGCGAAGTCATCCAGTCCATGAAGCCGGCTTTGTGCTCCGGCTGGATCAGGACGGGAAAGAGATGCCAGCTTGATTCGGAACAAAGCGGCGAGCCAGGCACGCTAATGTACCGGTTCGCGATGTGGCCCATATAATCGCGCGCAATCTGGCGGCGGCGGCCGGTCCATTCAGGCAGCTTGCCCAGCGCGACGCGCCCCAGAAGCGCGGCCTGAAGTTCGTCGAGCCGGCTATTGTAACCAATCAGCTCGTGCCGGTATTTCGCCGTCTGGCCATAATTGCGGTATTCCGCCGCGCGGGCCGCAAAATCGGCATCGCCGGTCAGGATAGCCCCGCCGTCTCCGATTGCGCCCAGATTCTTGGTCGGATAAAAACTGGTGGCCGCGAGTTGTCCGGCCATGCCGGCGCCGCGGCCATTGTGAGCCGCTCCGATGGACTGCGCGCAATCCTCCACGATCCTCAGATCGAAGCGCTCGCGCAGTTCTTCGAGGCGGCCGATGTCCAGACAATGTCCGTATAAGTGCACCGGCAGGAAGAATCGGATCTCCGGCTGTGCGGTGAAGATCTCCTCGCAGCGATCCAAGTCGACGAGTCCGTATTGGTCCACCGGAGCATAGACGGGAACAGCGCCCAGCTTGACGATCGCCAGCGTGGTTGCGAACGCAGAAATTGGAGTCGTCAGAACCAGGTCGCCAGGCTCGCAACCGAGAACCCGAAGAGCGATCTCGATCGCGTCCAGGCCGCTGGCCAGGCCGACGGAAAAAGCAACTCCCCAGTAATTCGCCAGTGCGGATTCAAACTGCTTCACCTCGTTCCCAAGGACGTACCAACCGCTGGCGCCGACGGCTTCGAACGCTGCCAGCATTGCCGGACGCGTGTCGTCCCACTGCTTCTTGAAGTCGTTAAAAAGTACCGTTTGCATCGGCTCGCACAAGCTGCATGAATTCGCCATAATCCCGAATGTAATCGGCGGCGTCGTAATAGCCTGAGGTCAACACTAGCAGCACCGCATCCGCAGAGTACTTGTACTGCGCGCACCAGCACTTCGGCGGAACATAGAGGCCCATGTTCGGTCTGTCGAGAGTGTACTGCTCGCGGTTCACGCCGTCGTCCACCACGCAGCGGCACGTTCCGTGAACGCAAATGAGAAATTGTTGCTGTTCGCGGTGGGCATGTTCGCCGCGGATGTGTTCGCCGGGAACGCCGAATACCAGGAAATACCTCTGGATTTCGAACGGGATCTCGCGGCGCGATTCGGCAAAACTCAATGCTCCGCGGAGATCCGTGACTAACGGTAATTCGTGAAGAGTCACGCCGCGCACGCGTGAATCCGTCGTTGAAACGGGCGAAGGGATCGCTTGCGGCGACGGCCGGGCTGGGTCTTCCGCCGCGCCAACATAGCCCGAGATTCGCGCCGGATTTCCGGTCACGATCGTATCCGCTGGAACGTTCCGTGTCACCACCGCGCCCGCCCCAACCATGGCGCGCTCACCAATCTCGACGCCCGGAAGAATGGTGGCATTCGCGCCAATGGACGCGCCTTTGCGCACCCGTGTTTTCGGAAAATCTTTCAGATGCTGGCGGCTGCGCGGGAATTTATCGTTCGTAAAGGTGGCGTTCGGTCCGACGAATACATCGTCTTCGAGAGTTATTCCGTCCCACAGCTGAACTCCCGATTTGACGGTCACGCGGTCGCCGACCACAACGTCGTTCTCGACAAACGTGTGGTCGCAGATATTGCAATCGCATCCGATCGCGGCGCCTGGCAATACATGGGCGAATGCCCAGATACGCGTCCGCGGACCTATGCGGGCGGTCTCCACGATGGCGGCAGGGTGCTGAAAATGGCCGGTCTCATTATTAAGAATAGACACGCAGTTTTCATAATAGCCCCAAGAATCGGCGTTCATCCCGCGCATCGGCGGCCCTGGACTAACAGCCCGTGGCAGGAATGGACTGCCGGCCAATTCGAAGGCCGGCTCCGAAATCTCCGCGTCTCTAAACCCAACGCCGTTCCGTTACATGGGCACGTTGGCGTATCGCACGCTACTGCGACAGATCTCGATGTGGCCACGACCCATGAGAGCGATCTTCCAAAGCGTCTCTTCGACCAGTTTCCGGTAATCCCACTTCATGACCGCGATCCTGAAACTGCCCGAATGCGGCCATAAATCAAGCTTGTGCGTTATACAACCAAATGCCGGGAGGCGATGGCCGGAGGACGTAAGCCGCCCCCCCCCCGACAACTATCGCGGTACTGCTCCCTTAGCTAGCTATAGCTAGAGCAGCAGACACACAAGAAGGCCGCTTGGCAACACGCCTGTCCGTTCCACAACATTTCGCAGGACAGGACCGGCGGCTGCGGTTAGGATTCAGGCATGCGAATACTATCGCGCAATTCTCCGCCGCTCGCGATCGTTTGTCTGGCAACGGGCGCCTTATGGGCAGTTGACGATCCCTTCTTAGGCAAATGGAAGGTGAACCCGGCCAAGAGTGTGCTGACGGATGAGATGAAGGTC
>JBEKUT010000296.1:0-9051 GCA_049514735.1 Bryobacteraceae bacterium
CGGGCGTTTGCGAATCCGTTGGTGCGTGCGGTGGGGCGCCAGTCCGAGTCTGAATCGATATCCACAGTTCGGATGCGCGCGACATCCACGTCTGCGGCTTTCACGGTTACCGGGTAGAAACGGTCGTGAATAGTCAGCGAGTCCGACGTTATCGTGTAGCTCGGAAGACCGGGCGAATAGAAAATGGAGAAGACCCCGAACGCCATTCCGGCTATCACAATGGCAGCCACAATGAACTTGGGCATTTGGCTCGCGAAGCTGGAGGCACTGCCCGCAGGAAGCGCGACTGGTTGAATGCCAGGCGCCAACGACGGGCGGATCGCAGCTACGAATCCGTCCACGTCATCGGGGCTGAAGATATACGTCTTGGAACTGGCGATCATCACAACGGCATTGCGGCGGTTCGTAACATACCACGTACATTTCCCGAGTTTCGACGTTCGAAAAAGGCCATAATATCCGAAAAGCCCACCGTCGCCGAACAGCCGGATGCCTCCCGTGAAATTCGTCCGCCGTGGCGTGTCTAACTTCACGAACACTATCGAACGGAACTTCGATATTGCCGACCAGGCGTTTAACAGCGATGCCTCCATTAGAAACCGTATAGCCTCGCGGCGAGTACGCATAGGACACAACGAGCACCGCCGCACACACAACCGCAACGATGGCATTGCTGGTGGCGAGGAAAATGAGACCGAAGACGACAAACACCGCGGCGGAAATAATCTTTGTCGTCAAATCATATGACGCCGAAAAATATTGCGAGCCGTTAGGTAGCATCCTCGAGCAGATCTTTCACAATGTTTCCGATCTTCAGAAACTCGTCGAGGTTGGAAGGCTTCGTTACGAATTGCCGGATCTGAAATCGTTCGACATTCAAGCGGTCGCGCGGCGACGACGAGGAACTCAGAACGGCCACCGGCAGGCCGGCAAACTTGTTGCTGGAGCGCATCGCTTCCAGGATCTCGAGCCCATCGTTCTTGGGCACGTTTAAATCGAGGATCGCCAGATCGGGAACTGGAGCGCCGGCGTGAACGCCCTCTTCGTTGATAAATGCAAGCGCCTCGCCTCCGTCGCTCATTACGGTGAGAACGCAATCCAATCCCGCAGTCTTGAACGCTAGCCGTATGAGATCGACATCTCCGGGATTGTCCTCCACCAGGAGAATGCGAGGTTTGCGGTCGCCATTGCCCGTTACATCAGCCATCAATTTCTTCCTTCAGCAAAATCCGCGACGGCAGCGTAAACACGAACGTCGCGCCGTGCCCCAATTCGGATTGTACCCAGATTCGTCCGCCGTAGCGCTCTACGACACGCTGGCAAATGGCGAGGCCGATTCCCGTTCCCGGGATGCTGCCGCCATGCAACCTCTTGAAAGCCGCGAAAATCTTGGTGTGGTACGCCGGAGCGATCCCGATGCCGTTGTCGGCAACTGAAAACCGCACTTCCGAGCCCGTTCGCTCCACCGCGATATGAATGCGGGGAGGGGCCTCGCCGCGGTATTTGATGGCATTGCCGATCAGGTTCTGAAAAAGGGGAACGAAATGCGCCTCGTGCCCAATCACGGTGGGCAAGTCTTCGGACTCGACGGCGGCGCCCGTCTCGGCAATCGAGAATGTCAGATTTTTCGAAGCCGTTTCGAGGACGCTGTTCAGATCGACGGCGGCCGCAGGCTGGTCGTTCTGAGCGCCGATGCTTGTGTATGCCAGCAGGTCCGCCAACAGATCGCGCATCCGCTTCGTCCCGCTGACAATAGTGTCCACATATTTTGTACTCGAATCGTTCGACGCGACGCCGCACTCCTTCACCAGAAGCTGCGAATAAATTGTGATCATGCGCAGAGGTTCCTGAAGATCGTGGCTGGCGATGAAGGCGAAGCGCTCGAGATCCTCATTGGAGCGCGCCAGATTCTCGTTGGACTGTTGCAGATCGGCGTTCAACTTCGCCAGGCGATCGGCCGCGCGCACCTGCTGCGTAATGTCACGCGCGATTTTCGAAGAGCCGGCGATGCGTCCCAACGCGTCATAGACGGGCGACACCGTGATAGCAACGTCGATTACGCGGCCGCTCTTGGTGCGCCGCACACCCTGGTACTGATCTACGCTTTCGCCGTTCCGGATGCGCTCAAACACGGCCGGCATGTCATCGGAGCGATCCAGTGGAGCGATGACCGACCACGTTCGGCCGATCATCTCAGCGGCCGCATACCCGAAAATCCGCTCGGCTCCTCTGTTCCAACTGGTGATGACGCCATCAAGGTCATGCCCGACAATGGCGTCGTCGGAAGATTCGACGAGCGAGGACAGAAGACGGCTGGTCTCCTCCGACCGGCGGCGCGCCGTAACATCCCGGAAGACGAGCACGGTTCCCTGGAACACACCGTTCTCGTCGCGGATAGGAGCGCCTCTATAATCGATCGGAGTTTCCGTTCCGTCTTGCGCGATCAGCAAAATATCGTTCGCGGAACCGGAATCGGAGCCGGATTCCAGCATCGAGCGGATGGGGATGTAGCCTTTCGCGCGGTTCGATTCGTGAACGATTCGAAAGACCTCATCGAGACTGCGGCGTTGGAGATCTTCCTGCTCCGCGCGCAAAACCGTCCGGGCCACGCGGTTGGCGAACACAACACAGCCCTCGATGTCGGCGGAGATTACGGCGTCGCCAATACTTGCCAGCGTGGTTTGCAGGAACTCGCGCGCATTTTGCGCTTCGCGCAAAGCCTCCTCGCGGTCTAGCAGCGCCTTGCGAAGTTCGTCGTCGCGCGATTGGATACGGGCGAGCATTTCGTTGAACCCGCCGACAAGAACGCCGAGTTCGTCGCCGGAAGTCTTCTTCGCGCGGATGCTATAGTCGTTAGTCTCGGAAACAGATGTTGTAACTCGCGCCAGTTGGGTAATGGGGGTCGCGATAACGGCGCTCAGGCGGGAAGAAATAAGAAAAGCCACAAGAGCCGAGATGAGTAACATAGCAAGAACGGTAAGTCCGTAAAGCTTGACACGCTCGCCGATCTCACCCAAATCGTAAAGCAGCACCAATGTTCCAATGCGGCGGCCTTTTAGAAGGATGGCGCGGGAAACAGTGAGGCCTTCGCTATCGAAAACACTTTCATCCTTTGCGGCGGGCGCCGGACAATCGTCCCCCGCGCCAGGACGTTGGTACTCCGCGAGCACGGTCCCATTGGGACGGTAGATGCAAGCCGCGACCAGGTGCTTGCGCGCGCGCAACGCGCTGAGCGTTTCGGCCGCGGAATGTGGATCCTCGAAAGCCAGCGCGGCAGTGCTGTTATCGGAAATGATCTGCGCCAGCGCGTTCAGATCCCGCTGCAGCGAGGAGCGGTAAAGAATCGAATCCGAAATGGTGATCCCCAGGCCCGAGAGGAGCAAGGCGGCGGCGGTTGTCGCCATGATGAGCAGCAGCAGTTTCCGCCGTATAGGTATGTCGCGGAAGCGCGCGGTCAGCGGCCTGCGGGGTGCGGCGGCTTCGCTCATGCTAATCGACGGACCTCGCAACGTTCAGGAGCTTGGAACTGAGAGTGAGGCCGGCACGCGCCGCCGCGGCACGATTTACGTCAAAGCGGACGCGCCGGTTCTCAATCACGAAGGAGATCACACCGCCTTCGCGCAGGAATTCGTCACCCTCGCCGACTGTCAGAACGCCAGGTTCAATAATCTTCGGTGAATTTTTTTCGTTCCGGGGGACATACACAACCTTGCAGGATTTCACTTCGCTCGGGCCGATGCGGCGAACGGCTAGTTTGCGGCCGTTCACGCTCTCACCCTCAATAATCTGATCTAAGACCGGCCCGAAAGGATTCTCACCTAGAACACAAATTGTAAACGGCGCGCCCGCATCGGTGTCTTGAGACGCGGGCCATTCGATGAACTTAGTGAAGTTTAGTAAGAATGCGGCCTTTACCTTATATTCCAGGGAAGGGGCATCCGTTGGACTGGAGGTTTGTCCCAGGCCGCTCCAAAGCGACAGAACAGGCAAGAACACTCGTAGATGGAGGAACCAGGCACGATCGCGCATCGGTTCACTTCATCCAAGTAAGTTCGATGTACCCGCTGCGTTTGATGCCGACCACGGTGAGAGGATCGGCGTTGTATTCCACGTGAGAAGGCTGCAGCAAGTTGCGGCCGACGAACGATAGCTCCAACTGATGGTTCAATCGCCAGGCCAGCCGCGCGTCGCCCGTTGAATAACTCGGGATACCCTGGGCCCAGAGCGTGCTGACATAACGATAAGTCAGGTCTAGTTGGAGGGTCTTCGATAAGTTCAGCGCCGATAGAATAGCAGCTTCATGCTTCGGACTGGCGCCCTCTATACCCGGAATGGTGCCGATATCGCGGCTCGTTGGCCCATTCTTTAAATCCATATTCAAATACGAGTAAGACGCGCGCAGTCTCCAGTTACTGGTGGGCTGCCATTCCGGAGCAATTTCGAATCCCATTGTGGTTCCCAGCAGGCCGTTGCCAAACTGCGCGGGAAGCAGCAGATGCGGAGGCCCCGGCTCGGTTTCGAGAAATGGCGAACCAGTGATTTCCTCGTCGAAAAGATCGTGATAGTGGTTGTAGAATGTCGCAATATCGACGTAAACGGATTTCCCGGCCAGACGCCGATAGCCGAGTTCATATCCATTGAGCTGCTCCGGAGCGAAATGGCCGTTGGCGTTGAAGCGCGCAAGAAACGGCACGCCGCTGGGAGTGGTTCCGACGTACCCGGAGAGATAAAAGTCGCGCTCAGAATCGGAGGGAGTCCGCACCGCATGCGTAAAGGCGGTCCAGAATGCATCGCGATCCGTCGGCGTCCACAGCAAACGGGCGCTGGGCTGCGGTTCCACGCCAGTGAAATTCGTCTTCAGCAACTTGGCGCCAAGCGTCAACGACAGCCGGTCCGGGATCAATGCGATTTCGTCCTGCAGAAACGCGGATAAAAGATAGTCGGTTCGTTGCGCGGGACTGAAAGTCAATCCTGAGACAACCTCGATTTCATTTCCCGCGCTGAACCTGGCGCCCAATCCCCAGGATATCTGCTGGCCCCAAGGGGCGCGAATGCGCTGTAGAAAATCGATGTCGCCGGTGTTCCGGATCTCGCCAAAGTTGGGCTCGAAGCGATTCGTTCGATCGTAATAGACCTGTAGTTGAAAATCGTTGCCATCGTTCACGGTGCGTTTCCAGCGCGCCAGAAAATTCGCGCCGGAGAGATTGGCGTTCCCGTCGATGTTCTGCTGGTAAGGCGCAGTATAGCTGGTGGCTTGGACACGTTCGCCGGCCTCTTCCGCGTATATGTCGCCTTGGACAGTGAAGGAGTCGCGAGTGTCCGGCGTCCAATCCATGCGGAAGCCGCTCTGGGCGGCGCGCCAATCGTCGAAGTTACTGTGATCGGGGTGGTCTTCCGGACTGCGCGTGAACCCCTTTATGTAGAAGCGATAGGTCAGATCGCTGCCGCTGCTGCCGCCGTAGCGGAAGTTTGCGAACCCTTGTTCCTCGTTGCCGCCTCCCACTGACGCCAGAATCCCCTGCGTGTCCCGCGAGTTCTTGGTGAGCACGTTGATGATCCCGTTGACGGCGTTCGGTCCCCATATGGTGCCGCCCGGACCGCGGATCACTTCGATACGGTCGATATCGTCCATGTCGGTGTCCTGCACTTCCCAGTACGTGCCGTCGAACAGGGTGGTGTAGACGGTGCGGCCGTCGATTAGAACGAGAACCGAACGCGATAGACGGCTTCCAAAGCCGCGGATTCCGATCGACCATTTATTTGCGTCGATACGGCCCACTTCAACGCCGGGCGCCAGGCGCAGCGCTTCGGGGATGCAGGTGGCGCCAGAGCGGCGAATCTCTTCGCCGGTTATGACGTAGATCGCCATCGGCGTGCGGTTGGCTTTCTGCGGCTCTTTCGATGGCGTAGTGACTTCGATCTGGGACAGCTCTTCCAGCGTCATGCCTTTGAGCGCCGCGGGGCCGACCTGGTTAGGCTGCGGCTGCGGGTCGGCGTAGAGTAGCGGAGCCGCGATGAAGAGAAGATAGATGAGGAGAAGACACAGACACGGAGTTTGGGCGGGACGATCGCGAGGGGCCTCCATTGCAAATGGTCCTGTCAGCCGTCTTCAGAAGAACGCGCGCAAAACGGACCGCGACCAGCTCTGTCTAATCGCGGATTCCCAGTCTGTATGGCGCCGCCGGGCCGCAGCCTTTGCGCTTCTAACGAGAACGTTCTGACAAGCAACTTAATATAACTTACTCTCCCGATGCATTCAAATTAAGGGCTTGCAGGTTCTTGTCGTAGACGCCGTGAACCTGAGATTTGTTTCGAGGACTGCCGGAGTTTTACGCCAACTCGAAGGACGGTGCTTCGCGGCCTGCCATCACTCTGGCCATGGCGGCCGACAGCTCCGCCACACTCACGGGTTTGCTGACATAGTCGTCCATGCCGGCGCTGAGACACTGCTCTCGATCGCCACTCATGGCCCGGGCAGTCATGGCAATGATGGGAGTATGAGCGCCCGTATTCTTCTCCCGCGCGCGAATAACGCCCGTAGCCTCGAGACCGTCCATCTGTGGCATTTGCACATCCATCAGCACGAGATCGAAAACCTCGCGTTCCATCGCCGCTAGCGCTTCTAACCCATCGGACGCCGTTACTACCGTGTGGCTCTGTTTTGCAAGCAGGCGCGTCGCAAGCATGCGATTGACATAATTGTCGTCTGCTAAAAGAATGTGGAGCCCGCGCGGCGATACTGGTTCCGCCAGGGCCGGAATAACTACGGGAGACCCAACATTGAGGGCGCTACTCAATGCTGCAAGGCTATGCTCGACCCCGGAGGCCGCGTTCCCCGAGGGAACGGCTGCGCGGAGCGAGTCGAGAATGCTCTTCAGCAATTCGGACTGGCGGACCGGTTTCGTGAGGTAAGCGCTCACACCCAATTCGATACAGCGGGCGTGATCCGACGGCATGCTTCCCGAAGTAAGCATAACGATCGGTTTTGCTTCCATGCCTGGCAGGCTCCTGATATGCGTAACGAGATCGAAGCCGTCCATCCCGGGCATATGAACGTCAGTCAGAATGAGCGCGAACGGCTGGCCGCTATGTTGCATTTCCGCAAGCGCGGAAAAGCCATCGTTGGCGAGGATCGCGTGCATGCCCCATCCTCGCAGCCGGTCAGCCAGCAGACGCCGGTTGGTGGCATTGTCGTCGACCACCAGGACGCGAACTCCGCGGAGGCTCTTGCGATCCGCGGGCTCTTCCACGATCTGACCGGTCCCCGGCAGTACATTAACCGTGAAAAAGAACGTAGCGCCGCAGTCCGGTTGACTGTCTAGCCAGATGCGCCCGCCCATCATTTCCACCAACCGTTTCGAGATCGTGAGGCCGAGGCCCGTACCGCCGTATTTGCGGGTTGTGGAACCATCCGCCTGTGAAAATGCCCGGAAGATCTGTTCCTGTTTTGAGGCCGGAACGCCGACGCCCGTGTCGCGGACAGAATAGCGCAGGACGACACCGGAAGACGGATTCGGTGCATTCGCATCCTGAGTTTCCAGGCCGACCGATACAACCACCTCGCCCCGCTCGGTGAACTTGAGCGCGTTCGCCAGCAAGTTGAACAGGACCTGCCGGATGCGCTGCGCATCGGCAACGACAAATTCCGGGACCGCCGCGTCAATATCGCAAATCAGTTCGAGCCCCTTTTGATGAGCGGGCATCGCAAACACTGCGGCGCCTTCTTCTATACTCTTCCGCAATCCGAATTCAGTGGGATCGAGATCGAGCATACCTGCCTCGATTTTCGAGAAATCCAATATGTCGTTGATAACCGAAAGCAGTGAGACGGCCGAGGATTTCGCCATATCGAGGTACTCGCGCTGCTCCCGGTTTAGATCCGTGTCGAGCGCCAGCTCCGTCATTCCCAGCACGCCATTTATCGGCGTGCGTATCTCATGGCTCATGTTGGCTAGAAATTCGCTTTTCGCGTTGTTGGCGGCTTCCGCGGCGGTCTTGGCCTGCTCCAGTTCCGCGGTGCGCTCCCGAACTTTATGCTCCAATCCATCGCTGATGGCTTCAATGGAAGCCTGCCGCCGCGCGATTTCCCACATTTCCTGCACACTCCGGCGGCAGGATTTCACCAGGACGATATCCTCGAAAACCGCCCACAGCGCATGTTCCAGCCAACGCCAGGGGCTGGCGATGAGAACGCCAAAGACCGATTGAGGGAAATACGCTCCGCGCACCGCGTGATCGACCGCTATAACGATTGTGGCTGGAATGAGGACGCGCCAGTCACGGTACAAGGCCAGAAACGCTAGCGACACGAATATGTGGAAGTGAGTCTCAATGCGGCCTCCGGTTAAATGAATCAACAAGGCCGACATCAGCATTTGACCCACGGCGACGGTATAACGAGTTACTGCTTCCGCCGGCCATGTAAGCGTCAAGAACAATGGCAGACTCGTGATCGCTCCACCGAGAAAGATGGCTAACCAGACATGTAAGTGGACGTGAGACGATGTGCCGGCCCAAGCGCGGGGCGAGATCCAAATAGCCGCCGCGATTCCCGCTAACCATTGGAGGAGCATCAGAATGCTGAAAAGGCGGCTGGTTTGAACGTAGATCCGATTCTGGTGCTCTAGAACTAATTCCTTTGCCCGAGCGGTTATGTTCTCAGTCGAAATTGGCGTTGGCTTTGTAGTTTCCAGAGCGCACCTCCTCTCCCAGCAAGCTGCATCCGAAAACCGGCGCCGCGTGGCGTTGCGCAATGCCGCTCTCGACTATCGAAATAACCGCATCCAGGCCGTCATTACCGCCCAAATGTCCGCGCGCGGCGGTGATGCCGCCGTTGAAAGCAAGCCGTCCAGCCGCGTCGTAGAGCAATGTCTGTCCGGATGTGGACGCTCCAAACCGGCGTATCTCGAGACCCTCCCGATCCTCAATGTTTTGGACTCCGGGGATGGCGGCAGCATCGCGCCAAAGATCGGACCGGACCCAGGAACTGCCTTCCTGCCGAGGTGCGAAGAAGAGAACGTGCGCATCTAGCTTGCCCCGGCAGCGGGCCAT
>JBEKUT010000297.1:0-9005 GCA_049514735.1 Bryobacteraceae bacterium
TTAATAAGCCTTCCGCGTTGATCGTGGGAAGCGAAGGGCGCGGGGTCGGCGAGCGGCTGCATGGACAATCGACGGATGTGCGGATTCCGACGGTAGGCGTCGAGTCGTTGAATGCGGCGCTGGCGGCGGGGATCGTGTTGTATGAGGCGCGGCGTCAAAGGATGGCGCGGCAATGAGCCTGTTTGAATCGACACCGCTGGCGGATGAAGGCTCGCAGAAGCGGCCACTGGCGGAGCGCATGCGTCCGAAGACGCTCGACGAGTTTGTGGGGCAGGAGCACATCCTCGGTCCGGGAAAGCCGCTTCGCATGCAGATCGAGCGCGACGCGTTAAGCTCCATGATTCTATGGGGGCCGCCGGGGGTTGGAAAAACTACGCTGGCGCAGCTTGTCGCGCGGCTGACGCGCTGCGATTTTGTGCCGTTCAGCGCCGTAATGAGCGGAATTAAAGAAATAAAGACCGTGATGTTGGAGGCGGAACGGAATCGCAGGCTGGGACGGCGGACCGTGATTTTCGTCGACGAAATTCATCGTTTCAACAAGGCGCAGCAGGACGCGTTCTTGCCTTATGTCGAACGCGGCGACATTATCCTGATTGGCGCGACCACTGAGAATCCGTCTTTCGAAGTGATCTCGGCACTGCTTTCCCGCGCGAAGGTCTATGCTTTAAGGCCGCTCACGGAGGAAGAAATCGTCACGCTGCTCGAGCGGGCGCTTCCGGTGGTGGGTGTTGAGGCTTCCGCGGAACTGCTGCGCCAGATCGCAATTTATTCGAATGGCGACGCTCGCATGGCCTACAACATTCTGGAATTGGCTACGGCGGCGTCGAAAGACGGGCAGATTACGGCGCAGGCGATCGAAGATTCGTTGCAGCGCAAGATGCTGCTCTACGATAAATCGGGCGAGGAGCACTTCAATCTTATTTCGGCGCTGCACAAATCGGTGCGGTCGAGCGATGTGGATGCGTCGTTGTATTGGTTGGGACGGATGCTGGCGGCTGGCGAGGACCGGTTGTACATCGCGCGGCGGCTAGTCCGAATGGCTATTGAAGATATCGGGATGGCCGATCCGCGGGCCATGGAGCAGGCGATCCAAGGTATGCAGACGGTCCATTTTCTGGGCGAGCCGGAGGGGGATCAGGCGTTGGCACAGGTCGCCATCTATCTGGCCGTGGCTCCGAAGTCGGATGCGGCGTATCGGGCGCTGAATTCGGTGATGGAGGAGATCGAGACGCATCGGGCCGAGCCGGTCCCGTTGCACCTTCGTAATGCCCCGACTAAGGCGATGAAGGCCTGGGGTTATGGGAAGGGCTATCAACACGCGCACAAGTTTGAGGACGCGCTTCCGGACATGGATTGTTTGCCGGAAACGCTGACTGGGCGGGTGTTCTATGAACCCACCGAGAGGGGGGTGGAACAAAGAATCAAGCAGCGCATCGGGGAGATTCGCGAGCGGCGTCCGAAAAAGCCGTGATCTTGTTACCGGAGTGCCATTTGCGGGTACCAAGAGACTGGCTGGCGCGGTACTACTCAGATTGAAGCTTTTCTTCTATTGCTCGCAATCCGGGGATGCCTCAATCTGAATCTTCGAGTTCATAGCCTTTTACTGGGAGATTACGGTGCATACTGCGAAAGACAAAAACGAGCGAAGAGCTTCAGACCGGTTTCCGATCGAGCGCGAAGTTCGCTATAAGGTCCTGAATCGAAAGACCGGCGATGAACTCGGCGCAGGTAAAACCGTAAACATGAGTAGCAACGGTGTCCTGTTTACCACCGATGGCCTGTTGATTCCAGGGAGGCGGGTGGAGTTGGCCATAAGTTGGCCGGCTCAACTCAACAGTAAGGTAGCCCTCAAACTGGTAGCGCGGGGAAGAGTGGTGCGGGCTGAGGATCACGTTGCGGCGGTAGAAATTCAACAATACGAGTTCCGGACGCAGGGCGCGCAGCCCATGCTGCAATAGCGGCAGTCGACAGCCGGAACGGTACGAAGCAAGCGGGCGCGGCCACAAAAGGTCGCGCCCGTTTTGCGTGTGGCGGGGATGTTGTGAGACCGAGCCTCCGGTTTCGTTGCTGGACCGTATTACTGGCCGCGCTCACATCATCGAGACGAGAACGGGATCGCAACCATCGGAAGGAGACAGAAGAAGCGCTGAGCGGAGGTCTCAACAAAACCACAACAGCACCGCGCGGCGCACGGAGAAAAGGCCGCATCCGGAAACGCCAGCGGACTTCCCGGTGTGGCAATCTCTAGCCTCCGGGGGGCCAAATTAGACGATCGAAGTGGGTCAGACCGAATGGGCGAACTCATCAAGCCTCGGATATCCGTGTGGACATCCAACGCGATATTAATTAATTGAGCATCAGATAACCCGTAGCCTCGTATATCCTTGTGCAGATTCGTATCGCGGCTTGGGACGGGATAAGCAGATGGCGCCATCAGGAACGTAACCGGTGCATCAGCGAGATGTCGTCCAAAACGACTATCCGGGCTTTTCTCAGGAACTCTTCCGCCGGAGGCTCGAAGAAATCCCGGTCCTTCGAGCAAAGTACATCGGCCTCACCAATGACCGCTGTTTGCATTACGACAGTGTCGTTCACATCGCGAATCGGTGTGACCAACAAGGGATTCGGGACCACGATTTCGGCCGCCTCGTGCAGAAAACAGATGTAATCGTAGATGCGTTTCTCTGAAAGGCCGTGGAGCGCCATCATTCGCGGATAGCGCAGAACTCTCGCCAACTCGTAGAGCATCTCGTTGGACAGCAGCAAACTATGATCTGACTCGACAATACCGATCAGGAGATCGCGCGCAAGCCCTTTAGAAGCGCCATGTCCTCGAACGAGTATAGCGGTGTCGAGGATAATTCTCACTGACGGGGACGATAGCCGGGGCGAACGCTTCTCATGGCCTCAGTGATGATGTCTTCGGCTTCTTCCTCCGAAACGGGCTGGCGGGCGGCGTCCACTTCGGCAAAATACTTCCTCAGTTCGTTCGCTATTTCCAATCTCCGCCGATGCGAGACGGTGACGGGCTCGAAGGTACGGACGCTGACCGCTTCGTCTTCCTGAATACGGCGTCCCAGAAGCGTCTCGATGACGGCCTTCTGGTCGGGAGAGAGATCTTTGGCATTGCAGATCATGCGATAGAACCTGACTCCATTATGACGGATTGCATTCCAAGACTTCGACACGTTCCTGCTCTACTAGGCGTGCCACCGTACATACGTCGTTTAAGCTTCGACGATTATTATTGAGGTCAATGACGCGGGCGAAATTCTTGTACCGGCCGAACTGGTACAAGCTGCGCCGCACACGGATTAGGCCGGTCCACCCACGATTTACTTCCCCCCTCGGTAGTCTATCAAAAGCGAAGGGCTCTTTGGCGCTCGCGAACCGATCTCGCGCCGCTCGGAAGTTGCGTTTGGAGGGCGCTTGCGACGATCCTTATCTGAGGCGCTCACCCATCCACCAAAAACTGTGTGAGCATGTCTGAGCAGGGTGCCCATGCTTTCAATGCGTGTGCGGTTCCAATAACAGGAACAAGACTGGATCTGGCTGTAAGTTATTGAAGCGATGGTAGCGCTAAGGGGAATCGAACCCGTAGGGAATCGCTTCAAGCCGCCTCAATGCACCACAAGTGGTTTGTCAACAATGCGGCTAGCTTGAGTTCTCAAGTCGTGATTCACGGCTGGAAACCGCCGTGCCAGCGCTGCGCCAGCGCAAATGACGGCACGGCTCCACCACCCGCTTGCTTAAGGGGCTGCGCGAAAAACGAATCCGAGAGAGCATCGACCGGCCGGCTCCGCGGCAAAGTATGGCATCAAATCGACGGTGGTGAAGGGCCTGTGCAGGCCGCCGATCCGCCTAACTTGGCCGTACGCGGTAAAATTCGGATGCATGCGCCAATCTTTAGTCCTAGCTCTGCTGTTACTCACCGTGGCCGGATGCTCATCGGACACGCCATCGAAGAGCGCTCCGGCAACGCAGAATCAGCCCTCTCAACGTGTGGCGCCAAGCTCCAATCCAGTCGCCAAGTATATCGAGATCACCGGATTCCGAATCACTGAAAAAGGTCCCGGCAAGCTGCAGATCCATTTTGCTGTGGTGAATCACTCCGATGCCGACGTCGGCAATATCGTCATGACCATTAATCTTCGCGCCTCGACCGCGAAAGCGAGCGACCCGCCGCTGGCCACGTTCAATGCGAAGGTGGAAGGCCTGGGGCCGGAAGATCTCAAGGAAGTGAGCGCCGAGGTTCCGACCAAGCTTCGCGTTTACGAACTGCCGGACTGGCAGTTCATTCAATCCGATTTCCAGATCACCGAGCCGAAATAATGAAACGTCTGCTCCTGTTATTACCTATGCTTGCTACAGCCGCTACCATCCCCGACCTCGATCAATTGAAGAAGATGACCGCGCGTTTCGCGCCCGCGGAGCTGCACGCCGATACCGCCGCGCTATCGCCGGGCGACAAGCAGGCGCTGGCTCGATTAGTGGAGGCCGCGAGTATCATCGATGATATTTTCATGCGCCAGTTATGGAGTGGAAATGCCGCGCTTTATGAAAAGCTGAAGCAGGATACGACTCCGCTCGGCAAAGCGAGGCTGCATTATTTTTGGATCGAAAAAGGACCATGGTCCGATCTCGATGGGCACACGGCGTTCCTTCCTGGCGTGCCGGAGCGCAAGCCCGCCGGCGCCAATTTTTATCCGGAGGACATGACGCGCGAGGAGTTTGAGAAATGGGTGAAGACGCTATCGAAAGAAGATCGGGAACGCGCCACCGGATTCTTCACCGTGATCCGTCGCGATGCGAAGCGCAACCTGACCATTGTTCCGTATAGCGTCGAATATCGCGAGGATCTGGAGCGCGCCGCACGCGCGTTAGAAGCCGCTGCGTCGATGTCGGACAACGCTACGCTGAAGGACTTCCTGATCAAGCGCGCCGCTGCATTTCACTCGAACGATTATTACGCGAGCGATCTTTCGTGGATGGATCTGGACGCGCCGCTCGATATCACCATCGGGCCGTATGAAACTTACAACGACGAGGTGTTCGGATATAAGGCTGGGTTCGAAGCTTACGTGAACCTGCGCGACGACGCAGAGACCGCCAAGCTCGATTTTTTTGGCGGCCATTTGCAGGAGATCGAGAACAATCTGCCGATCGATCCGAAGTATCGCAATCCGAAGCTGGGCGCGCAGGCGCCGATTCGGGTGGTGAACGAGGTGTTCGCGGCGGGAGACGGCAATCATGGGGTTCAGACCGCTGCGTATAACCTGCCCAACGACGAGCGCGTGGTCACGCAGAAAGGCAGTAAGCGCGTGATGCTGAAGAACGTCCAGGAGGCGAAATTCCGGACCACGCTGATTCCGATTTCGAAGCGCGTTCTGGTTCCTCAGGCGCAGGAACAATTGAGCTTCGATGCGTTCTTTACGCACATACTGGCGCATGAGCTCAGCCATGGAATCGGGCCGCATCAGATTCAGGTGAATGGCCGCGCGACGTCGCCTCGGCAGGAGATGAAGGAGCTGTATAGCGCGCTCGAAGAGGCGAAGGCCGACGTGACCGGTCTGTTCATGCTGCAGTACATGATGGATCACAAGCTGCTGCCCAACGCCTCGTTTAACGAGACGCAGCTTTATACGACGTATCTCGCGTCGGCCTTTCGGTCGCTTCGTTTTGGCGTCAAGGAAGCGCATGGAAAAGGGATGGCGATGCAGGTGAATTATCTGATGGACAAGGGCGCGGTGATCTCGAATCCCGATGGGACGTTCGCGGTGAACTTGGACAAGATCAAGGGCGCGGTTCGCGATCTGGATCACGATTTGCTCACGCTGGAAGCGACGGGCGATTATAGCGGGGTGAAGCGGATGCTGGAGTCGCTTGGGGTGCTGCGGCCGGTGCTGCAGAGGGCTTTCGAGCGGCTGACGGATATTCCGGTGGATATCGAGCCGGTGTTCAGTATCACCAAGAACTGAATTCTATCATTGCCGTACCAATGGAGCGCACTTAATGCAGACACAGGCGCTCAAACTTCTGCGGCGGGCAATTGGGGACGACACTGCTATATTCCGCGACGGACAGTGGCAAGCGATTTCCGCAATTGTTCAGCGGAAAACCCGGCTCCTCGTGGTCCAGCGGACGGGATGGGGCAAGAGTCTGGTGTACTTTCTCGCCACGAAATTCCTTCGCGATCAAGGCGCGGGCTGCACAATTCTGAACTCGCCGCTTCTGTCGCTCATGAGGAACCAGATCGCTGCGTCACGAAGGATCGGAATCAGTGCGGAGACAATCAACTCAACAAACGAGACAGAATGGCGGCGAATTGAAGCCCGCTTGCACCGGAACGAAATCGACGTGCTACTAATCTCGCCGGAGCGACTCGCCAACGACGATTTCGTCAACGAATGCCTCCTGCCCATTGCCAATAAGATCGGTCTGTTCGTGGTAGATGAGGCCCATTGCATTTCGGACTGGGGACACGACTTCCGGCCAAATTACCGGAGAATCGTCAGGATACTGAGGGCGCTTCCGCGGACCATCCCCGTTCTCGCGACGACGGCGACGGCCAATGATCGGGTTGTTCGGGATATCGTCGAACAACTCGGCCCGAATCTGGAAGTCCAGCGTGGTCCTCTGACGCGAGTGAGCCTCAGTCTCCAGAACATCACCCTCCGTTCGGCGCCGGAACGCATGGCGTGGCTTGCGAGCATTCTTCCTGAATTGCCGGGAAGTGGGATCGTCTACACGCTCACGGTTCCGGATTCGAAAAAGCTGGCAAACTGGCTGCAATCTCAGGGGATCGATGCGGAACCTTATTATGGCGCCTTAGAGACAAACGAGCGCGAAGTTCTGGAGAACCGGCTCCTCAACAACGAGATCAAGGCCCTAGTGGCGACTGTCGCTCTAGGAATGGGCTTCGACAAACCCGACCTGGGGTTCGTCATTCATTACCAGCGGCCAGCCTCCGCCGTTCATTATTACCAACAGGTGGGTCGCGCCGGACGGGCTGTCGACGATGCCTACGGCATTCTGCTGAGCGGGGAAGAAGACGACGAGATCGCGGACTACTTCATACGGTCGGCCTTTCCATCGCCGGAAGACGTGAAGTTGTTAATGGGGATTATGCGAACCGCCCACGAGGCCCTAACCATCCCGAAGTTCCAGGAACGCCTAAATCTTGCGAGGGGCAAGATTGAAAAGATTCTAGAGTTTCTGTCGCTCGAAACGCCGGCGCCAATTCAGAAGACAGCGGCCGGCTACGTACTCAACCCGGTGCGCTGGCAGATGCCGCTGGACCGGATCGAACGGATCACAAACCTGCGCCGGGGCGAGTTGGAGCGGATGCAAGTCTACGTGGGCAGCCAGGACTGCCTCATGCAGTTTCTGGCCGAAGAGTTGAACGATCCAAATGCCGGGCCGTGCGGCAAGTGCGTGAACTGCGCTGGGGCTCTTCTGACGGAAGATTATCCGGAGAAGCTTGCGCAGTCGGCAATGGAGTTCCTGGGCCGTCAAGAGAATCCAGTCGAGCCAAGAAAACGGTGGCCCGCGGGACTGACCGATCCTGAGATGCACGGGAATATTGCGGCGGCCGAGCAGGCGCGGGAGGGGCGCGCACTGTGCCGCTGGGGAGACCCCGGTTTGGGCACGCTCGTGCGGCAAGGCAAGCAGCAAGAACACCACTTCGACGAACAACTCGTTGACGCCGCCGCCCGCTTGATCGTGCACCGCTGGCGGCCCAATCCCGCACCAACTTGGATAACGTGCGTTCCTTCAAGACGACACCAGACGCTTGTCCCCGACTTCGCGCAACGCCTCGCACGCCGCCTACGGCTCCCGTTCGTGGAGTGTATCGGCAAGGTGAAGGATACTGAACCTCAGAAGACTCGCGCCAACAGCTTTCAGCAGGCGCAGAACCTGATGGGGGCGTTCGCCGTTGACGAGGCGGCGGTCAGACCGGGACCGGTGCTGCTGATCGACGACATGGTCGATTCCAAGTGGACGTTCACTGTGACGGCAGCCCTACTGCGCCGGGCCGGAAGCGGTCCGGTTTTCCCGTTTGCTCTGGCGGACAGTTCTTCGGCAGATAATAATTAGGGGATGGAATTGGATTCGACATTGACGCCCGATACTCAAGCGGTGCTCCTGCTGTGCGGGGAACTCGGCCAGCGCGGAGGCAACGGCTTGAAGCCGCTGGGCCCGCGGCAGTACAACAATTTGGCGACATGGCTGAAAACTGAAGGCTTGCGGCCGGGCGATCTGCTGACATTGGAGGGCAGGACAAAGCTAGGCGGGCTCCAAACGACAGATGTCAACGCGGATCGCGTTTCGCCGTTGCTGGAACGCGGCGCCGCCCTTGCCTTGGTTGTCGAAAAGTGGGAGAGAAGCGGCCTGTGGGTGATGAGCCGTAGCGAAAGCTGTTATCCCGAACGTCTCAAACGGTACCTCGGGCAGGCAGCCCCGCCCCTCCTCTATGGTGTCGGTTCCAAGAGCCTGCTCAATCGTGGAGGCCTCGCCGTGGTGGGGTCGCGCGACCGGACGGAGGAGGATGGCAAGTTCGCGCGCCGGGTTGGTGAACATTGTGCTCAGGAAGGCATCGCGGTTATTTCTGGCGCCGCGAAGGGGGTCGACCGGGACGCGATGGCCGGCGCCCTGGACGCGGGGGGATGGGCGTTGGGAGTTCTCGCCGAAGGGCTGGCGAAGACTGCTACTTCGGGCCAGTATCGCGCGGGGCTAGTCAGCGACCATCTAACGCTGGTCTCGCAATTTGATCCCGATTCGAGATGGTTTGCCTATACAGCGATGGAGCGTAACAAGCTCCTCTACGGTCTCAGCGATGCGGCGCTGGTGGTGGCCAGCTCAGCCGACTCCGGGGGCACATGGGCAGGCGCCGCTGAAGCGCTTCAGCACGGCAAGGTCAATGTGTTCGTGAAATCAATAGGGGTCCTTGCGCCAGGCAATCCAAAGTTGATGAGCATGGGAGCAATCCCTTTCCCCTTGGAGCC
>JBEKUT010000298.1:0-8989 GCA_049514735.1 Bryobacteraceae bacterium
GCGCTTCATTTTGAAGGCTCGCTCTATTTCTACGAGGCGCTGAAACAAAGGGGCGTGGATGTACGCGTCGTTCAACCGCGCGGCTGGAAAATTGTTACTGAGGATCTCGAGAAGGTTGTAAATAAGGAAACCCGTCTGGTGGCGATTTCTCAGGTTTCGTTCATCAACGGATTTCAGCATAACGTCAAGCAAATTTGCGATCTCGCGCACGCCCACGGCGCTTTGGTCTATGTAGATGCGGTTCAAGCCGCCGGAGCGGTTCCCATCGATGTTAGAGCATGGGACGTGGATGCCATGGGGTGCGCAAGCTACAAATGGCTGATGGGCGATATGGGCCTGGGCTTCCTCTATGTCCGAAAGGACGTCCTTCCACGGCTGCGTCAAACCTCTTTCGGTTATCGGCAACTCTCGGACTTCGCATACCACGCATTTCCTTGGGATCAGCCTGGCACTTACCCAGTTAGTTGGAAACAGCGTGACGGCGCCGCCGGAATGTTTGAGATCGGGACGGTTTCCAATTCGACTTTAGCCGCACTAACCTATTCTCTGTCATACATACATGCTTTAGGTGTCGAACGGATTCAGGCTCACGCCCAGACTCTGATAACACGCCTTCAGGACGAGTTACCGCGATTGGGTTACCAGTCGATTACTCCCCGCGATACTCTATCGCCGATAGCAACCTTTCTCGTCGCAAACCAGGAGAACACGAAGAGAGCGCTCAGAACGGCCAAGGTAGACGTTTCCATGAACCCCGGCAGGATGCGTATTTCTCCGTCCATTTACAATGTACGCGACGATATCGAAGCACTACTCAGCGCTCTCGATTAAACAAGTGTTTGCGAATCGAGATTGGCAAGGACAAAAAGTATTTACGGCCTGAGGAGAAAATTACGTGGCCGATAGGCGGTGGCACGGTTTTTGGCGCGAGGATCGACATCTAAGCTTCTTCCTCGCCTTTCTAGTGCTCATGACTCTCGTCGTGCCGATGGTCGGCGAGTCGCGCCCTGGGCGAATCGCAATAGACCTCACTTTCGCGCTGGTGCTCCTCTCCGGCGCAATCGCAACGGTTAACAAACGGATACTGACGTCTCTCATCATCGTCCTGACCATCCTGGAATTCACGGCGGACCTCATAGTCGAGTTCAATCCCTCCTTCAGCCTCAGGGGCTGTGACACTGCCCTCAAGGTGGTTTGCGTGGCCATTCTTGTGGTCATGACGCTGAAGCAAACATTTCTTCCCGGCCCCGTTTCCGTGCACCGGGTGATGGGCGGCGTTGCCGCTTACCTGCCGATCGGAGTTACCTGGGCGTTCGCCTACAAACTGCTCCTGGAAATGATTCCGGACGCCCTCCATTTCCAAACGCCGCTCGCAGCCGGAGTTCCCACCGGCGAACCGTCCCGTCTGCTCTATTTCAGTTTTCAAATCCTCACGACGGTATCCTTCGGCGACGTGTATCCGGTACATCGCGTGGCGCGATCGCTGACCACGGCAGAAGCGCTCATTGGGCAACTGTACCCCGCCATCCTGATCGCAACACTGGTCGGCATGGCATTACAGGCGCGGTTTAACGCAGCACTCAAAGAAACCGAGGCCAGGAACCAAGGCCGTGACAATTAGCGGCTTTATCTAAGACGCGTTGCATCGCTTTAGCACAACTATGGTCTCATCGTCCGCGGCGGGCACGGAACCGCGAAACATATCGATGCCGGAAAGTAGAGCCTGACCAGCTTCATCGGGCGATGCGACCGGCACACTCATTGCTATAGAGATCAATTGCTTGTAACCGAGTTCGAGGCCAGCGTCATCTCTCGATTCACTGACGCCGTCCGTATAAAGCACCAGTAAGTCGCCGCTTCCCAGTTGAATCGCCGCTTGTGTGTAAGAAGTTCCGGGAATCAGCCCAATCGGAAGGTCGGCGATTGCTTTCGCGTACGGGGTGGAATCGCTTACGATCAGCCATTTGCCCTCCGCTGCGCGGTACCACAACGGCGGCACATGACCCGCATTCGTAAAGAGCACCTCACCCGATTGCACGTAGTGGGCGAGCACGAATGCCGTCGCATAGTCGCCTCCATCCGCGCCGGCGAGCAAGGAGTCGTTGAGTTCTTGCATAAGAATGGTTTGATCCCATGTGCCGACGTGTTTGCGCAACGCCACGCGCAGTCTCTCGGCAACGGAGCCGACCACTTCGCCGTGGCCCGCGACATCGGCCAAGACAACGCGAGAAATGGCTCCCTCGCCGCACACGGTTAGATAGTGCAGGTCTCCACCCTGAGCCGAAGGCGTCAGCGGCCTGCACGAAATCCAAGCCGACAATCCTGGCAACTCCACCGAATACGACTCTCGGCGATTCCCTCCCCGTATTTCGAGGCACGCCATGCGAACCCCGACTGTTTCAGATGCCGGGTCGCTTGTGTTCAGAATGTCCATGCGGGCAGAATAGCGTAATCGAGCCGGACTCTGGCGGAGCCAACCGACCCATTGCTTCCGGCTCCGCTCAAGGAATATAATTGCCGCAACACCTAGAATTATGAACAGCCGGGCCACTGTACGCCACGCGATGGTCCGATGCCTGCTCGCCGCATTCGCCGCCGTCCTGACTCTAGCAGGGCAAACTCCTCGCGAACTTACGTTGGGATCGCCGGTAGAAAGCGAGCTTGCCGGCGGCCAAACCCACTCTTATCAAGTCACGGCCGAGGCTGGTAAATTCGTGCAGGCCATCGCCGAGCAGCGCGGCATCGACGTCTCCCTGGCGGTCTTCGCTCCGGACGGAACCAAGCTTTTGGAGAACGATAACGCGGAAGGAACGCAGGGTTCGGAAAAAGTCGGATTCGTTGCTTCCGTGGCGGGAGTTTATCGCCTCGAGGTTCGCTCCGTCGACAAGGACGCCCCCGCCGGCCGTTATGAGATCAAAATCCAGGAAGTGCGGCCCGCCTCGCAGCAGGACGATGATCGTATGGCCGCCGAACAAATCTTCAACGAGGCCGAAGATTTGCGGTCGCAACGAAACGCCGATGCGCTGCGCAAGGCCGCCGGGAAATATGACGCGGCAATTCTGCTGTGGCGAAAAGTACCGGACCAGGAACAAGAGGCGACCGCCACAACGAATCTGGGCTTCACTTACGAGATGTTGAACGACCCTCAGAAGGCGATCGCCACCTACCAACAGGCGCTTCCCATCTGGCGAGCCATCTCGCATCATGAGGGCGAAGGCTACGCGCTCGAGAACCTCGGTAGAGTCCACCAGAATATTGGCGAAACAGACAAGGCGCTCGATTTCTACCTGCAATCGCTGAACGCCTTCCATCTCGCGAATCTGCCGCTGCGCGAAGGAATCGCACGCAACAACATCGGATTGATCTACAGCGATACCGGCCAGAATCGGAAGGCCATCGAATATTACGAGGAGGCCGTGCGGCTGTATCGCAGCGTCGGCAATAAGGAAGAGGAAGCAACCACCCTCGCGAGTATCGGACGCCACTACGATCTGATTGGCGAAAAACAAAAGGCGGTCGAAAATCTCGATCGCGCCCTGGCGCTGTGCCGCGAGATCAAGAATCAAAAACTCGAAGCCATCACGCTCAATCTCCAGGGATTGCTTTTCGATTCCATGGGTGAGAGTGAGAAGGCCATCGAAGCGGACCGTTCCGCATTAGAGCTATTCCGCGCCGTCGGCGACCGCCGCGGCATGGCCTCCGCCACAAACAACCTCGGCCTGCTTTACTCCGCGTTGGGTGAAAAGCAAGAGGCGCTCGACAACTACGAACGGTCGCTGCGGCTGTTCAAAGAGATCGGCGACCGCCGCCGCCAGGCGTATTCGCTCCACAACATCGGCATGATTCATGCCGACCGCGGCGAATCGAAGGTAGCCCTCGATTACTTCAGCCAGGCGCTCACACTCAGCCAGGCCGTGGGCGACCGCCGGCAGGCTGCGACCACGCTGGATAACACCGGCATCGCGCTGCTCGCGGCCGGCGATAGACAGAAAGCGCTCGAGTCGTTCGAGCAGGCTCGCACCCTCCAGCGCGATACGCAAGATCTTCGCGGAGAAGCGAACACGCTCAACAATCTCGGGAAGGCCTACGCGGAGTTGGGCGATTCAACGCGCGCGCTGGAAAATCTTAAACAAGCGCTGAATATTCGAACCACCATTCGAGACCGCCGTGGAGAAGCCGCGACGCTGTATCAGACGGCGCTAGTCGAACGGGATCGCGGCAATCTGGAGCAGGCTCGCACACTAACCGCTAGCGCGCGCGACATCGTCGAATCGTTGCGTCTTAAGGTGATCAGTCAGGATCTGCGCGCCTCCTACTTCGCGTCGGTGCAAGATTATTACGCCCTCGAAACGGATGTGCTGATGCGCCTGCACGCCGCCAATCCGTCGCAGAATTTTCAAGCGGCGGCGTTTCAATCCAGTGAGCGCGCCCGCGCCAGAATCCTCCTTGAAACACTCAGTGAGGCCCACGCCGATATTCGCGAAGGTGTCGATCCGGCATTGCTGGAGCGGGAGCGGACATTGCAGTCTCAACTGAACGCCAAGGAACTGGCTCGTATGCGGACGCTGGCCGCCGCCAAGCATACGGCGGAACAGGCGGCCGAAGTAGAAAGCGCAGTGCGCGATCTGACCAATCAATACCAGGACGTGCGCGCCCAGATTCGCGCCCGCAGTCCGCGCTATGCGGCTCTCAGTTTTCCGCAGCCGCTGAGCCTCGCCGAGATTCAAAAAGAAGTTTTAGACGCCGATACGTTTTTGCTGGAATACGCGCTCGGGGATCAGCGCAGTTTTTTGTGGGCCGTATCGTCGAGCGGAGTCACTAGCGTTATCCTGCCCAAGCGCAGTGAAGTGGAACAAGCCGCCAGGCTGTTTTACGAAGCGATCTCCAATCCCGGCAGTGCCGCGACACCGGAGGCAGGGAAGGCCCTCAGCCGCATGCTGCTGGGCGAAGTGGCGTCGAGTCTCGCCGGCAAGCGCCTCCTGATTGTGGCCGACGGAGCGCTGCAGTACCTGCCATTCGCCGCTCTCCCGGACCCGGATGGTTGGCAGCAGCCTCTCGTCGTAAAGCATGAAATCGTCAACGTTCCCTCGGCTTCCACCCTCGCGGTATTGCGGCGCGAAAACCTGAATCGGAAACCGGCGCCGAAGATGCTTGCGATTCTCGCCGATCCGGTTTTTAGCTCGGACGATTCACGCATTGGCAGGAGCGCAGGCAATCAAACCGCAGCGGTCACTCGCGATGCCGGCGAACCCTTGGAGCGCTCGCTCGGCGATCTTGGCCTGGCAGGGCCGCATCTTTCCCGGCTGCCGGGCACGCGGCGGGAAGCGGCCGCGATCGTCTCCTTCGTCCCTGAAGCCGAGCGGCGCGAGGCTCTCGATTTCGACGCCAGCCGCGCAACTTTGACGAATCCCGAGATCGGCCAATACCGCATGATTCACTTGGCTACTCACGGCCTGCTGGACAGTGTGCATCCGGAATTGTCCGGCGTCGTTCTATCTTTGGTCGACCGGCAGGGGCAGCCGCAAAACGGCTTTCTGCGCCTTAACGAAGTTTACAATCTCAAGCTCTCGGCCGACTTAGTCGTGCTGAGCGCCTGCCAGACCGGCCTCGGCAAAGAGATCCGTGGAGAAGGGCTGGTGGGCCTGACTCGTGGCTTCATGTATGCCGGCGCGCCGCGCGTGGTGGCGAGTTTGTGGAAGGTCGACGACCGCGCAACTTCGGAGCTGATGCGGCAGTTCTACGGAGCCATGCTGAAAGGCGACGGTCTGCCTCCCGCGGCCGCGTTGCGCGCCGCACAAACGGCAATGTGGAAAACGAAAGGATGGGAGTCGCCGTACTATTGGGCCGCATTTGAGCTGCAGGGCGATTGGAAGTGAATGTCCGGCCGCGAATTGAAGAAAAATTATAGAATTCTTTGAAGACTTCGTGGCGCTTTCGGAGCCACACTCGCATGGTGAAGGATTTCGAGTTTCGAAAAACCAGGCGTGGGAGGAAATGAAACAGTCCGGCTTTTATACCTGGTGGTTCGTGAGCGGTTCGCGGGTCTATTTTGAAAAACACGCCACACGGCCGCCGGAGACTCACGATGCCGACGCAGTGACGAACATAATTATCGTTGCGATCAGCATCACTCCGGCGCATGCCCAACCCAGCCAGCGAAGCAGCGGGCCGTTGCGATGTTCGCCCATCACGTCGGCCCGGCTAGTGAGCAATACAACGAGAACCAGTAGCGGTGGCGCCAGGATTCCGTTCAGCACCGCCGACCAGAAAAGCATCTTGACGGCATTGAGACCGGCAAAATCCAAACCGAGGCCGAGACCCATCGCGATTGCGATGATCGCGTAGAAACCGTGAGCGAGCGGAGGATGAACTTCCAGCGATCCAACCCAATCGGCCGCTTCCGCGATCGCGTATGCGCAAGATCCAACCAGCACTGGGACGCCGAGCATGCCGGCTCCAATCAGGCCGAGGCTGAAAAGCAAATACGCGCCATCGCCTGCCAAAGGACGCAGGGCCTCGGCTGCATCGCGCGCGGTTGCAATCGTGGTTTTGCCGTGGGCGTGCAGTGTGGCGGCCGAAGTGAGAATAATGAAGTACATCACGAGATTCGAAAACGCCATGCCCGTGAGGACGTCATTTCGCGAGTTGCGGATTTCGCGTTTGGATGCGCCTTCGCGCTGCTGCACCGTCGACCTGCCCATGGCGATTTCCTCCTCCACTTCCTGCGCGGCCTGCCAAAAGAAGAGGTAAGGCGAAATGGTAGTTCCCAGGATGCCGACCAGCGTCGCCCAATACGCGCCGGTCCACTCCACACCTGGAATCAAAGTCGAACGAAGAACCGCGCCCCAGTCGGGATGTGCGAGAAATGCCGCGCCGACGTAGGCGAACAATGCGAGTGTGAGCCACTTGAAAATACGGGCGATGGTTCGGTAATTCGTCCAGAACAGCAGGCACCCGAGAACGACGGCGTAGACCGGAGTCCAATAAAACGGTTTGACGCCGGTCAGGAGCCCGGTGACATCGGCCATGCCGCCAAGATCGGCCGCGATGTTTACAACATTGGCGACGACCAGCAGCAAACAGGCGCTCCATAAGATCCAGCGCGGATAGCGCAATCGAATGACGCCCGCGAGTCCAAGTCCGGTAACCATGCCAAGCCGGGCACACATGATTTGGACCGCGGCCATTAATGGGAAAGAGAAGAGCGCAGTCCATAAAGGCGTGTAGCCGAACGCCGCGCCGGTGACCGAATAGGTCGCGATGCCGGACGGGTCGTCATCGGCCGCGCCGGTAATTAATCCAGGGCCCAGGTTGGAAAAGAATCTGCGGAAACGGCCCCGCAGAACGAAGACGCGCCGACGATGCATGAGCCCTGATTCTACAGCACGCTCGTCAGGGCAATTCGATTGTTTCTTCGAGCAGCGTTTTCACGTCTACCGCGATCGCCTTCGCGTTCGCGTTCGCCAGGTACGGCCGCACCACGGCGGGATTGGCGTACTCGAACTGGCTGTCGGGAAGAGCGAAAAGCCGATAACCTCCCGGCCGGACATTCTTGAAATCGAAGCTGCCGTCGCTATCCGACAGGAAGGAGCGGTAATAACCCGGGTCGGCCGGAAGAGTGGCGGGAATAAGCAATACAAGCACTCCGGGAACAGGGTCGCCATTGCGGTAGACGAATCCTTTCACGCGTCCGGCTCCAGCGCTGGCGTCCAACTTCAACCGCACGTTCGCATTTGCGCCGACCTCGATCACGCCATCCTTCACCGCGCCCTCTTCCGAGGTCACCAGCGTTGCGAATACTCCTGGTACACCCGTGATTGAGGCACGGTAATTTCCTGGAAGAACGCCGGGAATCTCAAAGGTTCCGTCGGCAGCAACATCGCGTCTGAAGACGCGGTTCTGTTGTTCGTCGCGCAGCGTAACAATCAAACGCCGCAGCAGTTTCGAATCGTCACCGCTCAGCGAGACCGTTCCCGCCACTTTCGAAGCCTCTTTCACAGCGACCGTGACTTCCACATCCGAGGTCACGACATCCACCGCCGCGATTCCGCACAGTGGTTTCAACCCGTCGCTACTGACGATGCGGATTGTGTAATGGCCTGGAGGAACCGCGGGAACCAAGGCCGTCTTCGAGAAATCGTCGACCCGCTCAAAACTGTTGGCATCGAGAATTCCCGCACCGATCACGCTCAGGCGCAGACCCGTCCGACACTCGCCTTCACAGTGGACCGTTACGTTGAAACCTGTACTTGGAGACAGGGAAAAATTGGTGACAGCCTCTTGTCCCGGATTCAAGACGATGGGCGCGGCCGCTCGCGGATCGCCCGTATTGGCGTAATAAACGGGCGCGTACGCGGTCCTTGCGAGAGGCGACTGATCCGAAGCGGGCTGCGCGAAGGGTAGCCGCATCTGTCCTTCCGTTGCATACCAGGGTTTACCTGTGACGGCCAAATAGTAGGAACCTGCGAGCAGATCTCCGAAACGAAACTCGCCGAGATCGTTGGTGTAGGCCCATCCGAAAGTCTCGACTCTTCGGCGGCCGGCGACGACGGAGGATCGCAGCAACTGCACGAGTGCATTCTCGACCGGCTCCAATGCCTCGTCGACCACCTTACCGGATATCGCCCCAGGCGGGTAGAGAAGGAACAGCAGGTTGTCCGTTTTCTGGTCAGCCCCGGTAATTACGGCGGTTCCGAAACCAGAGTTGGACGGCTGAGCGCCGAAGGTTTGAGACGGCATTCCATTGCGCTCGGCGCGCAGTTGGTATTTGCCTGCAGACACGTTGAACTGAAACCTGCCGTTATCGGTGGTGATTGAGGCGCCAACTTCGGAAGCGACATGATCGGACGGCGCCACGACGACGCGAACTCGTCGCGCGGGCTTTTTCGTGACCGCGTCTACGACGACTCCGCCGATCGTGAATACTTCCGTCGGCTTCTCATCGGCGATCGCGCACGCCGTAGCGAGTAATAGGATGGCGGCGCACTTC
>JBEKUT010000299.1:0-8971 GCA_049514735.1 Bryobacteraceae bacterium
ACGCGTTCTGGTTAGCAAAACGGTAATATCGCCGGCTTCCATCTATTGGGATTGGTGAATTGTAACGCGTTTCCAGGCAACTTCCCCGAGAACATTAGATTCGAGCCGTCGTTGCGAGATTTGAAAGGATCTCTACCTGTTGGAAGCGATTTCGCGGACCGCTCCCGCTAGTGCTTCCGGCGAGTTGTATAGAATCGGGTTTCCGCGCTCGGAAATGAGCTCGAGAACGGGCCGCTTCGCGTCCTTGCCGGCGGACTGCGCCTCCGCTATGCGTTCCTCCGGTTTCTCCTGCATCAGCGATGTACGAGTTTTCGGCTCGTCACGCAGTGCGGCGATCTTCGCCCATTCGTCAGGCGCGAAGCTGTCGGACCGCCTGGTGAAGCGGTAGCGAGACGAGCCCAGATCCAACAATCGCACCAGACCGGCCTGGTTCAGAGTCTGTCCGGCCATAATCGGAAATTGTCATATCGGTAGCCGAGAGATCTGTCAAGCTTCGTTTATGATGCTTCGTTTATGATGACGATATGCCAGCCAAGGTGCTCACTGAAATCGCGCAGGGTTATTTCCGCAGCCGCGTTCTTTGCGCGGCGGCCCGTTTGGGTGTCGCGGATGCCCTAGGAGATGAAGAGAGATCTGTCGACCAGATCGCGGCGTCGTGCGGCGCTCAGCCGGGTTCGTTGTATCGCCTGCTACGCGCTCTGGCGAGTTTTGGCGTCGTCACGGAAACCACGCCGCGGCATTTCGCCCTCACGGAGTTTGGCCGGCCGCTTCGCAAAGACGCTCCTAATTCCGAATGGCCCTTCGTAGTATTTTGGGCGGACCTGATCGCCGACAATTGGGTTTATCTAACCGACTGCATCCGAACCGGTGAGACCGCGCCTGTAGTACGGCCCGAAGGCGCGCCATCGCGCTGGTCCCAGGACCCGCACGCGATGGATATTTTTCGCGGCGTTATGGGTACGCCTCCGGTTGAAGACTACATGCCAATTGCGCTCGCTTGGGACTTCTCGAAATACCACGTCGTGGCCGACTTGGGCGGAGGCGGGGGCGGGTTGATCGCGGCGGTTCTGACAGCTTATCCGAACTTGAGCGGTATGTTGGTCGAGCGTCCGGACGCCGTCGATGCCGCCGGGCGAAGATTCGAGAAAGAAGGACTGGCGGATCGTTGCAAACCGATCGCTGCGGACCTGCTTAAGGAAGTACCGGCGGGAGCGGACATTTACATGTTGAAGCATGTGCTGCACGGATATGACGATAAGGCGGCCATCGAGATACTCACCAACTGCCGGCGGGTTCTACCGGCCGAAGGACGCATTCTCGTCATCGAATTCATTTTGCCGGACGTTGTCGACAGCGCCGACCCATCGCTAGAGCAGCGCCTGATGAGCGACCTGAACATGCTGGCCGTCACAGGAGGCAAGGAACGCAGCGCCGTGGAATGGAGAGAGCTGTTGACTCAGGCTGGCCTGGATTGCCGGAGCATCGTCCCCGTTGGCGGCGACCTGGTTTCCATCGTCGAAGCCTCTTGCTGAGCGGAAGCGAGTAGGCGTATAATCGATCATCGATATACCGATGATCGATAGTGTATGCCTAAGCGAAAACTAGATCCATTGCCCGCTGCCGCCTTCCAGATTCTGCTCGCCTTGGCGGATGAAGATCTGCACGGTTACGCAATCATGCGGCAGGTGGAGGAGCAGACCAGCGGCCGGCTGCGCCTTGGCCCCGGGACGCTCTACAGCTCCATCCAGTCACTGCTTGAAGAAAAGCTCATCGAAGAGTTGGATCTTGGTGAGGACGATAAGCCCGGGCAGGAACGTCGGCGATATTATCGTTTAACCGCCAACGGCCGCAACGTGGCGCGCTCCGAAGCGGAGAGGCTCGCCGATCTATTGCGTGTCGCGCGCGCCAAGAAAATCCTGAGGGGGGATTATGTCTGAAAAGATCTACTCCTTTCTATTGCGCTTCTATCCGGCTCATTTTCGTGTCAGATACGGAACGGACGCTCTGCAACTCTTTCGCGACCGTTCTCGCGATGAACGCGGCTTCTTCCCAAAGCTGCGACTCTGGCTTGATCTGCTATTCGATTTGGCAGTTTATCGCCATCCCCAACCCGCGGCCGCGCGAATTGCAGCTCATGCTGGAACGCCTTCGTTCTGGCTTCTGGAACGCGCCTCGCTGCGTCCAGGGACGTTGCTGTCTGCTGGTCTGTTATCGCTGCTCGCCGTCGGCTCAGTCCCGGCGCTCGTCGCCCGTGGTGGACGACCTGGACCCCAGATTAACGCCAGCCTGAAGGTCGAGAGCGCGCAGTTGGACGCCGCCGCACGCCACCGCGTGGTCGACGGCGCCGTCGCGAACATAGAAAGATACTATGATTATCCTGACGTGGGTCTGCAAGTGGCGGATGCGCTGCTCGCCCACGAAAAGAACGGCGATAACGATGCCGTCACCGATGGCGCGTCCTTCGCCGATCTGCTTACCGCGCAGATGCTGGACGTGAGTCACGACAAACAACTCAAAATGCGCTACTACCCGGATGGAACTCCGAATAGCCCGCCGGCACCGCATGCGCCATCCCCGGAAGCTCAGGCGCGCTATCGAGAAGCATTGAAGCAGAACAACTGCTTCTTCGAAAAGGTCAAGATCCTGCCGCACGACATCGGCTACTTGAAACTCGATTCTTTTCCCGATCCTTCCTTCTGCCGCGCCACCGCGGCGGCCACAATGGCTTCCCTAAACTCGGCCGATGCGATCGTCTTCGATTTGCGGGAGAACCGCGGCGGATACCCGGAGATGGTTGCGCTCATCGCCGGCTATCTCTTTGACCGTTCGACGCACCTCAACGACATGTACGATCGCGCCGAAAATTCGACCCGCGAATCCTGGACGCCGCCGCCGGTTCCCGGCAACCGGCTTGCGGATAAGCCGGCCTTTGTGTTGACCTCCAGCACGACTTTCTCCGGAGCGGAGGAGTTCAGCTACGACCTGAAGATGCTGAAGCGCGCGACGATTGTCGGTGAGCCCACGTCGGGCCGTGGCCACATTCCGATCGGCCGCCGCATCGACGATCATTTCGAAATTCGCGTTCCCGACCGCAGGCCGATCAATCCGGTCTCAAAAACCGATTGGGACGGGCCAGGCGTACAGCCGGATGTCAAGGTGAAGGCGGAGGACGCGCTCAAGACGGCCGAGAAACTCGCGCAAAAGCATTGAACGAAGTCGATCCGCCTCGCCGGCCGCCTAGCGTTTGCCCTTAACTACGTGACCCTGTCCATCCCGCACTTCATTTCCCTTGAAGTGCGCGGCATCGACCATTTTAGCCGGCTCCGGTTTCTCGCCGCGTTGCGGCAGTGGACCCTTATAGCCATGTTCTGGATGGAACTTTCTGTTTACGTGGCCGTGAAAATCGGCGGCGCCATGAAACCACGGGCCAACGCCAATGAAGACGCCACCATTAAACCATTCTGGGCCGTAATAGCCAGCCGGAGCACAGTTATAAGGTGCGACGTCATAGTAACCATACGGGCAGTCCGGAGCGACTCCAACTTCGACGCTGACCTGCGCGTCCGCTTTGGGGGCGATAGCCATCAACCCGATTCCAGCAGCCGCGGTGAACAACAGAAATGCAAATCTGCGCATTGAATGTGCCTTTCAATTGTTAGAGCGAACCCGTTAGGAACTTGTTTCGCCGCTGGATGACATTACGAGTTCGCCGGGATCGTCCACCACAACCACTTCGTACTTCTCCAACATTGGCATCAGGATGTTTTCGAGTTCGCTCTTCCAAAGCTCGCTTTCGTAAAACTTGGCTTTCAGCGGCTCGCGCGAGGCGAGGTTGGGGAAGCCACGCATGAAGAAGAAAGTATCCGGGTCTTCGACGGAGAGAAATGGACCCACGATCTTCATTCCGATTTCCGAGTGCGCGGGGATGGACTTGGACCGGAATATTTCCAGAAACTCGGAGCGCCGGCCGGACTTCGTTTTATAGGTGCGCATTTCAACGATCATTTGCAGACTCCGTTGCGACTAATCTCTTACAAGTCTCCAATCGTGTCACTCCTCGAGCACGGCCCTCCCGAAAACCGGCCGACCTCCCAGGGAAGTATAGAAGCCGTAGAGCGCCAGTGCTGCCATCAGCAGAATACCTGCCAGACTGATGCCCGCATACCACGCCGACCCTTCGGTCGTCAGGGGAAAAGCTATCAGGATCCCGTAGATGATGCGATTGGCCACTCCCGCCAGTAAGCCGAAGCGCGTAAGCAGAAACACAACCCATCCAATCCAGATCGCGGTGACCACGATAATAGCGGGATCGCGGCCTCCGGCGATCAAGCCGGCAATCAAGAGAACGATTATGGCGATGGCCCACTCCTTTTTCAGCAATGCCCGGAGAAGGACCAGAACAAAGAGAAACGCAAGGAAGAAAATAAGTGCAAACAGCAGACTGGAGCACAGATCGGCAATGATCGGACGCGCGCCGAGAAACTGCCACCATGGACCCTCGCGCGGCTGCGGCGGAGGATAACCGAGCCACAAGGGGAAAAACCAACTCAGCTTTAACAGGGCAGTTGTACTGGAAGCTGAGAGGCATCCGATAAGCACATCGCGTCCCACCAGGGGATCGCGAAACCCTCCCGCCAATAAACGGCTCCAGGAGACCAGCGTGTCAGGCCAGCGCCGGCGCACATAGGGCTCCAAGGCGATATAGAGAATCCAGAAGAAGGACGAAAGCGCCAGCCCCTTCATCAGGAACTCGATGAAAAGCGAGAATTCCTCGAAGGTCGGGACGTGATGCGCGGCACAGAGCCACTCCACCGTCCAAAGCGCGAAAGCAAGGGCGGCCAGACGCGTCGCCCCACGGCGATCTCCACGGCCAAGGCGCAGGTTCCGCCGTGAAAGCATTGCGCTACCCACCAGCAGCGAAAGTATCAAGACGATGGCCATCACTAGGGCGACGCGTTGGCCGATAGTCCGCCTGAACGGCTGCATACGTTCAGGACGGGTCCAAGGGCCGATCAACTCGAAGTAGACGGGCTTGCCGCGGTACGACGCGGCCTCGATCCGCATCGCGGTTTGGGGGCGCTCGGCCAGCGACCCTGTCCACGCGGCCCGTGTGTCGCTATCGACCGGAGGCGTCCAGGACGGATGCGACGGCTGCCACTTTGACGGATCGAGCCCCGCAGCGGAGAACAGCGGCGTCCAGTCGGGTGGCGGCGCTGCGTCCGCGGTTTTCTCCACCTGCGGAGGAACCACGATGAGTTGCGTCAGGCGGCCGAGCGGATTGAGTCTGAGCAGGGTCATCCCGGACACATCCATTGGGGGATCGTCCGTCCAGATGAATCCAAACGCTGGTGCATCCGAATCGAAGAAGCGAGCGGCGAGCGGACGGGGGCTGCCGCGATGCCAAAACACGAAGGCCCCGGTCTCCAAATGATCCCAGCGCGTCTTGGATTTGTCGTGTTCCTCGATGTAGCGAAGGAAGTCTTTCCCGTCGTAGAATCCCATCGCGGTGTCCACTGGCGGCTCGGCGTAGCCGGCGCTCTGCAGAATGTTGCGGGCGCGCTCTGCCAGCACCTCGGGAGACTTTTCGAGCGGGACCCGGCGATAGAGTTGGGTGGGTGCATTCAACAGAATCGCGGCCGTGACTGTCACAATCACCCCTGCCAACAGGAGCCAAGCGACGATGGGCCGCAGGCCTTCGGAGTCTCCCGCCGCGGCGACCATTTCGGGTGACGGCGTTTCTCCCGCCGCCAGCGCGGCCGCTAGAGGGTCGCCTCCTGGCAATGCGGCCGCAACTTGCAGCGCCGAAGCAGGACGTTTCGCCGGATCGTCAGCCAGGCAGCGGCGAATCACGCGATCCACTTCAGGGGACAAATCCGGATGCGTCACATCCGTGGACGGGCGTTTACCCGTGAACACCTCGTGCAGAACCACGCCCAGCGCGTAGATATCGCTGCGCGCCGTTACCTCGCGGCCGGAGCGCTGCTCGGGCGCCAGATACGCCGGTGTTCCACTCTGAATGTCCTCTATCTCACCGGCCATGCCCGCCAGCCCGAAGTCGGTGATGCGCAACTGCCCCTGCCCGTCGAGCATGATGTTGCCAGGCTTCAGATCGCGGTGTACCACGCCTTTGTCGTGCGCGGCTGCCAAACCAGCGCAGAGCTGTCGCGCGATTTCAAGCGCCTTGTCCGCCGGCAGCCGTCCGATGCGCCGCAGCAGCGAAGCCAGATCCTCGCCATCGACATATTCCATCGACAAATACGTGGAGCCCTCGGCTTCGCCGATGTCATATACGCGGCAGACATTGGGATGCGAGACCTGGCGTGCGATGCGCACTTCGTTGCGGAACCGCGCCAGCTCCGGTTCGCCGGACGTCAGCAGGGCAGGGAGGAATTTAAGCGCCACCGTTTGACCCAGCAGCAGATCGTTAGCGCGGTAGACCTCCCCCATGCCGCCGCGGCCCAGCAGACTGACTACGCGGTAGCGTTGCGCGAGCAAGGTTCCAGGCGGGAAGCGGCCCTCGTCCATTTTGTGGGAAGGGGTGGGAGTGAAAACGGTCTCGGTAGCGGCGGCTGGCGCTCCGTTGAGCGCAGAGCCGCATTTGTTGCAGAATTCGCTGTCCTGCGGCGGAACTGCCGAGCACGACGGACAAAGCCTCAACTGGCTCTCCTTTCGAGCGCAGCTTCTTTATGGACAGATGAGCTTTTTGCGATTGTACAACGGACCTCATCGCCGTCACCGCCGCCCTCGCCAACACCGCCGCATCCACATCCGCCGTTGCATCCCGATTCGCGGACGTATATCAGCGGACCATGTCGGCCGCCTGAATACACGCCCGCGCCCCCCGTCCTTGCTCGAGCGCGCCCAGAACATGGGCGGGCACGCGGCAGGCTCGCCGTAGATCTCTTGCGGTCAGGGCTCCCTGAGGACGCAGCCTGTTAGCGAGGCTTTTCGAACCCGCGTTGTCACCCGTCTCTATAGTTGCTCAAGAGCGAGACGAGATATCGCTGAGCGACATACTCGTTTTGCGGATTACCTTCCAATCGCTAAAAGCCGTCTTGGATTGGTTTACTTTAGACGATGCCTTGAGCCTGTCCCATTTAGTCGCATTGCTGTAATCTGCGAGGTGCCGTTGAAATTGCAGTTCCCTGAATGCCCTTGCGACGGAGCGCAACTTGGCAACGACCTGCGGAGGGACTGACGGATCATAGGCAGCGTTCTCTGCCCGCGTTGACGCCTCCTTCATGGTCTTGTGTTCGAATGCACGCGCGAGATAATCGCGCGTGTCAAGCCGGCTCCAATTGGCCGAAGCATCCTGTATGAACAGATGAAAAGCGCATAGTAAGCTGTGGAGACAGCTCTCCGGAGACTCGCTTGGGTTGGAGTCTTTGGCTCCTTATTGAGAAGGAGAAATGCCTGTTTCAGAAGGTCTTCCGCAAGAGCCACAAATTACATCCAGCCAGGATTACGGAAATGCGCCGGATCTGAGGTGAAGTTAAAGTACGGCTGGAGTCCCCAGTGATTGTAGGGTTGTAGTTGATCGACTAGCACCGTTGTCACTCTTCCAGTCACGTCCGCCAGGCGGGAGCGGTGGCTGGCGTACGGGGTCAGCAGGATTCCGAAGAAAATTGAAGGTTCTCCGTCTGCATCGGATCCCAGAGTGAATCGCACGTCCCGGACTTCGCGGGAGTCGAGCGTTTTGGCAGCCTGGGCTACCGCATCCGTGAGCTCGGCCTGATTGACGAATCCCGTCGGAACATGCACGAGTCCATTATCTCGCGATGCGCGACCCGGCGGTTGGTCATTGGGAACCGAGCGCGTTGGCCGGGACGAACCGGTTTGGAGGGTGGCTTCAAAGCGGGATCGCACCGCGGCACGCGACAGGGCACCGTTCCCGTCGGTCCTGTTGAGCATCGGCGCATGCGCAAGCCAAATCGTTGCGTGGAATCGACGCACCCACGTTCGTTACTACCTCCGCTGAATTCCGTTCCATCGAGATCGTACCCAATTCTCCACGCAACGGCTGTACACAGCAGACAGCGCTTGCGGCTAGATAGGCCTTATGGTTTCGGTCCTGCATGTAGGAGCGCAAGAACTTGTCCTTGCCCTCCAATTTCAACACGACGTGGCGGGAAGGGGTGTATATCCAAGATGGGACTCTTCGAGTTTTAGAACAGCGACATCGATCGCGGTCACTTGACGACGCCAAATCAACGGTCCTCGGGCCGAAGACCCGTTTCCTTTCCAATCTTGGCAAGAGCCGCTGGGCCGACCTCCTCACTATCGTGAAAACAGAACGTGAAATTGCGCCAGCCGGGACGCTGCAACGCTCACGCCGCGAAGAGCGCTTTCAGCGGCTCGGGAACATCCTCACCGCTCCCGATCATGTCCGCGAGTACTTGTAACGCTAAAGACTTGACTTTTCGAACGGCTTCGTCTTCGCTAGCGCCATAGGCCATAACGCCGGGAAGTTCCGGAACGGACGCCAGCATTCGTCCGCCAACCTCTCGTTCAATTTCAACGCGGATTGGTTGGATTTCTACCATCGCCACACCCAGTTTATCGGAATCAAGAGCATTGGGTTGGCGGCCACCATGCGTCAGTACGTTCGAGTTCCACCAGCACTTCGCTCCCGCAGGCCTCCAGGTTGCGATCAGCGGCGCTTTCTCGATCGTTCGCGTCACTCTCGCACGTCACCGTAAGATCCGCGTATGTTGCCCCGGGATCGGCTGGCCGATGATACTCTCGAAACTTGAAGCATATCCAGGCGGCGCGGGCCAGCGTACTGGCTATCTTTTTTCTTCACGGGGCCGTGTTCGCCACTTGGATCTCGCGAATTCCCGCCGTGAAATCCGCCATCGGTCTCAGCACCGCGCAACTGGGACTCTCTCTGCTCGGCATAGCTGCCGGATGCATCATTTCCATGCCGCTCACAGGCTACGTTGTATCACGCTACGGCAGTCGTTCCGTCACG